>NZ_LWUA01000246.1 GCF_005222955.1 Blastococcus sp. CCUG 61487 | reverse complement strand
ACCTCGGCGACCTGGCCGGGCGGCACCTGGTCGCACTGCGGGACGCGACCGGGGAGAGCGCCCAGTTCTACGTGCGTGACGGCGCCAGCCGGGTCTGCGTCGCCGCCGCCGAACGGACCAGCGGCCTGCGCGACACCGTCCCCGTCGGCGCGCGGCTGCCCATGACGGCCGGCTCCGCCGCGCACGCGCTGCTGGCCTTCACCCCCGTCGACGAGGTGAACCGACTGCTGCCCAACGCCAGCTTCACCGCCCGCACGCTGCTCGACGTGCGGCGCCGCGGCTGGGCGCACAGCATCGCCGAACGCGAGCCGGGCGTCGCCTCGCTCTCCGCGCCGGTGCGGGACGGCGCCGGCGCGGTACTCGGGGCGGTCTCCATCTCCGGGCCGGTCGAGCGCCTCGGCCGGCGGCCCGCTCCCGAGGTCGTCGGGGCGGTCCTCGACGCGGCCGCCGCCATCTCGCGCGCCACTCGCTGACGGCCGGTTCTGGGTGCTGGACGGGCTGAGCTCCGACGCCGCGGTCCCGCCGGCATGAGCGCACGGGTGGCGATGGCGCGCATCCGGCCGGTGCTGATCCCGCTGGGCGTGCTGCTGGTGCTCGCCGGAGGGCTGGGCCTGGTGCTGGGCGAGCTCATCGGCCTCGTCCTGCTCCTCGCCGGCATCGCCCTGGACCGGATCCGCCCACCGGAAGCACCCGTGCGCCTCGTCGAACCACCGGTGACCGGCCCCTGGCGGGCACTCAACTCCCCCGCGACGAAGGTCCCGTCGCACGGCACGAACGGCTTCGGGCAGACCTGGGCGATCGACCTGGTCGCCGAGCCCGAGGGCCGGCCACGGCCGGCCTTCGGCTCCGGAGGCCAGTGGCGGCCGGCGACCGACTACCCCGCGTTCGGACTGCCGGTGCACTCCCCCGTGACCGGCACCGTGGTCCGCGCGCACGACCGGCGCCGCGACCACCGCGCCCGCAGCGGGTGGGGGTCAGTGGTCTACCTGCTCGTCGTCGAGGGCTTCGTCCGCCAGGTGGCCGGCGCCCGCTGGGTCCTCGGCAACCACGTCGTCGTCGCCACCGAGGACGGCACCTGCGCGGTGCTGGCGCACCTGCGCCGCGGCTCGGTCACCGTGCGGCGCGGCGACCGGGTGCGGGCCGGGCAGCCGCTCGCCGAGTGCGGCAACTCCGGCAACAGCAGCGAACCGCACCTGCACGTGCAGCTCACCGACTCGGCGTGGGTGGCGGGGGCGTGCGGGCGGCCGATGGCCTTCCGCGGCGGAGCGCCGGACGGCAGCGACGGGCTCCCGGCGGACGACGAGCTGATGGACGCTCCCGCGCGCTGAGGTGGTGTGGTCCACTCCACGCACCATGACTACCGCGCGCAGCACCACCTCCGACACCGAGCTCACCGACGCCCTCGCCGCGCTCTCCCTCGAGGAGAAGGTGCAGCTGCTCACCGGTCGCGACTTCTGGACCACCTGGCCCCTCGAGACGATCGGCCTACGCCGGATGCTGCTGTCCGACGGCCCCTCCGGGGTCCGGGGCGAGGTGTGGGACGAGCGCGACCCGTCGCTGAACCTGCCGTCGGCCACCGCGCTCGCCGCCTCCTGGGACCCCGACGTCGCCCGGCGGTACGGCGCCGCGGCCGCGGTCGAGGCCCGGCGCAAGGGCGTGGACGTCGTCCTCGGGCCCACGATCAACCTGCACCGCTCCCCGCTGGGCGGCCGGCACTTCGAGTGCTTCAGCGAGGACCCGGTCCTCACCGCGGAGCTCGCCGCCGCCTACGTGTCCGGCGTCCAGGACAACGGCGTGGGCGCGACCCTCAAGCACTACGTCGCCAACGACTTCGAGACCGACCGCTTCACCGTCGACGTCCGCGCCGACGACCGCACGCTGCGCGAGCTCTACCTGCTGGCGTTCGAGAAGGCGGTGGTGGAGGCCCGCGCCTGGCTGGTGATGAGCTCCTACAACTCCGTCAACGGGGTCACGGCCTCGGAGAACGATCTCCTCGAGACGCCGCTGAACAGCGAGTGGGGCTTCGACGGCGTCGTCGTCAGCGACTGGACCGGGGTGCGCAGCCTGGCGAGCGCGACGGCGTCCCAGGACCTCGTGATGCCGGGGCCGCAGGGACCGTGGGGCGAGGCGCTGGTGACCGCCGTCCGGGCGGGCGAGATCGACGAGGCCGTCGTCGACCGCAAGGTGCTACGCATCCTGCGGCTCGCCCGGCGCGTCGGCGCGCTCGGCGACGCCGCACCGGCCGAGCCGGTGGTGGTCGAGGACGGCCGGCAGCTCGCCCGCCAGGCCGCCGTCGAGGGCATCGTGCTGCTGGAGAACCGGGGCGAGCTGCCGTGGGACGGCGCCGCCCTGAGCTCGGTGGCCGTCATCGGCAACAACGCCGCGGCCGCCCGCACCCAGGGCGGCGGCAGCGCGACGGTGGTGCCCGAGCACACCGTCTCCCCGCTGGAGGGCGTGCGCGCGGCGCTCCCGGGCGTCGAGGTCACCTATTCCGTCGGCGCGGTCGTGCAGGACGGCGTCGTCGAGTTGCCGCTGCGCGAGCTGACCAACCCCTCCACCGGCGAGCCCGGCCTGCACGCCCGCTTCCTCGACGAGAACGGCACCGAGCTGTTCGCCGAGGACCGGTTCGCCAGCAACCTCGTCTACTTCGGCAGCGACGTGCCGATCGAGCAGGCCGCGGAGTTCGAGCTCACCACCTGCTGGACGCCGTCGGACAGCGGCGTGGTGCGGATCGGCGTGGCCCTGGTGGGCACCGCGCGGCTGTACGCCGACGACGAGCTGCTGTTCGACGAGCGGATCCGTCCCGCCGCGGACGCCCTCGGCGCGGCCTTCACCAATCCGCCCACGGCGTCGGCGGAGATCCGGGTCACCGCCGGCACGCCGGTCGACCTGCGGGTGCACTTCGACCTCAGCCGCCGTCAGGGCGCGACCGCGCGGGCCATGTCGCTGCGGCTGGGCACCGAACCCGCCGAGGTGGACGGGGACCAGCTCGTCGTCGAGGCGGCCGCGGCCGCCGCGGCGGCCGACGTGGCGCTGGTCGTCGTCGGGACGAACTCCGTCGTCGAGTCCGAGGGCTACGACAGGACGACGCTGGCCCTGCCCGGCCGGCAGGACGACCTGGTCCGCGCCGTCGTGGCCGCCAACCCCCGCACCGTCGTGCTGGTCAACGCCGGCGCCCCGGTGCTGCTGCCGTGGCGGGACGACGTCGCCGCCCTGCTCGTCGGCTGGTTCGGCGGGCAGGAGTTCGGCGCCGCGGTGGCCGACGTCCTCCTGGGCGTGGCCGAGCCCGGGGGGCGGCTGCCGACCACGTGGCCGGCCGAGGAGGCCGACGTGCCGGTGCTCTCCTGCACGCCGGTCGACGGCGCGCTCGAGTACGCCGAGGGCATCCACATCGGCTACCGCGCCTGGCTCCGGCAGGACGCCCCACCCGCCTACTGGTTCGGCGCCGGCCGGGGCTACACCCGGATCGAGCTGACCGGGGTCGAGGCCGCGACCAGCGCTCACCCCGAGGACGTGGTCCCGCTGACCGTCACCGTCGCCAACCGCGGGGAGCGCGACGGCAAGCAGGTCGTGCAGGTCTACGCCGAGCGGGCCGGCTCCGCGGTGGACCGGCCGGTGCGCTGGCTGGTCGGTTCCGCGCCGGTGCGGGTGCCGGCCGGAGCGAGCGCCCGAGTGCAGGTCGACGTCCCGACCCGGCATCTCGCGCACTGGGCCGACGGCTGGCAGTACGAGCGGGGCGCCTACCGGCTGCGGATCGGCACCAGCGCCGTCGACCTGCCGCTGGAGACCACCCTCACCCTCTGAACCCCACCCGGAGACGGCGCGAGCCCCCGACCGGAACTCGGTCGGGGGCTCGCGTGGTGTAGCCCCGAAGGGATTCGAACCCTCGCTACCGCCGTGAGAGGGCGGCGTCCTAGGCCGCTAGACGACGGGGCCGTGGTGCGCACCGATTCTGCCATGCCGGGCCCGGTGCACGGGTGCGGGCTCGGTCACACACGACGAGAGCCCCCGACCGCAGTGGGTCGGGGGCTCTCGGTGCGTAGCCCCGAAGGGATTCGAACCCTCGCTACCGCCGTGAGAGGGCGGCGTCCTAGGCCGCTAGACGACGGGGCCGTGCGGTACTGCGCTGGGGTACCAGGACTCGAACCTAGACTAACGGAACCAGAAACCGTCGGGCTGCCAATTACCCCATACCCCATGGGCCGCTCTCACGGCGCCGGAGAAGACGATACCTGACGCTCCGACTCGCGGCCGGACCCCCCTCCGCGCAGCGCGCCCCGGGCCCCCAGACCGACGAACGCGCCCAGGCCGAGCACCCCGAGCAGCACGAACGCCTCGCCCGGCCCCGCGGGCACGAAGCCGGGGACGGCGTCCTCCCCCAGACCCGCACCGAGCAGCAGCACCACCACCCCGCAGACGGCGTGCAGCGCCACCGCTGCCTCGACACCTCCGGTCAGCAGGACGGCGGCGGATGCGGCGAGCCCGAACGCCACCCGGGCGAGGAACCCGGTCAGGTCGTCGGTGCCGTACAGGGCCGCCCACAGCACCGCGCTGACGACGGCGGCGACCGCGGCGCCGGCGCGCGGGCGGCCGATCCACCCGGCCACCGCCTGGCTCAGGTAGCCGCGGAACAGCACCTCCTCGGCGGCGGCGCGCAGCGGCACGGTGAGCAGGCCCACCACCAGCACCCAGGCCAGGTCGGGCACCGGCCCGGTCGTCTCGCGGTCGGCCAGGAGGACCGCGCCCGCGGCGGCCAGTGCGACGCCGGCGCCGGCGGTGACCAGGGCGACGAGGGCCGCCCGCGCGAGCAGCGGCCGACGCAGGCGCCCGGCCGACGAGATGCCGCGACCCGGGCCGACCCCGTGCACCAGCGGCCACGCGAGCAGGACCGCGGGGAGCGCGATCGCCAGGAGCAGGTCGGTCACCAGCAGGCTGCGCCAGTCCAGCGGCACGCCGTCGACGTCGGTGCCGACGCGGGTGAACACGTCGACGATCCGCGTCAGGATCCAGCCGACGCCCAGCAGGAGCGCGATGGTGAGCAGCCCGGCGACCGGGCGCCACCACGCCCAGGACGCGTCCCGCATGACCAGCAGGTAGGGCGTGGGCTCGGCGGGGGCCGGCTCCTCCGCGACGTCGTCCTGCCGGGGTGGCGTCGCCACCGCCACGTCGGCGGGCGGCCGCAGCGTGGGCGGCGGCCCGGTGTAGACCGCCTCCTCCCCCGTCATCCGCCGGCGAGGGCGCGCGCCGCGGTCAGCCGGGCGAGGCTGCGCTCCCGGCCGAGCAGCTCCATCGACTCGTACAGCGGCGGCGAGACGGTGCGGCCGCTGATCGCGACGCGGACCGGCCCGAATGCCTGGCGCGGCTTGAGCCCCAACCCGTCGACGAGCGCGGCCTTCAGCGCCGCCTCGATGGCCGGGGTGGTCCACTCCGCCAGCTCGCCCAGCGACGCCGTGGCGGCGTCGAGCACCGCGACGGCGTTCTCGCCGGTGAGCTGCTTCTCGGCGGCGGCCGGGTCGATCTCGACGTCGTCGACGAACAGGAAGCCGAGCAGTCCGACGGCCTCCGACAGCACGACCATCCGCTCCTGCGCCATCGGCGCGATGGCGGCGAGCACCCGCTGCTGCTCCTCGGTGGGCGGCTGCCCGACCAGCCCGGCCTCGGCCAGGTACGGCACGACGCGGTCGGTGAACTCCTCGACCGGCAGCGCGCGCAGGTGCGTGGCGTTGATCGCCTCGGCCTTCTTCAGGTCGAAACGGGCCGGGTTGGCGCTGACCCGGGTGACGTCGAAGGCCTCGACCAGCTCGGCGGTCGTGAAGATGTCGCGGTCCTCGGCGATCGACCAGCCCAGCAGCGCCAGGTAGTTGACCAGGCCCTCGGGGAGGAAGCCGCGCTCGCGGTAGACGTCCAGGTTCGACGTGGGGTCGCGCTTCGAGAGCTTCTTGGTGCCCTCACCGGTCACCAGCGGCAGGTGCCCGAACCGCGGGGTGCCCTGCGCGACCCCGATGTCGGTCAGCGCCGCGTAGAGGGCCAGCTGGCGGGGGGTGGAGGGCAGCAGGTCCTCGCCGCGCAGCACGTCGGTGATGCCCATCAGGGCGTCGTCCACCGGGTTGACGAAGGGGTACAGCGGCGCGCCGTTGCCGCGCACCAGGACGAAGTCCGGCACCGCACCGGCGGCGAACCGGACCTCGCCGCGGACCAGGTCGGTCCAGACGAGGTCCTCGTCGGGCATCCGCAGCCGCAGCACGGGCTGCCGGCCCTCGTCGCGAAAGGCGGCCTTCTGCGCGTCGGTCAGGTACCTGTCGTGATTGTCGTAGCCCAGCTTCGGGTCCTGGCCGGCCGCGCGGCGGCGCACGTCGACCTCCTCGTTGGTGGAGAAGGACTCGTAGGCGTGCCCGGACTCGAGCAGCTTGGCGGCGACCTCGCGGTAGACGTCGTGCCGCTCGGACTGCCGGTAGGGGCCGTGCGGGCCGCCGACCTCGGGGCCCTCGTCCCAGTCCAGCCCCAGCCAGCGCAGGCTGTCCAGCAGGTGCCGGTAGGACTCCTCGGAGTCGCGGGAGGCGTCGGTGTCCTCGATGCGGAAGACGAACGTGCCGCCGTGGTGCCGGGCGTGC
Organism: Blastococcus sp. CCUG 61487; assembly: GCF_005222955.1. GTDB lineage: Bacteria > Actinomycetota > Actinomycetes > Mycobacteriales > Geodermatophilaceae > Blastococcus. Next base: position 36,697 of record NZ_LWUA01000246.1, on the reverse strand, counting down.
GCCCAGTTGAACAGCGCCGTCCGGATCAGGCCGACGTGGACCAGCCCGGTCGGGGACGGGCAGAAGCGGGTGCGCACGCTCACCGGCTGCCGCCGGCGGTGGAGACGGCGTCGGCGCCGGTGACCGAGTTGGTCAGCGTGCCGAGGCCCTCGATCGTGCACTCGACCCGCTGGCCGGGCCGGATCGGGCCGACCCCGGCCGGGGTGCCGGTCAGGACGACGTCGCCGGGCAGCAGCGTCATCACCCGCGAGATGTAGGAGATCAGCGTCGGGACACCGAAGATCAGCTGGCTGGTGCGGCCGTTCTGGCGGGGCTCGCCGTCCACGGTGCAGCTGATCGCGAGGTCGGCGGGGTCCAGCCCGACCCCGGCCAGGTCGGTCTCGATCCACGGGCCCAGCGGGCAGAAGGAGTCGAAGCCCTTGGCGCGGGTCCACTGCCCGTCGCTCTTCTGCATGTCCCGCTCGGTCACGTCGTTGCCGATCGTGTAGCCGAAGATGCTGGCCGGCGCCTGCTCGGGCGACACGTTGCGCGCGCCACGGGCGCCGATGACGACGGCGAGCTCCGCCTCGTGGTGCACGTTCGTGCTCCGCGGCGGGATGCGGATGGCGTCCCCCGGGCCGATCACCGACGTCGACGGCTTGAGGAACAGCAGCGGCTCGCTCGGGGCGTCACCCGTCTGCCCCTTCATCTCCGCGATGTGGTCGGCGTAGTTCTTCCCGACGCAGACCACCTTGCTCGGCAGGATCGGCGAGAGGAGCCGGACGTCGGCCTGGGCGAACCGGGCGCCGGTGAAGGAGAGCTGGCCGAACGGGTGGCCCTCGATCTGGGCCACCTGACCGTCTCCGTCGAGGACGCCGAAGGACATGCCCTGGGGTGAGGCGAAACGGACGATGCGCACATCGCGAGGTTAGTCGCGCCGGGGACGGGCTACCGGGCGCCCATGGCCTGCCGCTTCGGATCGGCCCGGCTGAGGGGTCCGGACCCGCCGTCGACCCGCTGTAGGGCGCGAGCCTCGTCGTACGGCAGCGAGAGCCGCCGTGTACCGCGCGGTCGGCTGCCACCCGGCGAGGTCGAGTCCGCCGACGCAGTCGTCAGCCGGTGGGCCGGCGCAGGACGGCGTAGGTCATCGCGTCGACCAGCGCGTGCCAGGACGCCTCGACGATGTTGGCGTGGACACCGACGGTGGTCCACTCCCCCACCCCGTCGGTGGTGTCGATGAGCACCCGGGTGGTCGCGCTCGTGCCGCCCTTCCAGCCGAGGATGCGGACCTTGTAGTCGGCGAGCGCGACGTCGGCCAGCTGCGGGTAGCGGTCGACCAGCGCCTGCCGCAGCGCGTTGTCCAGCGCGTTCACCGGGCCGTTGCCCTCGGCGGTGCTGATGATCCGGCGCCCGTCGACGTGCACCTTGACCGTCGCCTCGCTGACGACCACGCCGTTGCCCCAGTGCTCGACCGAGGTCTTGTAGCTCTCCAGCTCGAACAGCGGCTCGGGGGCGCCGGGCAGCTGGGCCCGGAGCAGCAGCTCGAAGGAGGCGTCCGCGGCCTCGAACGACCAGCCGTCGGCCTCCAGCACCTTGACCTGGTCGACGACGCGGCCGATGGCGTCGGTGTGGCCGGCGAGGTCGACGCCGAGCTCGCGGCCCTTGAGCTCCACCGACGCCCGACCGGCCATCTCGGTGACCAGGATGCGCATGTCGTTGCCGACGACGGCGGGGTCGAGGTGGTTGTACAGCTCCGGGCTCACCTTGATCGCGCTGGCGTGCAGCCCCGCCTTGTGCGCGAAGGCCGAGGCGCCCACGTAGGGCTGGTGCTCGTCGGGGGCGATGTTGGCCAGCTCCGCGATCGCGTGGCTCACCCGCTGCAGCTCCGGCAGGCACTGGCCCGGGACCGCCGGGATGCCCATCTTGGTGACCAGGTTGGCGATCAGCACGAAGGTGTCGGCGTTCCCGGCGCGCTCGCCGTACCCGTTCGCCGTCCCCTGCACGTGGGTGACGCCGGCCTCGACGGCGGCGAGGGTGTTGGCCACCGCGCAGCCGGTGTCGTCCTGGCAGTGGATGCCGAGCTTCCCGCTCACCCGCGCCCGCACGTCGGCCACGACGCGGCCGACGCCCATCGGCAGCATGCCGCCGTTGGTGTCGCAGAGGACGCCGACCTCCGCGCCGGCGTCGAACGCCGTCTGCAGCACCCGCACGCCGTAGTCGGGGTCGGCCGCGTACCCGTCGAAGAAGTGCTCGCAGTCGACGAACACCCGCCGGCCCTCGGCGACGAGGAACGCGACGGTGTCGGCGACCATCGCGAGGTTCTCCTCCGGCGTCGTCCGCAGCGCCTCGCGGACGTGCCGGACGTCGGACTTGGCGACCAGGCAGACCACCGGCGTCCCGGCGTCCAGCAGCGCCCGCACCTGGGGGTCGTCCGCCACCCGGACGCCGGCCTTGCGGGTGGACCCGAACGCGACGAGCTGCGCGTGCTTCAGGTCGAGCTCGGTGCGCGCCCGGGCGAAGAACTCCGTGTCCTTCGGCAGCGCACCGGGCCAGCCGCCCTCGATGAACCCGACCCCGATCTCGTCCAGCAGCCGCGCGACGGCGAGCTTGTCGGCGACCGAGTAGCTCACGCCCTCGCGCTGGGCGCCGTCGCGCAGGGTGGTGTCGAAGACGTGGAAGTCGGTCTCGCTGGTGGTCACGGTGGTGTCTTTCGGATCGGCTACCTGGCCCCGACACGAAGAAGACCCCCCGGGTACGGGAGGTCTGCGCGCAGTCGGGAGGTGACTGCGCGCTAGGCGATGATGATCGTGCCGGTGGTGTGCATCGGCACGAGTAAAGCACGCGCGGTCGTCACGGCAGCCGTGGCAGGCTCCGCCGTCGTGATCCCGACCGACTGGAGCCCCGTGCACCGCGCCGACGGCGAGCTCGTCGGCTGGCTGGCACCCGACGGCGCCGCCGGGCGCGTGGTGCCGCTGCTGCTGACCGGCGCCCCGCTGGAGGCCGCACTACCGGTCGACGACGCCGCCGCGCTGCTCCGGCGTCGTGGCCTGGCCGCTCTGGACCGCCGCTGGTGGGCGCGGCTTCCCGAGCGCCTGCCCGCGGGGCTCACCGCGGCGGCCGAGCCGCACGAGGACTGGTCCTGGCAGCCGGTCGTGCTGGTCGAGTCCTCCCCCGGCGGCTGCACCGTGCGGCCCGAGTGGCCGGCGCCCGGCGAGACCGGCCGGGCGGTGCTGCCGGTGCCCGTCGGCGATCTCCTCCGGGAGGAGCCCCCGTGACCGTCAGCCGGAGGAGAGGGCGGCGAGCCGGTCGCCGACCTCCGCGGTGCGCACCGGCTGCTGCGGGGCGCGGGTCGAGAGATCGAAGGCGACGGCGGCGTTGACCTTCTTCGCCTGCTCGCTCCGGCCGAGGTGCTCGAGCAGCAGCCCGACGGAGAGCACCGTGGCGGTCGGGTCGGCGATGCCCTGGCCGGCGATGTCCGGAGCCGAGCCGTGCACCGGCTCGAACATGCTCGGGTTGGTGCCCGACGCGTCGAGGTTGCCGCTCGCCGCGAGGCCGATGCCGCCGGTGACCGCCGCGGCGATGTCGGTGACGATGTCGCCGAACAGGTTGTCGGTGACGATCACGTCGTAGCGGCCCGGGTCGGTGATGAAGAACATCGAGGCGGCGTCCACGTGCTGGTAGGCGACCGTGACGTCGGGGAACTCCGCGGACACCTCCTCAACGATCCGCGACCACAGGTTCCCGGCGAAGGTGAGCACGTTGGTCTTGTGGATCAGCGTCAGGTGCTTGCGCGGCCGGGAGACGGCGCGCTCGAACGCGTACCGCACCACGCGCTCCACGCCGAAGGCGGTGTTGAGGCTGACCTCGGTGGCGAGCTCCTGCGGGGTGTCCTTGCGGAGCACGCCGCCGTTGCCGACGTAGGGACCCTCGGTGCCCTCGCGGACGCACAGCATGTCGATCGGGCCGCTGTCGGCCAGCGGGCCGCGGACGCCGTCGAAGAGCCGGGCCGGGCGGAGGTTGACGTGGTGGTCGAGCTCGAAGCGCAGCCGCAGCAGCAGGCCCCGCTCCAGGATGCCCGGCGGCACGCTGGGGTCGCCGATCGCGCCCAGCAGGATCGCGTCGTGCTGGCGCAGCTCGTCCAGCACCGTGTCGGGCAGCAGCTCGCCGGTCCGCTGCCAGCGGGCCGCGCCGAGGTCGTAGGAGGTGGTCTCGAGGTCCGGGGCGACCTCGCGGAGGACCTTGAGCCCCTCCGCCACGACCTCCGGGCCGATGCCGTCTCCAGGGATCACTGCCAAGCGCATGGGGACCGACCCTAGGTCAGAGGGTGTCGAGATCCGCGGCGCGGGCCTCGCGCGCGCCGATGCGGCCGGCGATCTGCTCCAGCAGCTCGGCGGGGACCGGGCTGTCGACGGTGACCGCCATGAGCGCCTCGCCGCCCTCGGTCGTGCGGCTGACCTGGGCTCCGGCGATGTTGATGCCCGCCTCCCCCAGCGCGGCGCCGACGATGCCGACGACGCCGGGCCGGTCCGCGTAGGTGAAGAAGAGCAGCCGCCCGTTCGCGGCCAGGTCGATCTCGAAGCCGGCCACCTCGGTCAGCCGGGGCACCTGGTTCTTGCCGTAGAGCGTGCCGGAGACGGTGAGCTGCCGGCCGTCGGCCATCGCACCGCGCACGGTGATCAGGTTGCGGTAGGTGGGGCTGTCCAGGTCGCTGGTGAGCGCCACCTCGAGCCCGCGCTGCTCGGCGAACAGCGGCGCGTTGACGTAGGTGACCTGCTCCTCGATGACGTCGGAGAAGACGCCCTTCAGGACGGCGAGCTGCAGCACCGAGTCGTCGAACTCGGCGAGCTTGCCGCGTACCTCGACGGTGAGCGACTGCGCCAGCCCGTCGGCGACGGAGGTGAACACCCGGCCCAGCTTCTCGGCCAGCGGCAGGCCCGGGCGCACGTCCTCGGCGACGACGCCGCCGGCCTGCACGTTGACCGCGTCGGGCACGAACTCGCCCTCCAGGGCCAGCCGTACCGAGCGGGCGACGGCGGTGCCGGCCTTGTCCTGCGCCTCGGTGGTGGAGGCGCCCAGGTGCGGGGTGACGACGGTGTTGGGCAGCTCGAACAGCGGGCTGTCGGTCGTGGGCTCGGTGGCGTAGACGTCCAGGCCCGCGGCTCCCACCTGCCCCGACCGGAGCGCCTCGGCCAGCGCCGCCTCGTCGACCAGCCCACCGCGGGCGGCGTTGACGATGATCACGCCGCGCTTCGTGGTCGCCAGCTCCTCGGCGCCGATCAGCCCCAGGGTCTCCGGCGTCCTGGGCAGGTGGATGGTGATGAAGTCCGACTCCCGGAGCAGCTCCTCCAGCGACACCAGGCGGACGCCGAGCTGGGCGGCGCGCCCGGGCTGGATGTAGGGGTCGTAGGCGATCAGCTCCACGTCGAACGCCGCCAGCCGCTGGGCCACCAGCTGCCCGATCCGGCCCAGGCCCACGACGCCGACCGTCTTCTCGGTGACCTCGACGCCGGTGAACCTCGAGCGGGCCCACGTTCCCTCCCGGAGGGACGCGTCGGCCGCGGGGATGTGCCGGGCAGCGGCCAGGAGCAGGGCGACGGCGTGCTCGGCGGCGCTGACGATGTTCGACGTCGGCGCGTTCACGACCATCACGCCGCGCTCGGTCGCGGCGGGGACGTCGACGTTGTCCAGGCCGATGCCGGCGCGCGCGACCACCCGCAGGTTCGGTGCGGCCGCGAGGGCCTCGGCGTCGATCTGCGTGGCGCTGCGGATCATCACCGCGGCCGCGTCGGCCAGCGCCGGCAGCAGCGCTGCGCGGTCGGCGCCGTCGACGTGCCGGATCTCGACGTCGCTACCGAGCACCTCCAGGACGCTCGGGGCGAGCTCTTCGGCGATCAGGACGACGGGCGGGGTCCCCGGCACGGTGGCTGTCACGGATCGACAGCCTAGGGACGGCGGGGCCCGCCGGGCAGGCCAGGTTGCGGTTCCGCGTCGTTCGGGCCCAGGGTCGCGAGGCGCGCCCTAGACTCCGCGCGCCAGTGCTCCGTCGCGTCGACGGGGCCACGTGACCAGGAGGAACACGCCCGTGACGAACCCGACCGGCAGCGGCCCCGACCAACCGCAGGAGGGCTCGCAGCCCGGCTGGGGCACCCCTCCCCCGGCCGGCTACGGCCAGGCTCCCGGCTACGGCCAGGCACCCGGCTACGGCTACCCCGCGGCACCCGGCTACAGCGCTCCCTCGCCGGCCAGCCCGCAGCTGGACTTCGCGACGGCGGTGCGCAGCGTCCTCGGCCAGTACGCCGTCTTCACCGGCCGGGCGCGGCGCTCGGAGTTCTGGTTCTTCTACCTCTTCCAGGTGCTGGCCGGGATCGTCGCCGGGATCGTCGACGGCATCACCGGTGTACCCCTGCTCCAGATCGTCGTCGGCCTCGGCCTGCTGATCCCGAGCATCGCCGTCGGCGCCCGGCGCCTGCACGACATCGGCAAGTCCGGCTGGTGGCAGCTCATCGCCCTCGTGCCGCTGGTCGGCATCATCCTGCTGATCGTCTGGTGGGCCCAGGACGGCGACCCGGCTCCCAACCAGCACGGCCCCTCGCCGAAGTACCAGGCCGCGGGCTACGGATACTGAGCCGACAGGCACGGAACGGGCCCCGTCACCTCGCGGTGACGGGGCCCGTTCTGCGTGACGAGGGTCAGCGGGCGGCGGTGCCCGTGTAGTCGTCGGAGGCCGACACCCAGCTCATGAGGCCGCGGAGCTTGCGCCCGGTTTCCTCGATCGGGTGCTGCTCGGCGGCGGCGCGCTTGGCCTTGAAGTCCGGCGCACCGGCGTCCTGGTCGGCGATGAAGGCAGCGGCCCACGAGCCGTCCTGGATCGCGCCGAGGACCTCCTTCATCGACTCCTTGACGCGGGCGTCGATGACCTTCGGGCCCGACGTATAGTCGCCGTACTCGGCGGTGTCGGAGACCGACCAGCGCTGCTTGGCGATGCCGCCCTCGTACATGAGGTCGACGATCAGCTTCAGCTCGTGCAGGCACTCGAAGTAGGCGACCTCGGGCTGGTAGCCGGCCTCGGTCAGGGTCTCGAACCCGGCGGTGATCAGCGCGCTGGCACCACCGCAGAGCACGGCCTGCTCGCCGAACAGGTCGGTCTCGGTCTCCTCGGCGAACGTCGTCTTGATGACGCCGGCGCGCGAGCCGCCGATGGCCTTGGCGTAGGACAGTGCGAGCGCCTGCGCGCCGCCGGTGGCGTCCTGCTCGACGGCGATCAGGCAGGGCACGCCCTTGCCGTTCTCGAACTCGCGGCGCACCAGGTGGCCCGGGCCCTTGGGAGCGACCATCGCGACGTCGACGCCCGTCGGGGGCTTGATGTAGCCGAACCGGATGTTGAAGCCGTGGCCGAAGAACAGCGCGTCGCCGTCCTGCAGGTTCGGCTCGACGGACTCCGCGTAGAGGGTCCGCTGCACGTGGTCCGGCGCCAGGATCATGATCAGGTCGGCCTCGGCGGCCGCCTCGGCCGGCGTCACGACGCGCAGCCCCTCGGCCTCGGCCTTCGGCCGGCTCTTGGAGCCCTCGGGCAGCCCGACGCGGACGTCGACGCCCGAGTCGCGCAGCGACAGCGCGTGGGCGTGGCCCTGGCTGCCGTACCCCAGGACGGCGACGGTGCGCCCCTGGATGATCGAGAGGTCGGCGTCGTCGTCGTAGAAGATCTCGGCGGCCATGCTGTGTGGTGTTCCCTTCGGTAGTGAAGGGCCAAAATCGTGCTTTTGGCCCCGGGGGTGGAGCGGACTCAGGCGGAGCGCTCGACCGGGCGCAACGTACCTGTGCCGGACATCGAGCGGGGGCCGCGGCCCAGGGCGACGGTGCCCGACTGGGCCATCTCCTTGATGCCCAGCGGCGCGAGGACGGCGAGCAGCGCCTGGAGCTTGTCCGGGGTGCCGGTCGCCTCGAGGGTCACCGTCTCCGGGTTCACGTCGACGACCCGGGCGCGGAACAGGTTCGCCGTCTCCAGGACCTGGGTGCGCTCGGCCATCGGCGCCCGCACCTTGACCAGGAGCAGCTCGCGCTGCACCGCGGCCTCGCCGTCCAGCTCGACGATCTTGATGACCTCCACCAGCTTGTTCAGCTGCTTGGTGATCTGCTCGAGCGGCTGCGGCTCGGCGTCCACGACGATCGTCATGCGCGACAGGCCGGGGTTCTCGGTCGGCCCGACGGCGAGCGACTCGATGTTGAAGGCGCGGCGGCTGAACAGCGCCGAGACGCGGGCCAGGACACCCGACTTGTTCTCGACCAGCACCGAGAGCGTGTGGCGGGGCATCAGACCTGACCCTCTCCGAAGACGGGCCGCACGTCGCGCGCGGCCAGGATGTCGTCGTTGCTCGCGCCCGCGGCCACCATCGGCCACACCTGCGCGTCGTGGCCGACGACGAAGTCGATGACCACCGGGGCGTCGTCGATCGCCATGGCCTTCTCGATGACGGCGTCGACGTCGTCCTTGCTCTCGCAGCGCAGGCCGACGCAGCCCAGCGCCTCGGCCAGGGCCACGAAGTCCGGGATGCGCACCGGCTTGGGCTTCCCGTGCTCGTCCAGCGGGTGGAGCTTGGTGTTGGAGTAGCGGCCCTCGTAGAAGAGGGTCTGCCACTGCCGGACCATGCCGAGGTTGCCGTTGTTGATGACGGCGACCTTGATCGGGATGCCCTCGATGGCGCAGGTGGCCAGCTCCTGGTTGGTCATCTGGAAGCAGCCGTCGCCGTCGATGGCCCACACGGTGACGTCCGGGCGGCCCTGCTTGGCGCCCATGGCCGCGGGCACCGCGTAGCCCATCGTGCCCAGGCCGCCGCTGTTGAGCCACGTGCCCGGCTTCTCGTACTTGATGAACTGTGCGGCCCACATCTGGTGCTGGCCGACGCCGGAGGTGTAGATCGCGTCCGGGCCGGCGATCGCGCCCAGCCGCTCGATCACGTACTGCGGCGACAGGCTGCCGTCCTCGGGCTCGTCGTACCCGAGCGGGTACCTGTCCCGCCAGCTGTCCAGCTGGGTCCACCAGGCGCTCAGGTCCGGGGTGCGGCCGGCCTCGTGCTCGCCGCGCAGCGCGGTGACCAGCTGCGCGATCGTCTCCTTCGCGTCACCCACGATCGGCACGTCGGCCTTGCGGTTCTTACCGATCTCGGCCGGGTCGATGTCGGCGTGCACGACGAGCGCGTCGGGCGCGAAGCTCGACAGCTGCCCGGTCACGCGGTCGTCGAAGCGGGCGCCGAGAGCCACCAGGACGTCGGACTTCTGCAGCGCCGTCACCGCGGCGACGGTCCCGTGCATCCCGGGCATGCCGAGGTGCTGGGGGTCGCTGTCGGGGAACGCCCCCCGGGCCATCAGCGTGGTCACCACCGGGGCACCGGTGAGGGCGGCGAGCTCCGCGAGCTCCTCGGTGGCGCCGGCCTTGAGGACCCCGCCGCCGACGTAGAGCACGGGCCGGCTGGCGCGGGCGATGAGCGCCGCGGCCTCGCGCACCTGCTTGCCATGCGGGCGGGTGGTGGGCCGGTAGCCGGGCAGGTCCGGGCGCGGCGGCCAGCTGAAGTCGGTGGTCGCCTGCAGCACGTCCTTGGGGATGTCGACGAGGACCGGTCCCGGGCGGCCGGAGGCGGCGAGGTGGAACGCCTCGGCGATCCGCTGCGGGATGTCCGCGGCGTCGGTGACCAGGAAGTTGTGCTTGGTGATCGGCATCGTGATGCCGCGGATGTCGGCCTCCTGGAAGGCATCGGTGCCGATGGCGCCACTGGGCACCTGCCCGGTGATGGCCACGATCGGCACCGAGTCCATGTGCGCGTCGGCCAGCGGGGTGACCAGGTTGGTCGCGCCCGGGCCGGACGTCGCCAGGCAGACGCCGACCTTGCCGGTCGCCTGCGCGTAGCCGGTCGCCGCGTGCCCGGCGCCCTGCTCGTGGCGGACCAGGACGTGCCGGACCGTGGAGTCGAACAGCGGGTCGTACGCCGGCAGGATCGCCCCACCGGGGATGCCGAAGATCACCTCGACCCCGATCGCCTCGAGCGAGCGCACGAGGCTCTGCGCGCCGGTGATGCCGGTGGCCGGCGCGACCGCGGCCTCCTCGACGGAGCTGGCCGTGGTCTCGACGCCCGTGAGAGCGGCGGCTGCCTCACGGGTGGCTGACTCGCTCGGGGTGGTGGTCATCTCTCGGATCTCCTGGGCGGTGCTGGTCGAGTGCGGCTGCCCGCGGGGTGGTCGACAGCTGTCGGACAACAAAAAACCCCTCGTGCCGCGGGCACGGAGGGGTCAGCGCGTCGGTCGGGAGACCGACGCGCTAGGCGACTACGAGGAGGCTGCGCGAGCAGCCGTCGACGAGCAGGCAGACGTGGGGCACCCGCCCACTGTGCGCCTCCGGAGGGTCGGTCGTCAACCAACCCGTCCCATTGGCTGGACGGATGTGTCCAGATCGACAGCCGCGGCGTCAGCGCGCGGCGGTCAGACCGGGCCACAGCGCGCCCGACTGGTCGCGGACCAGGGCCACCAGCTGCTCGAGCGGCATCGGCCGGGCCAGCACGAAGCCCTGCGCGAGGTCGCACCCGAAGTCGCCGAGCGCGGCGAGCTGCGCGGGAGTGTCCACGCCCTCGGCGACGACCAGCATGCCCAGGGCACGGCCGATGCCCACCATCGACTTGCAGAGCGCCTTGCTGCGGTGGTCCCTGTCGATCCGGGAGACCAGGCCCCTGTCCAGCTTGACGATGTCGATCGGCAGCCGGGTCAGATGGGTCAGCGTCGAGGTGTCGCCGCCGAAGTCGGTGAGCGTCACCAGCACGCCCATGAGCCGGAGCGTCGCGATGTCGAGACCGGCGCGGTCCTCGGCCGAGGTGACGGTGTCGGCGCCGATCTCCAGCACCAGCCGCTCCGGCGCCAGCCCGGACCGGCGCAGCGCCTCCTCCACGTCGGTCACCAGGGAGCCGGCGGCCACGTACCCGGCAGGGGCGTCGACGCCCATCCGGATCGGTTCCGGCGTCTCCGGCAGCGCGACGGCGGCCCGGGCGGCCTCCTCCAGCGCGAACCGCTGCAGGTCGCCGATCAGCCCGGCCTGCTCCGCGATCGGCAGGAACTCGGCCGGCGGGATGTCGCCCAGTTCCGGGTGCCGCCAGCGCAGCTGCGCCTCGACGCCGGCCACCCGCTGCTCGGACAGGGAGACCACCGGCTGGTAGACCAGGAAGAGCTCACCGCGGGCGCGTGCCGTGCGGAGGTCGTCGCGCAGCCGCTCCCGGCGCGCCGCGGCCTCGCCGAGGGCCGCTCCGTAGCGCTGGGCCGTACCGGGGCCCGCGGCGCGCGCGGCCCGGACGGCGAGGTCGGCGCGGACGAGGTGCTCCTCGACGTCGTGGGCCGGGTCGAGCTCGACCAGCCCGACCGTCGCGGTCAGGTCCACGATGCCGGCCGTCGTCACCAGGGGCTGCTCGACGACCGACAGGATCCGCCCCGCCAGCCTGTCGACGTCGGCACCGGTCCCGGAGGCGAGCACCGCGAAGGCACCGCCGCCCATGCGCGCCACGACGTCCTCGGCCCGCACGGTGTCGCGCAGCCGACGACCGGTCTCGGCCACGACGGCGCCGACCACGTCGCGGCCGGTGTGCTCGCGGGCCGACAGCAGCCCGTCGAGCTCGACCAGGAGGAACGTCGCGCCCTCCTCGCCCGGCGACTCGCACGCGAGCCGGTCGGCGAGCAGCTGGAGCATCCCGGCCCGGTTGGGCAGCCCGGTCTGCGGATCGGTGTAGGCGATGCTGCGCAGCGCGTGCTCGCGCGCCTGCCGCTCGGTCATGTCGCGGCACTGGAGGACGACGCCGTGGACGTCGGCGTCGCCGCGGAGGTCGGCGATCCCGGCCTCCATGCAGCGCCACACGCCGTCGGCGTCCTGCAGCCGGAGAGCGACCAGCCCGTGCGTCCCCGGTCCGGCGAGCGCCTCGCCGAGGAGGTCCCGGTCCTCGGCGTGGACGGCGTCGAGCAGGATCTGCCCCTCGAGCCCGGCGGCGGCCGGGCCGAGGACCCGGTCCAGCGCAGCCGAGGTCCAGGTGACCCGGAGGTCGCCGTCGAGGATGACGACGGCGTCGACGCCCGAGTGGACCAGGGAGCGGAAGTACGCCTCCTTGCGACGCAGCCGGGTCGACAGGTGGAGCTCCTGGCAGGCGGTGAACCAGCGGTGCACCATCGCGAGTCCGACGGCGAGCAGCAGCCCGACCCAGGTGATGACGTCGAGGTGACCGCCGCCGAAGCGGACGGCTCCGGCGGCCGCGACCGCCACCAGCAGGGCGCCCATGGGCAGCAGCTGGCCGACGTCGACGCGGGCGGAGACGGCATCCGCCGCCGGCGACGGGGTGCGGCCGGGATCGAGGGTGACCGCGAAGGCGAGCAGCAGCAGGCCTCCGGCGACGAGGAACCGGGAGGGGGCGACGAACGCCTCGGCCCCCGAGAGGATCGCCGTGGTGCCCAGGCCGCGGCCGGTGGTCAGCAGCACCGCCCCGACGAGGAGCACGACCCCCATGCGCCGGCGGGCCGGCTCCGCGAGGGCCAGCACGACGAGGGCCGCGGCCATGGTCGCCGAGGTGACGACGACGGCGCAGCCGAGGACGAACTGCTCGGCCAGCGGCAAGGCGTGCCAGTCGCGGACCGAGCCGGAGACGAGCAGCCGGACCGACACGATGCTCGCGGTGAGGAAGAGCGCGATCTCCGCGGCTACGCGGCGGCCGGTCCGGAGCCGGCGGCGCTCGACCAGGCACAGCAGCCCGGCGATCGCCAGCAGGTAGCCGGGCAGGGTGGGCAGCCAGCGGACGATGACCCGCTCGACCGGGTCGGCCGGATCCACCAGGGCGGCCAGCACTGCCCCGAGGACGGGGAACAGCGGTGCGACGGCGAGCATCCGCCAGCCCGCGGGTCGGCCGGTCCGCCCGGCGGCGAACCAGACGACGCCCGCGGCGACGAGCCCGGCGAGCGCCACGGAGGCGTCGCCGAGCTCGTCCAGCGCAGGGGTCGTCGCGGCCGCCGTGCAGGCGACGAGCACCGGCACGGCTACCGCGAGCAGCCACCATCGACGGGGGTCCACACCGGCTGTCTCGGCACGGCGCGGGGCGCGGCCAAGCCGGACGCGGCCGGGCTCACCCCTTGGGGGGTCCCCCGATCAGCCGCAGATCGCGCCCTGCGCCGCCGATCCGACCAGCTTGGCGTACTTGCCGAGCACGCCCGTGGTGTAGCGCGGCGGCAGCGGCTCCCAGCCCTCCTTGCGGCGAGCCAGCTCCTCGTCGTCCACCAGCAGGTCCAGCTGCCGGGTGGTCAGGTCCAGCCGGATGCGGTCGCCGTCCCGGACGAACGCGATCGGCCCGCCGTCGGTGGCCTCCGGGGCCACGTGACCGATGCACAGGCCCGTGGTCCCGCCGGAGAACCTGCCGTCGGTGAGCAGCAGGACGTCCTTGCCCAGGCCGGCGCCCTTGATCGCGCCGGTGACGGCGAGCATCTCGCGCATCCCGGGCCCGCCGCGCGGGCCCTCGTACCTGATGACGACGACGTCGCCGGGCTTCAGCGTGCCCTCGGTGACGGCGTCCATGGCGCCCTGCTCGCCGTCGAAGACGCGGGCGGTGCCCTCGAAGCTCTCGGCGTCGAAGCCGGCGGACTTCACCACCGCGCCCTCGGGGGCCAGCGAACCGCGCAGGACGACCAGGCCACCGGTCCGGTGGATCGGGTCGGCCATCGCGTGGATGATCGCGCCGTCGGGGTCCGGCGGGGCGATCTCGGCCAGGTTCTCGGCCATGGTCTTCCCGGTGACGGTGAGCGCGTCGCCGTGCAGGAGCCCGGCGTCGAGCAGCGCCCGCATCACGACCGGGACGCCGCCGATCCGGTCGATGTCGGTCATGACGAAGCGGCCGAAGGGCTTCACGTCCGCCAGGTGCGGGGTGCGGTCGCCGATGCGGTTGAAGTCCTCGAGGGTGAGGTCGACCTGCGCCTCGTGCGCGATGGCCATGAGGTGCAGGACGGCGTTGGTGGAGCCGCCGAGCGCCATGACGACGGTGATGGCGTTCTCGAACGCCTTCCTCGTCATGATCTGGCGGGCGGTGATGCCCTTGCGGAGCATGTTCACGACGGCCTCGCCGGAGGCGACGGCGTAGGCGTCGCGACGGCGGTCGGGAGCCGGCGGGGCGGCGCTGCCGGGCAGGCTCATGCCGAGGGCCTCGGCCGCGCTGGCCATGGTGTTGGCGGTGTACATGCCGCCGCAGGCGCCCTCGCCGGGGCAGGTGGCCTTCTCGATCTCGGTGAGCTCGTCGCGGGTGATCCGCCCGGCGGCGCAGGCGCCGACACCCTCGAAGACGTCGATGATCGTGAGGTCGCGGTCACCGAGCTTGCCGGGCAGCGTGGAGCCGGCGTAGAGGAAGACGCTCGCGAGGTCCAGGCGGGCGGCGGCCATGAGCATGCCGGGAAGGGACTTGTCGCAACCCGCGAGCAGCACCGAGCCGTCCAGCCGCTCGGCGAACATGACGGTCTCGACCGAGTCGGCGATGACCTCGCGGGAGACCAGCGAGGCACGCATGCCCTCGTGCCCCATCGAGATGCCGTCGGACACCGAGATGGTGCCGAACTCCATCGGGAACCCGCCGGCGGCCCGGACACCTTCCTTCGACCGCTTCGCCAGCCGGTCGAGCGACAGGTTGCACGGGGTGATCTCGTTCCACGACGAGGCGACGCCGATCTGCGGCTTGGTCATGTCCTCGTCGCCCATGCCGACGGCGCGCAGCATCGCGCGGGCGGGCGCCTTGGCGTCCCCGTCGGTCACCTCGTAGCTGCGGGGCTTCAGCGGGCTGCGGGTCGCGCTGGCCGAGTCGTTGCCTGGGATGAGGTCCTCGCCGATCGTCACGCCGAGATGCTAGGCCGTTCCCCACCGGGGCCGACCCTCGGCCGGGATGGCCGGCCGCCCGGTCTGGGAAGATCGACGTCCGTGGACACCCCCGCTCGCTTCCGCATGAACCGCACCTCGCTGCTGGCGGTGTTCGCGTTCGCCATCTGCCTGACCACGCTCACGGCGGCCTCGCCCTGGTTCCTGCTGCTGCTGCTCGTGCCGGTCGTGGTGGCGGCCTGGGTGCTGCGCACGGGCTTCGACATCGGCGAGGACGGCATCACCGTGCGCTCGCTGGTCGGCAGCCGGGCGGTGCCGTGGAGCGAGCTGGCGGGCATCCGGGTCGGTCCGCGCGCCGACCTCTGGCTGGTCACCACGGGCGGCACGCAGGTGCGGCTGCCCGCGGTGCACGCCCGCGACCTGCCGGCGATCGGCCTGGCGTCGGAGGGCCGGATCCCCGTTCAGTAGTCGCCGACGACGTTCACCAGCGGCTCGCCGGCGAGGATCCGCCGGAGCTGCTCGGTCACCGCCGCGGCGGCGCGCTCGTTCGTGCCCGGGATGTCCCCGCCCACGTGCGGGGTGAGCAGCAGGTTGGGCGCCTGCCAGAGCGGGTGCCCCTCGGGCAGCGGCTCGGGCTCGGTGACGTCGAGCGCGGCGCGCAGCCGGCCGGCGGTCAGCTCGGCGAGCAGCGCGTCGGTGTCGACGACGACCCCGCGGGCGGCGTTCACCAGCAGTGCGTCGTCCTTCATCGCGGCGAGGAACTCGGCGTCGACCAGGCCGATCGTCTCGTCTGTCACCGGCACGATGACGACCACGACGTCGGCGTCGGGCAGCAGGTCGGGCAGGGCGCTGGTCGGGTGCACGCCGTCGCGGGCGGTGCGGGCGACGTAGGTGAGCTCGACGTCGAAGCCGGCGAGCATCCGGCCGATCGTCCGGCCGATGTCGCCGGCCCCGACGACCAGGACGCTGGCGCCGACGACGGAGTGGTGCGTGCGCGGCGTCCAACGGCCGGCGTCCTGCTCGCGGACGAAGAAGGGCAGCCCGCGCTGGGCGGCGAGCGTGGCCGCGACGGCCCACTCGGCCGTGGCGGGGGTGTGCGCGCCGCGGGCGTTGCAGAGCGCGACCCCCTCGGGCAGCCGTCCCGCGAAGCGCTCCGCACCGGCGCTGAGCAGCTGCACGACGCGCAGGTCGGGCAGCGCGGCGAAGAACTCCTCGTCGGGGAACGGTGCGCCGCCCGAGCGGGGCACCCACACCTTCGACCGGGCGGCGTCCCCGGTGGGCGGGCCGTCGGCCGGTGCCCAGCGGTGGGCGCGGACGCGTGGCGAGACCGACTCGGCGGCGGCGGCCAGCGCACGGGAAGGGACCAGGACGTCGAGCACCTCGTCGGGGCCCAGCAGCGGTTCGGTCACGCCCGCTGACACTAGGCGCACCCGCTCTCCGGGCGTCGGCCCGCACGTACTGTGGGCGTCATGCGGCGGGTGTCGGCGGGTGCGCTGCTCCTGGCCCTGACGTCGGTCCTGGCCCTGCTCGCCGGCTGCGGGAACGACGGCTACGAGCCCTCCGGCCCGTTCCGCCCGCTGCCGGAAGGCGCTCCGCCCGAGGTCGGCCCGCCGCCGACCACCGCGCCGAACCCCGACCGGCCGGCGGAGCCCGGCGGCGAGGAGCAGGAGGGCGACCCCAGCGTCGTCGCCACCGGCCTCGCCGTCCCCACGGGGCTGGCGCTGCTGCCCGACGGGAGCGCGGTGGTCGGTGAGCGGGACACCGGCCGGATCCTGCAGGTGTTCCCGGACCGCGCCCCCGCCCGCGAGCTGATGACGGTGCCCGGCATCGACCCCGCCGGCGACGGCGGACTGCTCGGCCTCGCCGTCTCCCCCACGATCCTCGAGGACGGGCTGCTCTACGCGTACGTGTCGACGGCCGTCGACAACCGGGTGGTGCGCTTCCCCATCGGCGGGACGCCGAACGCCGTGGTGACCGGCATCCCCCGCGGCGAGTTCCACAACGGCGGCGGGCTGGTCTTCGACGCGGCGGGCAACCTGTTCGTCGGCACCGGGGACACCGGCGACCCCGCGCTGGCGAGCGATCCGTTCTCGCTGGCGGGCAAGGTGCTGCACGTCGACGTCTTCGGCGGCCCGGTGGGTGCCGGGCCGGTCTTCACCAGTGGCCACCGCGACGTCACGGCGGTGTGCGTCGGCGAGGAGGACCGCGTGTTCGCCGCCGATGCGGCGCGCGAGGGGCCCGACGAGCTGAACTCGCTCACCGAGGGCAGGGACTACGCGGGTGGGAGCGGTCCGGTCGTGGAGTTCCCCCCGGGCGAGGACGGGCTGGGCGGCTGCGCCGTCCTGGGCAACGGCGTCTTCCTCGGCGCGCTGGACGGCGAGCGGGTGCACGCCGTCACCGTGGACGCGGCCGGCGCGGTCGACGGGGAGCTCGAGGAGTTCCTGAGCGGGCGGTACGGCCGGCTGCGGACCGTCGTGGCCGACGCCGAGGGGGCGCTGTGGATCACGACGTCCAACCGCGACGGCATCGGGAGCCCCGCGGAGGACGACGACAAGGTGCTGCGCATCCAGCCGCCGTCCTCGGCAGGCGGCTCGCCGCTCTAGGCGATCAAGCGCTCCTCGAGCATGCGCTTGACGGTGGCGGCGTCGGCCTTGCCCCGGGTGGTCTTCATGACCGCGCCGACGAGCGCGCCGATGGCCTGCACCTTGCCGCCGCGGACCTTCTCCGCGACGTCGGGGTTGGCCTCGATCGCCGCGTCGACGGCGGCGACCAGCTCGTCGGACTCCCCCATCACCGCCAGTCCGCGGGCCTCGACGACGGCCGCCGGGTCACCCTCGCCGGCCAGCACCCCGTCGAGCGCCTGGCGGGCGAGCTGGTCGTTGATCGTGCCGGCGCCGACGAGCCCGATGAGCTCGGCCACCTGCGCCGGGGTCACCGCGAGCTCGGCCAGCTCCACGCCGGCGTCGTTGGCCCGGCGGGCGAGCTCGCCGAGCCACCACTTGCGCGCGTCGGCGGGCGAGGCGCCGGCGGCGACGGTGGCGCTGACCAGCTCGACGGCGCCGGCGTTGACCAGCCAGGCCATCTCGGTCGGCGAGATGCCCCACTCGTCGGAGAGCCGGGCGCGGCGCGCGGCCGGCAGCTCGGGGAGCGCGGCCTGCAGCGAGGCCACCCACTGCTCGTCGGGCGCGACGGGCACGAGGTCGGGCTCGGGGAAGTACCGGTAGTCGGTCGCCTCCTCCTTGCTGCGCCCGGGCGAGGTGGTGCCGCTGTCCTCGTGGAAGTGCCGGGTCTCCTGCAGGATCGTGCCGCCCTGGTCGAGGACGGCGGCCTGCCGGCGCATCTCGAAGCGGACCGCCCGCTCCACCGACCGCAGCGAGTTGACGTTCTTCGTCTCGGTGCGGGTGCCCCACTCCAGGCTGCCGATCGGAGCGAGCGAGGTGTTCACGTCCGAGCGCAGGTTGCCCTGTTCCATGCGCACCTCGGAGACGCCGAGCGCGATGAGTATCTCCCGCAGCTCGGTGACGTAGGCCTTGGCGACCTCGGGGGCCTTGGCGCCGGCGCCGGCGATGGGCCGGGTGACGATCTCCACCAGCGGGATGCCGGCGCGGTTGTAGTCGATCAGCGAGTGGTCGGCGCCGTGGATGCGCCCGGTGGAGCCACCGACGTGCAGGTTCTTGCCGGTGTCCTCCTCCAGGTGCACGCGCTCGATCTCGACCCGGTAGGTCTCGCCGTCCACCTCGACGTCCAGGTGGCCGGCGGTGCACAGCGGCTCGTCGTACTGCGTCGTCTGGAAGCCCTTGGGGATGTCCGGGTAGAAGTAGTTCTTCCGGGCGAAGCGGCACCAGGTGGCGATGCGGCAGCCCAGCGCGAGGCCGATGCGGATGGTCGACTCGATCGCCGCGGCGTTGGCCACCGGCAGCGACCCGGGCAGCCCGAGGCAGACCGGGCAGGTCTGCGTGTTGGGCTCCGCGCCGAACGTCGTCGGGCAGCCGCAGAACATCTTCGACGCCGTGCCGAGCTCGACGTGGGTCTCCAGACCGATCACCGGCTCGTAGCGGGTGAGGACCTCGTCGAAGTCGACGAGCCGGTCGGCGGTGGCGGTGCTCACGGGGTGGGGCCCTCCTTCGGGGCGTCGGGCCGATCGGCGGCGCGCTCCAGGCGACCGGTGACCACGGCGCCGACGGCGGTCAGCACGCCGAGGACGAGGAAGACGGCGAAGATCGCGCGGTCGGTGACCAGCCAGCCGACCAGGCCGGCGAGGACGACGAACGCGGTGAGGCCCCAGGCGGCCTTGAGCGGCCCGCTCACGCGGCACCTCCGGCGAGCTGGTCGAGGAAGCGGGCGCCCCGGGCGGCGTCCTGGGCTGCCTCGAGCGCCGCGGCGACCCGGTAGCAGCGGTCGTCGGCCAGCGCCGGCGCCACGACCTGGAAGCCGACGGGCAGGCCCTCGGAGAGCCCGCAGGGCACCGAGATGGCCGGGACGCCGGCGAGGCTGGCCGGCAGGGTGCACAGGTCGGCGGCGTACATGGCGATCGGGTCGTCCACCCGCGCCCCGATCGGCCAGGCGACGGTCGGGCTGGTGGGGCTGACCAGCACGTCGACGTCGTCCCAGGCGCTGGTGAAGTCGCGGGTGATCAGCGTGCGAACCTTCTGCGCCTGCCCGTAGTAGGCGTCGTAATAGCCGCTCGAGAGCGCATAGGTGCCGAGGATGATGCGGCGCTTGACCTCGGGGCCGAAGCCCTGCTCGCGGGTGAGCGCCATGACCTCGTCGAGGTCGCGGTCGCCGTCGTCCCCGGCGCGCAAGCCGTACCGGACGCCGTCGAAGCGGGCCAGGTTGGACGACGCCTCGCTCGGGGCGATCAGGTAGTAGGCCGGCAGCGCGAGGTCGAAGGCCGGGCAGGAGACCTGCCGCACCTCCGCGCCCAGGCTCTCCAGCAGGGCGACCGCCTCGGCGAACGCGCTCAGCACGCCGGGCTCGTAGCCGTCGGTGTGGCCGTCGCCGCCGAGCTCGGTGACGACGCCGACCTTGAGACCGGCGAGCTCGCCCTCGGCGCCGCGGCGGGCCGCCTCGGCGAGGACGGGGACGCCGGCGGCGATGCTGGTGGAGTCGAGCGGGTCGTGGCCGGCGATCGCCTCGTGCAGCAGGGCCGCGTCCAGGACCGTCCGCGTCATCGGGCCGGCCTGGTCGAGGCTGCTCGAGAAGGCGATGAGGCCGTAGCGGGAGACCGAGCCGTAGGTGGGCTTGTGGCCGACCAGGCCGGTGACGGCGGCCGGCTGGCGGATCGAACCGCCGGTGTCGGTGCCGATGGCCCAGGGGGCCAGCCCGGCGGCGACCGCGGCCGAGGAGCCGCCGGAGGAGCCGCCGGGGATGCGGTCGGCGTCCCAGGGGTTGCGGGTGACCTGGTAGGCGGAGTTCTCGGTGGAGGAACCCATCGCGAACTCGTCCATGTTGGTCTTGCCGAGCAGGACGGTGCCGGCCGCCTTCAGGCGGGCCGCGACCGTGGCGTCGTAGGGCGGACGCCAGCCCTCGAGGATCGTGGAGCCGCTGGTGGTGGGCACGCCCTCGGTGACGACGACGTCCTTGAGGGCGAGCGGGATCCCGGCCAGCGGGCCGAGCTCGTCGCCGTTCGCGCGGGCGGCGTCCACCTGCTCGGCGGTGCGCAGCGCGGCTTCGGCGTCGACGTGCAGGTAGGCGCCGAGCTCGCCGTCCTCCGCCTCGATGCGGTCGAGGTAGGCGCGCGTGACCTCGGCGGCGGTGACCTCGCCGGCGGAGAGCAGCCGGCCGAGCTCGGCGGCGTCGGTGGTGGTGAGGTCGGTGGTCAGGTCGCTCACTGCTCCTCCCCCAGGATGCGGGGGACGCGGAACCGGCCGTCCTCGGCGGCCGGAGCACCGGCCAGGACGGCGTCGCGCGGCAGGCCGGGACGGGCGACGTCCTCGCGGAAGACGTTGGTCATCGGGACGGCGTGCGTCGTCGGGGCGACGTCCGCGACGTCGGCCTTGCCGACCTGGGCCACCGCGTCGAGCACGGCCGCCAGCTGACCGGCGAAGAGGTCGAGCTCCTCGTCGGTCACGGCCAGGCGCGCGAGGTGGGCCAGGTGGGCCACCTCGTCACGGGTGAGTCGGTCCTCCGGGGACGGCGTGCTCATGCGGGACGGAACTCCACTCCAGGGTGTCGGCGGTCCGGTCGGAACCCAACGGGGACGCCGGACTGACCCGGTCACTGTACGTGGGGCCACTTCGCCGATCACCACCGTGAGACGCTGGGCGGACGCCCGCGATCAACGGAGATCGGCCACCCGAGGACGCACCCGGAGGAACCGTGTCCCATCTCCTGCGCCTGGTCGTCCCCGACCGCCCCGGTGTCCTGGGCGCGGTCGCGACCGCGCTGGGTGAGGCCGGCATCGACATCGTGTCGCTGGACGTGCTCGAACGGGGCAACGGCGTGGCCGTCGACGATCTCGTCGTCGAGCTGCCGCCGAGCCGGCTCCCCGACAGCCTCATCACCGTGGCGCAGAGCATCCCGGACGTGGTGGTGGAGTCGCTGCGCCCCTTCACCGGGGCACTGGACACCCACCGCGAACTGGACCTGCTCGACACGCTGGCCCGTGCCGGCGACGGGGCCCAGAAGCTGCTGGCCGAGAAGCTGCTGGCCGCGGAGCTGCCACGGGTCTTCCACAGCGGGTGGGCGGTGCTGCTCGACCGGAGTCCCGACGGCTCGTGGGAGGTGCGAGCCGCGTCGGACGCGGCGCCGGCGTTCGACGGGCTGGAGCTGCCCTGGATGCCGCTGCGCGCCCCGCGATTGCTGCCCAGCGACGAGGAGTGGCTGCCCGAGCGCTGGCGCGAGATGGCGATCGAGATGATGGCCGCGCCCTACGGCGGGGACGCCTGCGCGGTGATCGTGGGCCGGTCGGGCGGGCCGGCGTTCCGCCGGTCGGAGCTGCTGCGGCTGGTGCACCTGCTGGGCATCGCGGCGACCGTGAAGCAGCTTCCGCCGGCCTGACGGCTCCCGGTCTGACGGCTCCCGGTCTGACCGCTCCCTGTCTCGCATGCCAGCGGGACACGGACGGGTGAGGTCGCTGCAGCGTCGCCCGGGCCGCACCTGACCGACCGATCGCGACCTGGCCGGGCGATCACGGACGGACCGAACTGATTTCTCGCGCTGAGCCTGCCGAGGGCCGGAAACTGTCGGCGGTCGAACATACGATCGAGCACATGGACAGCCCGACGACCGTCGCCGCCACGGATGCCCCGGTGGCGGGGTGGGCGTCGGGGCCGCTGGGTGTGGTGCAGGAGCTGGATCGGGAGATCGCCCGGCTGACCGCGGCACGGGCGCGGGCGGTGGCGGAGTTCGCCGCGGCCCGGCCGGTGTCGGCCGATCGGCAGCCCGGGGAGCCGGGGGCGATGAGCGCCGAGCGGCGCGCCGCCCGCCCGCAGGTGCTGGCCGAGGTGAGCGAATGGGCGGTGCCGGAGCTGTCGATCGCGCTGGCGGTGAGCAAGCCGGCCGCCGGACTCGATCTGGAGCGGTCGTTGACGCTGGTGACCCGGCTGCCGGGCACGCTGGAGGCGCTGGAGTGCGGGCTGCTGCACCCCGGGCACCTGTGGGCGCTGCGGGAACGGGTGGCGGTCATCGCCGACGACGCGAAGCGGGCGAAGTTGGAGCGCGACGTGCTGGCCTGGGTGGCCGCTCGGGCGGCGCGCCGGGAGATCACCACACCGCCGCAGCTGGCCGACAAGCTGCGGCGGATGGGGCTGGGGCGCGACCCGAAGCAGGAGGCCGAGGACCTGGTGGCCGCGCTGCGGTCCCGCGGCGTGTGGGTGCGCCGGGACCGGCGGGCCGGGATGGCGGTGCTCGAAGCGCTGCTGACCGCGCCGGAGGCGCAGGCGCTGGTCGACGCGCTGGGCCGGTACGCCGACGCGCTGCCCGACGACCCCGCCGATGGCCGCACCCGTGGGCAGAAGATGGCCGACATCCTGCTGGACCTGGTGCTGCGGCCGGGTGAATCGCAGCTGCCGCCGGTGCAGGCGCAGCTGACCCTGGTCGCCGGCGTCCGCGCCCTGCTCGGCGGCAGCGCACCCGGGCAGGTCGGCGGCGACACGGTGCCCGCGGAGATGGTCCGTGCCCTGGCCCGGGCGCTGGGACTGCTCACCCCGACCGCCGCCGCGGCGGCCACCTCCGCGGACCCCGCGGATGAGACGCAGGTCCCGGGCCCGCAGCCGGTGCCGTTCGTGGACCCGGGCGGGCGGCCCGACGACACCTGGCCCGAGCAGGTGCGCGCGGACTTCGACCGGTGGGAAGCCGAACTCGACGCCCGCGCCCTGGCCGGCGTGTGGGGCGGCGAGGACGACCCGCCCCCGGAGGTCCAGCAACGCTGGTGGGACCAGGAAGCCCGACGGCACGCCGAGCACGGCACCCAGCCCAGCGACGACGACGGTCAACCCACCGCACCGGAACCCGCCCCGGCTCCGGCCCGGTCGGCAGCCGACGACTCCGAATCGCCGGTTGCCACGACCACGACTGCTCCGAGGGCCGAGGGCGTGCGCGCCGCGGCGCGCGCCGCCGTCGAGCAGGCCGGCCGGGTGCTGCTGGACCTGGACCAGGCGGTCCGCCGCGCCTCCGCCGCCGCCGGGCGGGCGTGGCTGGACGAACGCGCCGACGAACACGCCGCCCAAGCCACCGGCGCCCACCGCATCGACACCGCCGCCACCGACCTCGACGCCCTGCACGCCGCCACCGCTCAGCAGCGCGCCGAACTCGCCGCCCTGCTCGACCGCACCGCCGGCGGTGGGCTGGTCGACCGGCCCCGCATCGCCGTCGTCGACGAACTCACCGGCGCCCTGCTCGCCCTCACCGACGCCCGCGAACTCCGCCGCCGAGCCCACTGCGGCCGCCCGCCCTGCCACCGCAAACCCGAGCAGTGCCACCACGACCTCACCGACCGGCCCGGCCTCGGCCCACCACCGCCCACCGACGGCTACCGCCCCGCCACAGCCCTCGACCGCTACCTACGCGCCCGCGACAACCGCTGCCGCTTCCCCGGCTGCCGCCGCCCCGTGTCCCGAGGCGAACTCGACCACCACACCCCCTGGCCACACGGGCCGACCAGCGCCGCCAACCTCACCGGCTTCTGCACCGGCGACCACCGCGGCAAGCACCAGGCACCCGGCTGGGCCTACGACCTCACCGGTGACGGCACCCTCACCGTCACCACACCCAGCGGCCTGACCGCCACCACCGAGCCACCGCCCTACTGATCGAGCGGCCTCCTCCCGGTGCACGTGATGGGAGGAGGGCTTCGGAAGTGTCGGAACCCGGGGCTAGCTTGCGCCGCATGCCGACCGGACCGTTCTGGGACGTCGTGGAGGGGCGGGCGGAGCCGCCGCCGATCGCCCGGCTTCTCGGCTTTCGTCTTCGACACGTGGACCTCGAAGCCATGACCATCGACGTGGAGTTCACGGCGACCCCGGAGTTCCTCAACCCGGCGGGGAACGTCCAGGGCGGCATGCTCGCGGCGATGCTCGACGACACGATGGGTCCTGCCCTCGTGGCGACTCTCGGACCCGACGAGTGGGCGCCGACGACCAACCTGCAGGTCCAGTTCCTCCGGCCGGCGGGGCCCGGGACGCTGATCGGCCGGGGACGCGTGGTGCGGCGCGGTGGCACGGTCGCCTTCCTCGCCGGCGAGCTCGAGGACGCCGACGGACACGTCGTCGCAAGCGCCGTCGCCACCGCCACGGTGCGCGGCGTCAGACCCGTGGCCGGCTGAACGGTCGGGAGCCCCCTTCCCGTCCTACGTGAGTCTTCGGACGAGGTAGCTACACAGGTCGGCGTGTTCACGGACGACCGTGCCGTCGCCATCGCGCTCCACCCAGCGGTCGACGACGTCGCCGTGCTCCCACTCGACGTATCCGAGTCGCTCGTACAGACGGCGTGCGCCCCCGTTCCCGTGCTCGACCGCAAGGCCCATCCGAGTTGCCCCCAGCGTCCGCGCGCTCTCCTCCGCCGACGCGATGAGCCGCGACCCGATACCAACTCCGCGTGACGTGGCCTCCAGCGCGTTGATCTCCGGGATGTCGCCCAGCACCTCGCGGACCCGCTCGTACTTCGAGCGGTGGAACAGCGACACCCGACCACACGGCACGTCGCCGTCCCAGGCGATGAGGTAGGTCGCCTCGCCGCGCTCGTGCATCCGGGCCCGCTCTCGATGGTGGAACCGGTCACGCGGTCGGGCGCCGAGCAGCAGGCGGGGCAGATCACCCGAGCCGAAGGGCCGGACGGTCACCCTGCGGCGACCCTCACTCAGAGCCATCGCCGATGGTCGCGACCTCGCGGGCGGCGTCCGGGCCCTGCTCGAGCAGCACCTGGAAGCCGTCGTCGTCGAGGATCGGTGCCTTCACCTGCACCGCCTTGTCGTACTTGCTCCCCGGATCGGCGCCGACCACCACGAAACCGGTCTTCTTCGACACCGACCCGGTGACCTTGCCGCCACGCTCCTGGATGGCGGCGGTGGCCTGGTCGCGGCTGTAGTCCCGCAGCGACCCGGTCACCACGACCGTGACCCCGGTCAGCGGACCCGGACCAGCGTCCTCGCCCTCGTCGGCCATCCGCACGCCGGCCCGGCGCCACTTCTCGACGACCTCGCGGTGCCAGTCGACGGCGAACCAGTCGCGGATCGACCGCGCGATGGTCGGGCCCACCCCGTCGGCGGCGGCGAGCTCCTCCTCGCTCGCCTCCGCGATCCGGTCGAGCGAGCGGAAGTCGCGGGCCAGTGCCTGCGCGGCCGTGGGTCCGACGTGCCGGATCGACAGCGCCACCAGCACCCGCCACAGCGGGACGTCCTTGCGGGTCTGCAGGTTGGACAGCAGCTTCTGCCCGTTGGCCGACAGCGAGCCGTCCTTCTTCGTGTAGAAGTCCGACCGCTCGAGCTTCTCGGCGTCGAGGAAGAACAGGTCGCCCTCGTCCTGCAGCAACCCGTTCACCAGCAGCGACGTCGCGGCCTCGTAGCCGAGGTTCTCGATGTCGAACGCTCCTCGCCCGGCGACGTGGAACAGCCGCTCCCGCAGCTGCGCCGGGCAGGACCGGGAGTTCGGGCAGCGGATGTCGGCATCGCCCTCCTTCTCCGGCCGCAGCTCGGTGCCGCACTCCGGGCAGTGGGTGGGCATCTCGAACTCGCGCTCGGAGCCGTCCCGAGCCGCGGCTACCGGACCGAGCACCTCGGGGATGACGTCGCCGGCCTTGCGGATGACGACGGTGTCCCCGATCAGCACGCCCTTGCGCCGCACCTCGCTCGCGTTGTGCAGCGTCGCCAGCTGCACGGTCGACCCGGCCACCTTCACCGGCTCCATGTACGCGAACGGGGTGACCCGCCCGGTGCGGCCGACGTTCACCCGGATGTCGAGGAGCTTCGTCGTCGCCTCCTCCGGCGGGTACTTGAACGCGATCGCCCACCGCGGCGCGCGGGACGTCGAGCCCAGCCGGCGCTGCAGCGCCACCTGGTCGACCTTGACGACGACGCCGTCGATCTCGTGCTCGACCGAGTGCCGCTGTTCGCGGTACCGCTCGATGTAGGTCCACACGCCCTCGAGGTCGTCGACGACCTCGTACCGGCCGCTCACCGGCAGTCCGAGTTCCCGCAGCCGGTCGTATGCCTGCGACTGGAACTCCGGTTGCCAGCCGTCGTGCACGCCGATGCCGTGGACGATCAGCCGCAGCGGACGGGTCGCGGTGACCTTGGGATCCTTCTGCCGCAGCGAGCCGGCCGCCGCGTTGCGGGGATTGGCGAACGGCGCCTTCCCCTGCTCCACCATCGCCGCGTTCAGGTCGGCGAACGCCTCGACCGGGAAGTAGATCTCGCCGCGGACCTCGAGCCGCTCTGGGAGGTCGTCGCCGGTCAGCCGGTGCGGGACGTCGTCCATCGTGCGCACGTTGGCAGTGACGTCCTCCCCCGTGACGCCGTCGCCCCGGGTCGCCGCGCGGACCAGCCGCCCGCGCTCGTAGAGCAGCGCGACGGCGAGGCCGTCGATCTTCAGCTCGCACAGGTACCGGGCGCCGGCGCCGACCTCGCGCTCGACCCGCGCCGCCCACGCGGACAGCTCGTCGCTGGAGAAGGCGTTGTCGAGCGACTGCATGCGCTCGATGTGCTCGACCGGCGCGAACGTGGCGGCGAACCCGCCGTTCACCTTCTGGCTGGGCGAGTCCGGCGTCACCAGGGCCGGGTGCGCCGCCTCCAGCGCCTTGAGCTCGCCCATGAGCTCGTCGTACTGGCCGTCGCTCACCAGCGGCTCGTCGCGGACGTAGTACGCGAACGCGTAGCGGTCCAGCTCCTCGGAGAGGTCGCGGTGCCGCGTCCGGGCGTCGTCGGGGACCTCCGTGAGGTCCTCCTGGTCGGCCACGGGCGTGACGGACGGCTCGACGAGATCGGCGGCGTCGGTGCTCACGGCGGAACGGTATCCGGCGGGTACGACGCCGAACCGGCCGTCACCCGCTCGGCTCACTCGGGACGCAGGTACTTCGCCGCCTCGCGGAGGTGGGTCATGGCCGCCCGCGCGTAGGCCGGAGTCGCGCCGGCCAGGCCGCACGCCGGCGTGAGGGTGACCGCCTCGGGCAGCTGGTCCGGAGGGAAACCCAGCTCGCGCCACCACCCCTGCACCCGTGAGGCGGTCGCCTTCGGCTCCGGCAGCGTCGCGTCGGTGCCGGGCACCACGCCCAGCACCAGGTGGACACCGGCGTCGACGGCCTCGCCGACCGCGTCGAGGTCCTGCACCAGCCCGAGGTCGAACGACAGCCCCGCGGCACCTGCCGCCCGGAACAGCCGCAGCGGGGTGCGGGGCGCGCAGCAGTGCACGACGACCGGCTCCGGCAGCGCCTCGACCACCGCCCGCAGCTCCTGCTCCACCGTGTCGGCCGCGAGCGCCGGCAGCTTGCCGAAGCCGCTCACCGTCGGCAGCGCGCCCTGCAGGACGGCGGGCACCGACGGCTCGTCGAGCTGCACCACGACCTGCGCACCGGGCACCCGCGCCGCCACCTCCGCCACGTGCGCGGCCAGCCCCTCGACCAGGGACTGCCCGAGATCACGCCGCGCCCCCGCGTCGACGATCGCCCGCTCCCCGCGCGTCCGCTCCAGGGAGGCGGCCAGGGTGAACGGGCCCGCGGCCTGCACCTTGAGCGGTCCGCTGTAGGAGCCGGCGACGTCGGTCAGCGCGTCGAGGTCGCGGGCCAGGAAATCGGCCGCCCGGCGCTGGTCCATCCCCGACCGGGGCACCAGGCACCACCCCGCCGGTGTCAGCTCGACGGCCAGGTCCACGAGGAGCGCCCCCGTGCGGCCGATCATGTCGGCGCCGGCGCCGCGTCCGGGCAGCTCCGGCACGTGGGCGAACTCCGGCAGCT
This sequence comes from Blastococcus sp. CCUG 61487, assembly GCF_005222955.1. Classification (GTDB taxonomy): domain Bacteria; phylum Actinomycetota; class Actinomycetes; order Mycobacteriales; family Geodermatophilaceae; genus Blastococcus. The sequence goes on along the minus strand of NZ_LWUA01000246.1, from coordinate 8,475 downwards.
CCCCGGTGACCAGGCGCACCGCCTCGACCGGGTCGGTCCCGGGCAGCGACCCGACCCCGGTGGCGGGGCCGGCGAGCGACGTCACGAAGCGGCTGCCACGGCCGCCTGGCCGAGCACCCGGTCCCCGCGCTCGGCGTCCGGCTCGTAGAGGACGGCGGACTGCCCCGGAGCGACCCCGCGCTGCGGCGCGGCCAGGGCGATGCGCAGGCCGCCGTCCTCGGTGCCGCTGACCTCGCAGGCGACCGGGCTGCCGTGCGCGCGCAGCTGCACCTCGCAGCGGATCGGCAGGGCCGGCGCGGCACCTGTCCACGTGGGTGCCCCGGTGCGCACCTCCTCGACCGAGGCCAGCTCGGCCGTCCCGATCGTGACGGTCCGCGACACCGGCTCGATACCCAGGACGTAACGCGGACGCGAGTCCCCGGCGCTCACGCCCAGGCCCTTCCGCTGGCCCACGGTGAAGCCGTACGTCCCGTCGTGCTCACCCACCGTCGCCCCGGTGGCCGCGTCCACGACCGGCCCCGGCCGGCTGCCCAGCCTGCGCGCGAGGAAGCCACGGGTGTCGCCGTCGGGGATGAAGCAGATGTCGTGCGAGTCCGGCTTGGCGGCGACGGCGAACCCGCGCTCGGCCGCGATCTCCCGGACGCGGTCCTTCGTCATGCCGCCCAGCGGGAACATCGCCGCGGCCAGCTGCTCACCGGTGAGCACCCCCAGCACGTAGGACTGGTCCTTGCCGGCGTCCACCGAGCGGCGCAGCTCGCCGTCGGCCAGCCGCGCGTGGTGGCCGGTCACGACGGCGTCGAAGCCGAGCGCCCGCGCGCGGTCCAGGACCGCGGAGAACTTGATCTTCTCGTTGCAGCGCAGGCACGGGTTCGGGGTGCGGCCCGCCGCGTACTCGGCGACGAAGTCGTCGACGACGTCCTCGGTGAACCTGTCGGCCATGTCCCACACGTAGAACGGGATGCCCAGCTCGTCGGCCACCCGGCGGGCGTCGTGCGAGTCCTCGACGCTGCAGCAGCCGCGGGAGCCGCTGCGCAGCGTCTGCCGGTTCTGCGACAGCGCCAGGTGCACCCCGGTGACGTCGTGGCCGGCATCGACGGCCAGCGCGGCGGCGACGGCGGAGTCCACTCCCCCGCTCATCGCGGCGAGGACCCTCATCGCCGGCCCAGCCCTGCCCGGCGGGCCCGCTCCACGACCGGCCCGATGACCTCGAGGACGGCGTCGACGTCGGTGTCGGCGGAGGTGTGACCGAGGCTGAACCGCAGGGAGCTGCGCGCCCGCTCGGCGTCGGCGCCGACGGCCAGCAGCACGTGGCTGGGCCGGGCCACCCCGGCACTGCAGGCCGAGCCGGTCGAGCACTCGATGCCCTTCGCGTCGAGCAGCATGAGCAGCGCGTCGCCCTCGGCCCCCGGGAAAGACAGGTGCGCGTTGCCGGGCAGCCGCCCCGGCCCCCCGGCGACGACGTCGTCCACCGGAGCGCCGTTGAGCTGCGCGTCGGGCACCTGCTCGGTGATCCCGGCCACCAGCCTGTCGCGCAGCGCGGCCAGCCGGGCGACCCGGTCCTCGCGCGTGGTGACGGCGCTGACCGCGGCGGTGGCCAGCCCCACGATGGCCGCGACGTCGAGGGTGCCCGACCTGACGTCGCGCTCCTGGCCGCCACCGTGCAGCAGCGGCGTGCACTCGACGTCCCGGCGCAGCAGCAGCGCGCCGGCGCCCATCGGGCCGCCGAGCTTGTGCCCGGTCATGGTGAGGGCGTCCACCCCGCTGGCGGCGAAGTCGACCGGCACCTGGCCCACGGCCTGGACGGCGTCGGTGTGCAGCGGCACCCCGACGGCGTGCGCGACCGCGGCCAGCGCGGCGAGGTCGCTGACGGTGCCGATCTCGTTGTTCGCCCACATGACGCTGACGAGCGCCACGTCGCGTCCGTCGCCGAGCGCGTCGGCCAGCGCCTCGGGGTGCACCCGCCCGGCGGTGTCGATCGGCAGCCAGGTGACCTCGGCGCCGTCGTGCTTCACCAGCCACTCGACGCTGTCGAGCACGGCGTGGTGCTCGGCCGGGCTGACCACGAGCCGCCGCCGCTGCGCGTCACCCGCGCGCCGGGCCCAGAACAGCCCCTTGACCGCGAGGTTGTCGCTCTCGGTGCCCCCGCCGGTGAACAGCACCTCCGACGGGCGGGCGCCCAGCGCCTCGGCCAGCCGCTCGCGCGACTGCTCGGCCACCCGGCGGGCGTCCCGGCCGCTGGCGTGCAGCGAGGAGGCGTTGCCGACGCGGCCCAGCTGCTCGGTCATCGCCGCGAGCACCTCGGGCAGCACCGGGGTCGTCGCCGCGTGGTCCAGGTAGGTCATGTCGCCGCCAGGGTAGTCGCGGGCGCCGGGGCGCCCTGGTCCGCGGGCACCGTGCGACCGGCCACCCCCACGCCCACGAGCGCGGGCAGGGTGAGGACGGCGACCGCGGTGAGCACCGCTGCCCACAGGGCACCGCCGCCGTCGGCCGCCGCGGCCACCAGCACGCCGGCCAGGCCGACGCACAGCGCCGACGCGGTGACGTCGGAGATCTGGAAGGCCGCGGAGTTCGCGCCCCGCTCGGCCTCGGACGACTGGTCGAGCAGCAGGACGCCGACGCTCGGCATGCCCAGCCCCATGCCGATGCCCGCCACCGCCCAGGTGAGGTAGGTCGTCCACCCGCCCAGGGCCGGTACCGCGACGGTGGCGGTCGCGGCGAGCCCCAGGGCGAGCACCACGAAACCCGCCCGCAGCACCCGTGGCCGCGGCATCGTCGAGAGGCGGCTCTGCAGCTGGGCCGCGGTCACCCAGCCGACGGCCCCCGCGGTGAGCGGCAGCCCGGCGGTCGAGGCGCTCCAGCCGTGCTGCTCGGTGAGCACGAACGGCAGCAGCGCGTCCATGCCGAAGAAGGCACCGGCGAGCAGCCCCCGGCTCGCGATCACGGCCGGGATGCCAGGCCGCGCGCGGACGGTGCCGCGGGGCAGCAACCGCCGCAGTCCGGCGGCCAGCGCCACGGCACCCACGACGGCCGGCCCGGCGGCGACGAGGTCGAGGCGCTGCATGGCGTACAGGCAGAGGGCGATGCCGGCCCCGGCCAGCAGGGCCCAGGGGACGTTGCTCGACCGGGCACGGACGGCGTCCGGATCGGGGGCGTGGCCCGGTCCGGCGCTGACCAGCATCGCCAGCCCGGCGCCGACGAGGGGCAGCAGCCCGAGGAAGACCGCACGCCAGCCGATGTGCGTGGTCACCACCCCGGAGGCCAGCGGCCCGAGCAGCGCGGGCAGCACCCAGCCCGCCGCGAAGGCACCGAACAGCCGCGGGCGGAGCTCGGAGGAGAACGCCTGCCCGGCGATGACGTACAGCAGCACGATCACGATGCCGGCGCCCAGGCCCTGCACCGCCCGGCCCAGCACGAGCACCGCCATGCTCTGGGCGAGCCCGGCGATCAGCAGGCCGGCGGCGAACAGCGCCACCCCGGTCAGCACGCCGGGCCGCGGTGGCCGCCGGTCGCCCACCTCGCCGCCGATGACCATGCCGACCACCGACGCCACGAGGAAGGCGCTGAACGTCCAGGCGTACCAGGCGACGCCGTCGAGCTCGTCGACCGCGGTCGGCATCGCCGTCCCGACGGCCATCGCCTCGAAGGCGACCAGGGTGATGAGGGTGAGCAGTCCGACCGTCGCCCGACGGTGGTCCGCGTCCCAGATGCTCGCCCGCGAGCCCGACATTCCCACGCAGCGCCCAACCGCGCGGTCGCCCCGGTGCTTCCCGCTCCGTGGCACCGGTTTCCCCCGGGAAATGCGTCGAGCGCCGGTCCCCGTACGGGGACCGGCGCTCGACGACCGGCCGTGCTGCGGGCCGTTACTTCCGGGCCTGGATCAGCTCGGTGGCCTGCGGGACGACGGTGTTGAGGTCACCGATGACACCGAAGTCGGCGAGCTCGAAGATCGGCGCCTCCGGGTCCTTGTTGATGGCGACGATCGTCTTCGACGTCTGCATGCCGGCGCGGTGCTGGATGGCACCGGAGATGCCGACGGCCACGTACAGCTGCGGGGAGACGGTCTTGCCGGTCTGCCCCACCTGGAAGCTGTGCGGGTAGAAGCCGGAGTCGACGGCGGCACGCGAGGCGCCGACGGCGGCACCGAGCGAGTCGGCCAGCGCCTCGATGATCGAGAAGTTCTCGGCGCTGGCGACGCCACGGCCACCGGAGACCACGATGCCGGCCTCGGTGAGTTCGGGGCGGCTGCTCTTCTGCTCGACGACCCGGTCGGTCACCTTGGCGCCCTTGGCGGCGTCGGAGATCGACACCGACACGGCCTGCTCGGCGCCCGCGGCCGGAGCCGGCTCGGCGGCGACCGAGTTGCCGCGCAGGGTGTAGATCGGGGTGCCGGTGGTGACCTTCGAGTGCACGATCACGGCGCCGGCGAACGCGACCTGCGTCGCGGTGCCGTCCTCGGCGATCTCGGTGACGTCGGTCAGGAAGCCGCTGCCGGTCTTGAGCGCCAGGCGGGCGGCGATCTCCTTGCCCTCGGGCGAGGAGGGGATGACGACGGCGGCCGGGGACTTCTCTCCGACGAGCTGGGCCAGCACCTCGGCCTTCGGGGCGACGAGGAACTCGTCGATCTCGGGGGCCTCGGCGACGTAGACGGTGGCCGCGCCGTACTCGGCCAGCTTGTCCTTCACGCCCGCGGCGGTGCCGGGGGCGGCGATGACGACGGCCGACGGCTCACCGAGCGCGCGCGCCGCGGTGAGGGCCTCCAGGGTGGTCTTGCGGACTCCGCCGCCTGCCGGGTCGAGCTCGGCCAGGACCAGGACCTCTGCCATAACTAGTTGCTCTCCTCTGCAATCGGTCTGTGGAACCGGGCCGTACTCAGACGATCTTCTGGCTGGCGAGGTAGTCGACGAACTGCTGCGCGCCGTCGCCCTCGTCGGTGACCTTGACGCCCTCGCCCTTGGGCGGGCGGCCGGCGAAGTCGAGGACCTGGGTGGTGGCGTTGGCCAGCCCGACGGCCGAGGCATCGACGCCGATGTCGGCCAGCGTCTTGGTCTCGACCGGCTTCTTCTTGGCGGCCATGATCCCCTTGAACGAGGGGTAGCGCGGCTCGTTGATCGTGTCCCAGGTGGAGACGATCGCCGGCAGCGGCGCCTCGACGGCCCAGTAGCCGCCGTCGGTCTGCCGCTCGATCTTGGCCACGCCGCCCTCGACGGTGAGCTTGCGCGCACCGGAGAGCTGCGGGAGGCCGAGCCGCTCGGCGAGCAGGGCCGGCATGACGCTCATCTGGCTGTCGGTCGCCTCGGCGCCGCAGATGATGAGGTCGTACTCCAGCTGCTGCAGCGCGCCGGCCAGGACGGCGCTGATCTGCACGGCGTCCGAGCCCTTGATGGCGTCGTCGGAGACGTGCACGGCCTTGTCGGCGCCCATCGACAGCGCCTTGCGGATGGCGTCGGTGGCGCCGTCCGGGCCGACGGTGAGGACGGTGACCTCGCCGCCCTCCCGGTCGCGCACCTGGAGCGCCTCCTCGATGGCGTACTCGTCGATCTCGTTGACGACGTTGTCCGCGGCGGCGCGGTCGACGGTGTTGTCCGCCGGGTCCATCTTGCGCTCGCTCCCGGAATCGGGGACCTGCTTGACCAGCACGACGATGTTCATCGTCAGACCTACCTCCGCGACGGGGTCAGGGGGTGCGGGCAGTCGGCCCGCCCAGCTCCGGACTGCGAGGTTACTTGCAGGTAGACGAGTCGCCGCACCAGGGCTGGGTGAGCCACGTCACGCGGCCTCCTCCCACCGCCCCGTCTCGGCGAATCGCCGCAGCGTGGCGGCGTGCGGAGCGAGGTCGAGACCCTGCGCCGCCACCCACGCGTCGGAGTAGTACGTGTGCGCGTAGCGCTCCCCGCCGTCGCACAGCAGGGTGACCACGCTGCCGCTGCGCCCGGCGGCGAGCATCTCGGCCACCAGCGAGAACGCGCCCCACAGGTTGGTCCCGGTCGAGCCGCCGGCCCGCCGGCCGGTCGTCGTCTCCAGGTGGCGCACCGCCGCCAGCGAGGCGGCGTCGGGCACCCGGATCATCCGGTCGACGATCGTCGGGACGAACGAGGGCTCCACCCGCGGGCGGCCGATGCCCTCGATCCGCGACGGCGTGCCCGTGGTCCGGTCCGGCTCCCCGGCCTCGTAGCCGGGGAAGAAGGCCGAGTTCTCCGGGTCGACGACGGCCAGCCGGGTGCGGTGGCGTCGGTAGCGCAGGTACCGGCCGATCGTGGCGCTCGTGCCGCCCGTGCCCGCACCCACGACCACCCACTCGGGCACCGGGTGCCGCTCGGCGGAGAGCTGCTCGAAGATCGACTCGGCGATGTTGTTGTTGCCCCGCCAGTCGGTCGCCCGCTCGGCGTAGGTGAACTGGTCGAGGTAGTGGCCGCCGCACTCGGCGGCCAGCCGGCGCGCCTCGTCGTACATGTCCGAGGCCCGGTCCACGAAGTGGCACACGCCCCCGTGGAACTCGATGAGCGCGACCTTCTCCCGGCTGGTCGAGCGCGGCATGACCGCGACGAACGGGAGGCCGAGCATCCGGGCGAAGTAGGCCTCGCTCACCGCCGTCGAGCCGCTGGAGGCCTCCACGACGGTGCTGCCCTCGCTGATCTGCCCCGAGCACAACCCGTAGAGGAACAGCGAGCGCGCGAGCCGGTGCTTGAGGCTGCCGGTCGGGTGGGTCGACTCGTCCTTGAGGTACAGGTCGATGCCCCACTCGGGCGGCAGCGGATAGGCGAGCAGGTGCGTGTCGGCGCTGCGCCGGGCATCGGCCTCGACGGTCGCGACGGCCCGGTCGACCCACGCCCGGCCGGCCGGGTCGGACCTGTCGACGACGTCGCTCACGCCCGCCTGCTCAGCGGCCGGTGAACGTGGCCTTGCCGGGCCCGTTCTCGAGGAACGAGGTCATGCCGGTCTTCTGGTCCTCGGTGTCGAAGAGCTCGGCGAACAGCCGGGTCTCCAGCGTCAGCGCCTCGTCGAGGGGCAGGTCGAGCCCCTGGTCGATCGCCCGCTTGGCGGCGGCCAGCGCCAGCGGAGGGCCGGCGGCGAACTTGCGGGCCATCGCCAGCGCGGTCTCGTACACCTCGGCGTCCGGGACGACGGCGTCGGCCAGGCCGATCTCGAGCGCCTCCTCGGCACCGACGTGCCGGCCGGTGAAGACGAGGTCCTTGGCCTTGGCCGGGCCGACCAGGCGGGCCAGCCGCTGGGTTCCGCCGGCGCCCGGGATGACGCCCAGCAGGATCTCGGGCTGCCCGATCTTCGCCTTCGTGCCGAGCACCCGGAAGTCGGCGCACAGCGCCAGCTCGTACCCGCCACCGAGGGCGTAGCCGGTGATCGCGGCGATCACCGGCTTGGCGAGCCCCGCGACGGCCCGGAACGAGTCCTGCAGCTCCGTGCCCCACGTCCGCATGCCGGCGGCGTCGAGCTGCGACATGGCCTTGATGTCGGCCCCGGCGGCGAACACCCGCTCCCCGCCGTAGATGACGACGGCGCGGACGTCGTCGCGCTCTCCCGCCTCGACCGCGGCGGCGCGCACCTCGAGGTGGAGCTGCTCGTCGATCGCGTTCATCTTCGGGCGGTCGAGGCGGATCGTGCCCACCCCGTCCTCCACCTGCAGCGTCACGAAGTCGGGCATGCCTCGAACCTTAGCGAGCGCGGCGGGCGGCGAAGCGGCCGTCGGTGCGGGTGAGCTCCAGGGGCAGCCCGAACGTGTCCGACAGGTTCGCCGCGGTCAGGACGTCGTCCGCGGCTCCGGCCGCCACCACCTCTCCCCCGCGCAGCAGCAGGGCGTGGTCGTAGCCGGGCGGGATCTCCTCGACGTGGTGCGTGACCAGCACCTGCGCCGGCGCGTAGCTGTAGCGCGCGAGGTCGGACAGCCGGGCCACGAGGTCCTCCCGGCCGCCGAGGTCCAGCCCCGCACCCGGCTCGTCGAGCAGCAGCAGCTCGGGGTCGGGCATGAGCGCGCGGGCGATCTGGGCGCGCTTGCGCTCGCCCTCGCTCAGCGTGCCGAAGGGCCGGTGCGCGAACTGCGCCACGCCCCACTGCTCCATGAGGATGCCGGCGCGGGTGAGGTCGTGGACGTCGTAGCGCTCGCGACCCCGGCCGACGACGGCGTAGCCGGCGGAGACGACGATGTCGCCGGTCGTCTCCGACGGGCTGATCCGCTGCGCCAGGGACGCGCTGGTGAGCCCGATGCGCGGCCGCAGCTCGAAGACGTCGACCGCACCGAGCGTCTCCCCGAGCAGCCGCACCTCGCCCCGGGTGGGGTGCAGCAGCGCGGCGGCCAGCTGCAGCAGCGTCGTCTTCCCCGCCCCGTTGGGGCCCAGCACCACCCACCGGTGGTCGTCCTCCACCTGCCAGTCGACGCCGCGCAGCAGGTGGGTCTCACCCCGCACGACGTCGACACCGGTCATCCGGACGACGGCCCCTGCGCTAGATGTACTGCCCAGAGAC
>NZ_LWUA01000245.1:420-33813 GCF_005222955.1 Blastococcus sp. CCUG 61487 | reverse complement strand
GCCCCCACCGCGGCCGAGCGGAGCGCGCCCAGCGCGCGCACGCCAGGGGGCAGCAGGGCGTCCAGCCACCAGCGCAGCGTGTCCGGGAGCGTCATCAGCGACGCGGCGTCGGCGAGCGACCCGGCGTCCACGACCACCACGTCGGCCGCGCGCGGGCGAGCTCGGCGAACAGGGCCAGGTCCGCCGCTCCGGGCACCGGGACCACCGAGGACGACGGCGGCAGCGGCAGCTGCGGCAGCGACGCCGCGGCCGGCGTCACCGCGCCGGCCCACAGCTCCTCGACGGCGACCCGGGCGTCGACCGCGCGGACGGTCAGCCCGCCCACCTCGTCGAGGCCGCGCACGACCACCGGCCGGCGGGACAGCAGCAGGGTCGACCGGCCGGTGCCCGCGACGCGCACCGCCGCGGCCGCGGCCAGGGTGGAGGCACCCGCCCCACCGGGGCCAGCGACGACGAGGGTGCGCACGCGGCTCAGCCCTCGACGCGCTTCTTGAGCTCCTTGAGAGCCGTGTCGAGGATGACCTTCTCGGCCTTGCGCTTGATCATGCCCAGCATCGGGATCGACAGGTCGATGGTGATCGAGTACGTGACCTCGGTCCGCCCGTCGGTCTCCACCAGCGTGTAGGAGCCCTCCTGGCGCTTCTGCATCTGGCCCTTCACCAGGGTCCAGGTCACCTGCCGGTCCCCGTCCCAGGTGTAGTCGAGGACGTAGTCGTCCTTGATGGCGCCGGCATCGAGCACGAAGTGCACCCGCCGCGCCCGCCCACCGGGCCCCTCTTCGAGCACCTCGACCGTCTTCGCGGCGGCCACCCACTGCGGGTAGGCGGGGAAGTCGGCGATGACGGCCATGACGTCGGCCGCGGGGGCCTCGATGACGATCGACTGGGTGGACTGCTCGGCCATGCGCAGCAGGCTAACGGGTGCGCACGGTCCCGCGACCGCCGCTGCACCGTTTGATTACTCATGGGTAGGAGGTGGCCGGTAGATTGGCGAACCGACGTCCTGTACCGGGAGCGGCGGGCGACGGTGCCCGGCGGCGGTGCGGGAGGAGAGGACCGGGCGTGCGCGAGTTCAGCATCCCTGCCAGGACCGAGATCGGCCCCGACGAGGCCATTCCGGACATGCTGGCCGAGAACGTCGCCCAGCACGGCGACGAGGTCGGCCTGCGCCGACGGCAGAACGGCCAGTGGCAGGACGTCACCTGGAAGCAGTTCGGCGACGAGGTGCGCGGCGTCGCCAAGGGGCTGATCGCCTCCGGTGTCGCCGCCGGTGACCGGGTCGCCCTGCAGGCGAAGACCCGCTACGAGTGGACCGTCTTCGACTACGCCATCTGGACCGCCGGCGCCGTCGTCGTCCCCATCTACGAGACCTCCAGCCCCGACCAGGTCGCCTGGATCCTGTCGGACTCCGGTGCCACCGCGATCGTCGTCGAGAGCTCCGAGCACGCCGACGCCGTCGAGACCGTCCGCGACCAGGCGCCCGACCTGACGTCCGTGCACGTCATCGACGACGACGCCGTCGGCACGCTGACCCAGGCCGGCAAGGACGTCCCCGACAGCGAGCTCGAGGCGCGCCGCGCCACGCTGAACGCCGACAGCCTGGCCACGCTGATCTACACCAGCGGCACGACCGGCCGCCCCAAGGGCTGCGAGCTGACCCACCGCAACTTCCTGTTCGAGATCGGCAACGGCATCACGCTGCTCGACAGGTTCATGAGCGTGCAGGGCTCGCTGCTGCTGTTCATCCCGCTCGCGCACGTCCTCGCCCGCGTCCTGCAGGTCGGCGCCATCAAGAACCGGACGGTCATCGGCCACACGCCGGACGTGAAGAACCTGCTCGACGACCTCGGCGAGTTCAAGCCCACGTTCGTCCTGGCCGTGCCGCGCGTGTTCGAGAAGGTCTTCAACTCCGCCAAGGCCAAGGCGGAGGGCGACGGCAAGGGCAAGATCTTCGACAAGGCCGCCCAGGTGGCCATCGACTGGTCGCGTGCCCAGGACACCGGCGGCCCCGGCCTCGGGCTCCGCGCCCAGCACGCGCTGTTCGACAAGCTGGTCTACGGCAAGCTCCGCGCCGCGCTCGGCGGCAACTGCCTGGGCGCCATCTCCGGCGGCGCGCCGCTCGGCGAGCGGCTCGGGCACTTCTTCCGGGGCATCGGGGTGACCGTCTTCGAGGGCTACGGCCTGACCGAGACCACGGCCGCCGCGTCGGTGAACCACGACGACGCCCTGCGCATCGGCACCGTCGGCCAGCCGCTGCCCGGCGTGGAGTTCCGGATCGCCGACGACGGCGAGGTGCTCATCCGGGGCGGCATCGTCATGCGCGGCTACTGGCGGAACGAGGACGCCACCCGCGAGGCGATCGACGCCGAGGGCTGGTTCCACACCGGCGACCTCGGCGAGCTCGACGCCGACGGCTTCCTCAAGATCACCGGCCGCAAGAAGGAGATCCTGGTGACCGCGGGGGGCAAGAACGTCGCCCCCGCCGTGCTCGAGGACCGGCTGCGCGCCCACCGGCTGGTCAGCCAGTGCATCGTCGTCGGCGACCAGCGCCCGTTCATCGCCGCGCTGATCACCCTCGACGAGGAGGCCCTGCCGCAGTGGCTGGAGTCCAAGGGCAAGCCCGCCGACATGTCGGTGGAGCAGGCCCGGGAGGACGCCGACCTCAAGGCCGAGATCGACGCGGCCGTGAAGGACGCCAACAAGGCCGTCTCGCAGGCCGAGGCAATCAAGAAGTTCCACATCCTCGGCACCGACTTCACCGAGGAGAACGGCATGCTCACCCCGAGCCTGAAGCTCAAGCGCGCGGTGGTCATGAAGGAGTTCGGCGACGAGGTCGAGGCGCTCTACGCGCGCTGACCACCAACAACGCCGACGGCGCCGTCCCCACCGGGGCGGCGCCGTCGTGCGTTCAGGGGTGCAGCAGCTCCGCGAAGGTCGCGGCGATCGTCTCCCAGGACCAGCGCTGCTCCACCCAGGCCCGCCCCGCGGCCCCCATGGCCCGAGCCCGGACCGGGTCGTCGAGCAGGCCGGCCAGCGTGCTCGCCACGGCATCGGTCGAGCGGGGGTCCACGACGTGCCCGGTGACCCCCTCCTGCACCGCCTCCGGGGCGCCGCCGGACGTGCCGGCCACGACGGGCCGGCCGCAGGCGGCCGCCTCGAGGAAGACCATCCCCAGGCCCTCCACGTCGAGCCCGGCCCGGCGGGTGCGGCAGGGCATGGCGAAGACGTCGCCGGCGGCGTAGTGGGCCGGTAGCTCCGCTGCGTCGACGGCCCCGGTGAGGACCACGGAGCGCTCGAGCCCCCGCCGGGCCACGGCACGGTGCAGCGCCGCCTCGTCGGGTCCGCCGCCGACCAGCAGGAGCCGCGCGTCCGGGTGCCGCGCCAGCACCTGCGGCCACGCCGCGACCAGCACGTCCTGGCCCTTGCGGGCGACCAGCCGGGAGACGCAGACCACCACGGGCGCGCTCCCCAGCCCGTGCCTCCGGCGCACCCCGCCGCCGTCGACGTCGGGGGTGAACCTCTCGACGTCGACGCCCGGGGAGAGCTGCGCCAGCCGGGTCCTGCCCGACAGCGCGGGCGCGAGCCGGGCGCGGGTGTACTCGGTGATGTAGGTGACGACGTCGAGCCCACCGGCGATCCGCTGCATCACCTGCCGGCTCCCGGGCAGCGCCACCCAGCCGGTCTCGTGCCCGTGGGTGATGCCGACCTGGTGGCGCACGCCCGCCTCCCGCAGCGTCGGCGCGAGGAGACCCAGCGGTGCCGCGGCACCGAAGACGGCGGTGTCGCAGTCGTAGCGCCGCACGAGGTCGACCGCCGCCCGTGCCGTGGCCCGCGTGGGCAGCAGCATGCTCGTCGGCCGGCGGACCACCGGGTAGGGCAGGGCGGCGTCGTGCTCGGCCGCGCCCGGGTGGTCCGACGCCAGGACCACCAGGGAGTCGGGCGGGCGGCGCTCGAGCAGGGCGGCGACGAACGTCTGGATGCCGCCCTGGCGGGGCGGGAAGTCGTTGGTGACGACGAGCGTGCGGCTCACGGCTCGCGCTCCGCCCGGGCCCAGTCCTGGGCCAGCGCGATCCGCTGCGCGACCGTCGGGTGCGAGCCGAAGAACCAGTGCCAGGCGTCCGGCGGATCGGGATCGGAGAGGTTGCTGCCCGCGAGACCGCGTTGCATGGCGACGAACGCCTCGGGGTCCTCGGTGAGATCGAGGGCGTGCACGTCGGCGCGCGCCTCGACCTGGCGCGAGACGAGGTTCTGGACCGGCGTGGCGAGGAGCGTCCCGACGGCGACCAGCAGCAGCAGGAGCGGCACCGCGCGCGGATCGCCGGCGCTCTCGGCCCCGGCCCGACGGAGCAGCCGCGGTGAGGTGAGCACCCACCCGAGCAGCGCCACTCCCCCGGCCGCGCCCAGCGCCCCCATCAGCGTGCCCGTCAGGACGTCGTCGGTGGCCACGTGCCCCAGTTCGTGCGCGACGATCGACTCGATCTGCTCGTCGGGCAGCCGCTCGAGCACCGTGTCGTAGACGACGATGCGGCGGGTGGAGCCGAACCCGGAGACGTAGGCGTTGAGCGCGGTGGTCCGCCGCGAGGCGTCGGACACCAGCACGTCGCGGACCGGGGTGCCGTTCTCCTGGGCCAGCGCCAGCAGGTCGGTGCGCAGCTCGCCGGCCGGCATCGACTCGAAGTCGTTGAAGGCCGGCTCCATGAGCACCGGCCACAGGAACGAGCCGACGACGACGAGGACTGCCGCACCGGCGGCCGCGACCGCCCACCATCCCCGGGCGAGCCGCCGCGCCAGCCAGACGAGCACCAGCGCGGTCACGGCGGTGAGTGCGGCGTCGATCGCCGTCGAGACGACGACGTCGCGCAGCCACAGCCCCCAGCCGCGGGTGGACAGCCCGTAGCGGTGCCGCACGACCTCGCCGTACGCGGACAGCGGGAGGGTGACCAGCCGCCCGATCACCGCGAGCGCGAGCACGCCCAGGAGCACCTGCCAGGCCCAGCGCCCCCGGCGCGGCGTCGGGAGGGCACGCACGAGCCGTGCGCCGAGCGGGGTCAGGCCGAGCACCGCGGAGGCCGCCAGTCCCAGCAGGAGAGAGGCCAGCGAGGCCGGTCGGAGCGCGGCGACGAACGACTCGGCGCGATCGACCTGCTCCGGCGCGAGGCCCGCCGTGGGATCGATCGGGGTGTGCCCGCCGGGCGGTTCGGGCAGCGGCTGCCACGGGGTGCCGACGACCACGACGACCACGAAGCCGGCGAAGAGGACCACGGCGGCCAGCAGCGCCACGCGACGCGCCCTCACAGGTCCAACACCTGGCCGATCATATGGGCCGCGGGCGACAGCTCCGCGGTCCCGACGACGAGGGCCGGCCACCCCGGGTGGGGTGACCGGCCCTCGGTCGCTGCGGTCCGACCTAGCCGACGATCCGGCGGGCGCTGTTGTAGCTGCCCATCGAGTCGACGCTGGCGACCTTCACCGGCTGGCTGGAGGTCGACGCGTGGACCATCTGGCCGTTGCCGATGTACATGCCGACGTGGCTGACCGGGCTGTAGAAGAACACCAGGTCGCCCGGCTGCAGTTCACCGCGCGAGACCGGCCGGCCCATCTGCGACTGGCTGCGGCTGGAGTGCGGCAGCGAGACACCGGCGGCGGCGTAGGCGTAGGAGGTCAGGCCCGAGCAGTCGAACGCGTCAGGTCCGCTGGCGCCCCAGACGTAGCGGTCGCCCACCTGGGCCAGGGCGGTGTCGACGGCGACCTGGGCCGCGCCGCTGGGTGCGCTGACGGCACCGGCCACGGGGGCGGTCCGGTCGGCGCTCCGCGAGGCGCGCACCGGCTGGGAGTCGCCGTGGGCCCGCTCGACCACCGCGCGCTGCGCGGCGTCCAGCGCCTCGAACTGGCGCTGGTAGTCGGCGATCCTGGCCTCGAGGTCCTGCTGCTTGGCCTCGATGTCCTGGACCGTGCGCTCGGCGCGCTGGCGGGCCTCCTCGGCCTGGGCCCGGGTGTCCTCCGCGCGCTCGGACGCGTCGGCCACCTGGCGGACGGCGGCGTTGGTGTGGCCGGCGATCGCGTCGAGCGTGCCGAGCTGGGAGACGAACTCGTCGGCGGACCTGCTGGTGAGCAGGACGTCGAGCTGGGTGAGCGAGGCGCCGCCCTGGGTGTAGGCGCTGCGGGCCAGCTGCCGGATGCGGCCGTCGAGCGCGGCGCGCTGCTCGGCTGCCTCGAGGGCCGCGAGCTCGGCGGTGTCCACCGCGGCGCGCTGGCGCTCGAGCTCGACCCGGGCCTCGTTCAGCTCCTCGGAGACGACCTCGAGCTCGTGGCTGGCATCGGCGACCAGCTCGGCCGCCTGCGCGGGGCTGGTGGCGGTGACCGGGTCCGCGACAGCGGTGCCGGGCAGGACCGTGAGGGTCAGCGCGGTCGTCGCTCCGATGAGGAGGCCGGCGCGGAGCCTGCCCATCCGGCGGGCGGTGCCGGCAGGGCGAGCGGGGCGGAACTGGTCGAAGGCGTGCGTAGGTAGCGCGTGAGGGGTCGCCACGTGGGCGGCTCTCCATTTCTTCCACTGTCACCGCCTACCGAGTTAGCTGACGGGTTCGGGCTGGGAAGATCTGCCCTATCCCCCGCGCGCCGGCGAGCCGGCCCGACGGGAGAACTCACCCCAGAACTGCGGTGGGTCCCCGGTTCACCTCGGACGTCCACGGGACGTCGTACGGCGATTCGGCGGTGTCCGGCCGAGGCCATCCCTCCGTGGATGACGACCACCCGGTCGAACGCGACGACCCTACGTTCGTGACGTTCTCGTGACAAACCGAAGCAGGGAGCACTTCTGTGACGAGAATCGCGTTCGACAGCGCGCGCCTCGCTCAGTTCGGCGCTCGGTAGGCGTATGCGCACGCTCCGCGACCGGCAGAGAGCACCCCTGTCGGATCCGTCTCACCCCGTGCGGCTGCCCGACGAGCCGTCCGCGCCGCCTGCCTCCGTCCCACCGCGGTGCCGCAGCGGTGGGACGAGGCCGTACTCCGCGAGTGCGCGCACCGCGCGGCGCTCGACGTCGTCGAACTCCACCACCACGCCGGGCGGGGGCACGACGGCGTCCTCGGCCGTTCGCGCGGGCGTGCGGGGGCGCTCGGACAGCTGGACCACGACCGGGTCCACCCCCTGCCAGCCGGGCGGCGCGCCCAGCAGCACGGTGACGACGCAGTCGGCGCAGCCGGCGCCCCGGACGGTGCAGGTGTCGCAGTCGATGAGCATGTCTCTCCTCCGTGAGTCCTCCGCACGGTAGGAACGACCACCGACATTTCCGGCCGGCCCTCCTCGTCAGGTGGCGGCGTACTCCCAGTGCCAGGGCTCCTCGCGCCCGTTACCCTGGTCGGCCCAGGTGGGATGCAGCCAGCCGAACCGGCCGGCGTTGGCCTTCATCCAGGCGAACTGCGCGGTCCCGAACCGCTCGACACCGCCGCAGAGGTCCACGGCCAGCCCCCAGCCGTGGTTGCTGGTGCCCGGGACGGCGGCCAGCGCCGGCTTCTCCCCGTACAGCTTCACCTGGGCGCCGTAGGTCCGGTACGAGTCGGTGATGCACAGCGGGCGGCCGAACTGGGCGGCGTAGGCCGCCGACAGCGCCCGGTAGGCCGCCGCGGCGTCGCACCGCAGCGAGTGGTTGCCCACCCCGATCGGGCACAGCGCACTGGGCGGGATGAGCCCGTTCGGATAGCCGCCCCACTGACGCCCGCCGTCGTAGCTCGGCGGGTAGACGGTGTTGCCGCACTCCATGCGCAGCGCGCCGCCGGTGGGCCCGGGCACGTCGGCAGCCGGCCGCTGGCCGAGGCTCGGGCGGCCCACGCCGATCAGCTGCTCGGCCGGCAGCGTGCGGACGACGACCGCGCCGGCCCGAGCGTCGGCCGCGAGCATGGTCGCCGGGTCCAGCGCGATGCCGACGTGCCCCAGCCCCGCCTCGGCCGTGCCCAGGAACACCAGGTCCCCCGGGAGCACGTCGGCCGGCGCGACGGGGCTGGTGGAGGCGAACAGCGCTGCCTGGTCACCGGGCAGTTGGATGCCCGCCCGCCCGTAGACCGCCTGGACCAGCGAGCCGCAGTCCCACGACTCCGGCCCCGCGGTCCCCGGGGCGTAGGGCAGCCCGAGGGCGTCCATCGCGGCGGTCACGGCCGTCAGGGTCTCCGCGGGCAGCACGAGCAGCGAGGTCGGCTGGCCGGGCAGCTGGCCGGCACCGCGCTGGGCGCCGCCGTTCCCGGCACCGACCGGCACGAGCGGGACGGGCAGTCCGGCCGCCGGGTCGCGCAGCAGCGCGGCCGGGACCGCGTCCAGCCCGGCGGCCCTCAGCTGGTCGACGTAGGCCCGCCAGCTGGCGGCGGTCCGCTCGTTGACCTCGACCTGTTCCTGCTGGAGCGCGGCGAGCTGGCGATCCACAGCGCCGAGGGCCGCGTCGAGCTCCTCGGTGACCGCGCTCGCCGCGGCCTCGAGCCGGGCGACCTGGGCGCCGACCTCGTCCGCACGCGCCCTCGCCTGCTCCAGGGCCGCCGCGGCCTGGCGCTGCTGCTCCACGGCCGCCCGGCGCTGCTGCTCCGCGGCGCCGATGACGCCGGCCGCGTGCCTGTCGACGACCTCGAGGAAGCCCATGGCCGCGAGCACGTCGCCGGGGTCCCCGCCGCTGAGCAGGAGGGTGAGCGGCGTCAGCGCTCCGCTGTCGCGGTACACGGCGGAGGCGTACCGGGCGACCACCCCCTGGTACCCGGCCAGTTCTCCCTCGGCGTCGGTGAGCACCGCCTCGGCCTCGGCGACGGCCCGTTCGGCCTCGGCGAGCGCCGCACGCGCCTCGACGACCTCGTCCTGCTGGTCCTGCAGGCCGCGCTGCACCTCAGAGGCGCGCTGCTGGAGTTCGTCCAGCGCGCGGCTGTCCAGGACCCCGGACGTGCCGCCCGGCTGGTCGCTGGGCGCCGCGACGGCGGCCGTCGCGGTGAGCGCCAGGGTCAGCGCCGTGAGCGGCGGGAGCACCAGGGACGCCGCGAGCGACCGACCGCGGGGCCGTCCTGCCGTGTCCGGCCTCGACGAACGCCACGGGGAGCGCGGGGACATCAACCACCTCTGCGGATCCGGGCACCGTCGCCCACCGCAGGAATGTTGTCCCGATCACCGGTGATGCGCCAGGTGAGACGCCTGGTTCGCCCGGCAGGGGGATCGGCGCGAGGCCCGGGGCGGGACGCCGAAGCGGCGCGGCGCCCCGGGACTGTCGGTCCCTCGACCTACCGTCCGCCCCGTGACCTCCTCCCCCGCCGCTGCGCAGTACGTGCAGGGCACGATCGAGGAGCTCGGCACCCCCCTGGCGGAGGTCACCTTCGTGGTGGTCGACCTCGAGACCACGGGCGGCTCCCCCAAGGACAGCGCGATCACCGAGATCGGTGCGGTGAAGGTCCGCGGCGGGGAGGTGCTCGGCGAGTTCCAGACCCTCGTCGACCCGGGGTGCGAGATCCCGCCCTACATCAGCGTGCTCACGGGCATCACGACGTCGATGGTGGCCGCGGCCCCGCGCATCGGCACGGTGCTCCCGGCGTTCCTCGAGTTCGCGCGGGGCGCGGTGCTGGTGGCGCACAACGCGCCCTTCGACCTCGGGTTCCTCAAGGCCGCCTGCGCCGAGACCGGGATCCCCTGGCCCACCGTGGCCTCGGTCGACACGGCGGTGCTGGCCCGGCGGCTGCTCACCCGCGACGAGGTGCCCAACTGCAAGCTGGGCACGCTCGCGCCGTTCTTCTCGGCCACGACCTCGCCCACGCACCGCGCGCTCGACGACGCCCGCGCGACGGTCGACGTCCTGCACGGGCTCTTCGAGCGGCTGGGCCCGCTGGGGGTCTCCTCGCTGGAGGAGCTCACCGGGCTCACCCGGCAGATCGATCCGGGGCGCCGGCGCAAGCGCCACCTGGCCGATGCCGTCCCGCACGGCCCGGGGGTCTATCTCTTCCGCGGGCCGCGCGACGAGCCGCTCTACGTCGGCACGTCCAGCGACCTCCGCACCCGGGTGCGCAGCTACTTCACCTCGGGAGAGCAACGCAGCCGGATCACCGAGATGGTGGCGCTGGCCCAGCGCGTCGACGCGATCCCCTGCGCGCACGCGCTGGAGGCCGCGGTGCGCGAGCTGCGGCTCATCGCAGAGCACAAACCCCGCTACAACCGCCGGTCCCGCTTCCCCGAGCGGGCGCTGTGGGTGCGGCTGACCGAGGAGCCGTTCCCCCGGCTCTCCGTGGTCCGCCGGGTCCGGCCGGGCGCCGGCGTCTTCCTCGGGCCGTTCCCCGACCGGCGGGCCGCCGACGCGGCGGTCGCCGCCGTCCACGAGTCGCTGCCGCTACGCCAGTGCACCGCCAGGATCCCCGCGCGGGCTCCCGCGGGGTCCGCGTGCGCGCTGGCGGACATGGGGCGCTGCGGAGCGCCCTGCACCGGCGCACAGTCGGTCGCGGAGTACGCCGACGTGGCCGCGGTCCTGCGCGCGGCCGTCGCCCGCGATCCGGAGCAGCTGGTCGCACCGCTGCTCCGCCGCGTCGAGCGGCTCGCGGCCGAGGAGCGCTACGAAGATGCGGCCGTGCTGCGCGACCGGACCGCCGTGCTGCTGCGCGCGGTCCGGCGGCGGCAACGGCTGGAGTCGCTGGCCGCCGTCCCGGAGCTCGTCCTCGCCCGCCCGGACGGCGAGGGCGGCTGGCAGCTGTCGGTGATCCGGCGCGGGCGGCTGGTGGCCGCCGGGGTCGCTCCGCGGGGCACGTCGGTGCGCGGCACGCTCGCCCTGCTGCTGGCCACGGCCGAGACCCCGATCGCACCCGAGGGCGAGTCCGCGGCCTCGGTCGACGAGACCGAGCTCGTGCTGCGCTGGATGGAGAAGCCCGGCACCCGGCTGGTCGAGCTCGACGGCACGCTGGCCTGCCCCGCCCCGGGCACCGGCGCCTTCAGCGGTTTCCTCGCCCGCGCCGTGCAGAGCGTCGCGGGCAGGGACCCGTTCGCCGACGGTCGCTCGCTGGGGACCCGCACCCGCCCGGAGAGGGTCACGGCAGGTCGGTGACGCACGATGACGGCCTCGCTGCCGGGGCCCGACACGAGCGGAGCGAGTGGTGGGGACCAGCGAGGTCCTTCTAGCATCGCCGTCGTGATCACCGCCATCGTGATGATCGACGCCGCGACCGACTCGATCCCCGAGGTGGCCGCCGCCATCGCGGACCTCGACGGGGTCAGCGAGGTCTACTCGACCGCCGGCGAGGTCGACCTGATCGCCGTCGTCCGCGTGCGCGAGTTCGACCAGGTCGCCGACGTCGTCGCGGGCCGGTTGAACAAGGTGCCGGGCGTGCTGGACACCGAGACCCACATCGCCTTCCGCGCCTACTCCAAGCACGACCTGGAGGCGGCCTTCGCCATCGGCTTCGAGTCGGCGGACTAGGACCGGAGGGCCTGGCTGATCGTGATCCAGCGGTCGAGCAGCGCAGCCGCCCGCCCGTCGTCGATCGCCGCCGCCGCCCGCTCCAGGCCGGCGGCGAGCCCGTCCTGCAGCGTGCCCTCTCCCGCGTCGAACGCGGCGAGCGCGGCGGCCGCGTTGAGGAGCACCGCGTCGCGCACCGCGCCCCGCTCCCCCGCCACGACGCGCCGGAAGACGTCGGCGTTGACGTCCGGGGTGCCGCCGCGGAGCGCGTCAGGATCGGAGACGGGGAGCCCGAGGGCCAGGGGATCGACGCGGTCGGGTACGACCTCGCCGTCCCGGACCACCCACGCCGAGGACGTCGTCGCCGTGGTCAGCTCGTCGAGCCCGTCGTCGCCGCGGAAGACCAGGCCCCGGGCGCCCCGGTCGGCGACGACCTGCGCGAGCACCGGCGCCATCCGGACGTCGGCGCAGCCGATGGCCGCGGCGACCGGCCGGGCGGGGTTGGTCAGCGGTCCGAGGAAGTTGAACACCGTCGCGATGCCCAGTTCGCGGCGCGGGACGGCCGCGTGCCTCATCCCCGGGTGGAAGACCGGCGCGAAGAAGAACCCGATGCCGGCCTCCTCGACGCACCGCGCGACGCTCGCCGCCGGCAGGTCGATGACCACGCCCAGCGCCTCGAGCACGTCGGCCGACCCGGACGACGACGACGCGGCCCGGCCACCGTGCTTGGCCACCGGGACGCCGGCTGCCGCGGTCACCAGCGCCGCCATGGACGAGATGTTGACGGTGTGCGCGCCGTCGCCACCGGTGCCGACGATGTCCACGCACTCGAGGGACAACGACACGGGCGTGGCCTGCGCGAGCATCTCCGCGGCCAGCCCGGAGACCTCCTGGGCCGCCGCCCCCTTCGCCCGCAGCGCGACCGCGAAGGCCGCGACCTGCGCCGGGGTCGCCTGGCCCGTCATCACCTCGCGCATCACCCAGACGGCCTCCTCGACCGCGAGGTCGTTCCCGGCCAGGAGGCGGTTGAGCAACGCCGGCCACGTGGGCCGAGCGGACGGCGCGGCACCCACCGCGTCGGTCACCGGGTGACGGGCCGCCGCGCGGACTCGCGCAGCAGCCCCGCCACGACGTCGGGTGCCACCAGCGGGTCCACCGGGAGCGGCAGGGTGGCCTCCGCCCTCGACCAGTGCGCCAGCCAGCGGTCCGGCTGCCGGGCGATGAGCACGCACACGGCCGGGCGGTCGGGCACCTCCTGCTCCAGCTGACGGGCGACGGCGAGCCCGCCCATCGGCTGCGACTCGCCGTCGAGGATGCACAGGTCGATCCCGCCGCCGTCCACGGCCGCGATCACCTCGCCACCGGTGGCGCACTCGACCCAGGTGAGCGGTCCCACGTCCGGGGCGGGCCGGCGGCCGACCGCGGTGCGGACGGCGTCACGGATCTCGGCGCGCGCGCTGTAGACGAGCACGGTGGCCGGGGCGTCGGGGGTTCCGGCAGTGGTCACGCGGGCGAGCCTAGTGCCCGGGGCGCTACCGATCGGGGAGGGCGGGCGGCCCGGTATCGGGATGATCACATCGCTCGCCACGCCAGGCGGCCCCGCAGTCGTGACCGCGGGATGCCGATGCCATGATGGCGGCGTGACAACGGCCCCCGTGGCGAGCAGCGCCTTCGATCCCTCGAGGGTGCACTCCCTGACCCGACCGAACATCGTCAGCGTCGGCACGATCGTCTGGCTCTCCAGCGAGCTGATGTTCTTCGCCGGCCTCTTCGCCATGTACTTCACGGCGCGAGCCCGGGCGGAGGGCGCCTGGCCGCCGGAGCCCACCGAGCTGAACGTGCCCTACGCGCTGGCGATCACGCTGATCCTCGTCAGCTCGTCGGTGACCTGCCAGTTCGGGGTGTTCGCCGCCGAACAGGGCAACGTGTTCGGGCTGCGCAGGTGGTTCACCATCACCTTCGCCCTCGGCCTGATCTTCGTACTCGGGCAGGGCTACGAGTACTACGAGCTCGTCCACCACGGCACGACCATCGCGTCCTCGACCTACGGCTCGGTCTTCTACATCACCACCGGCTTCCACGGGCTGCACGTGATCGGTGGCTTGATCGCCTTCGTCTTCATCCTCATCAGGTCGACCATGGGGCGCTTCACCCCGGCCCAGGCGACCGCGGCCATCGTGGTCTCGTACTACTGGCACTTCGTCGACGTCGTCTGGATCGGGTTGTTCGCCACGATCTACTTCATCCGTTAGGAAGCCGGTGTCCCACTCGAACCCGCAGTCAGACGCCCCGTCCGTCGTCAGCGCCACCCCGGTGGCGAGGGCGCGTGCGCGGCGACGTTCGAAGCAGCGCCGCCGCCTCGGCAACGTCGCCGCTCTCATGGCCGGGCTGATCCTCACCGGCGCGCTGTACTCCGTGGTGAGCCCGGCCCAGGCCGCTCCCGCGGACGACGCCTCGGACAGCGCGGCGGTGGAGGCAGGCCGCGAGCTGTACGAGCGCAGCTGCATCACCTGCCACGGCGAGAACCTCGAGGGCGAGGCCAACCGCGGTCCCTCGCTGATCGGCGTGGGGTCGGCCTCCGTCTACTTCCAGGTGCACACCGGGCGCATGCCGCTGGTGCGCAACGAGGCGCAGGCCCCCGACAAGCCGGCCGTCTTCAACGACGAAGAGATCGAGCAGCTGATGGCCTACGTCCAGGCGTACGGCGGCGGCCCCGAGCTCCCGTCCGACGACCTCAAGGGCGGCGACGTCGCCAAGGGCGGTGAGCTGTTCCGGCTCAACTGCGCCTCGTGCCACAACTTCGTCGGCGAGGGCGGCGCGCTGTCGTCCGGCAAGCGGGCGCCGAGCCTCAAGGACTCCAACGACCTCGAGCTCTACACGGCGATGCTGACCGGTCCGGGGAACATGCCGGTGTTCGGTGACAACCAGCTCACCCCGGACGAGAAGCGCTCGATCATCGCCTACGTGCAGACGATCAGCAACCAGTCCGACCCGGGTGGCGCCGGCATCGGCCGCGTCGGGCCGGTCGCCGAGGGCCTGGTCATCTGGCTGGTCGGCATCGGGATCCTCATGTTCGGCGTCTTCTGGATGGGGAGCAAGGCGTGAGCACGCACGAGACCCGCCCCGGTTCGACCGGCGGCGCGGACACGCCCGGCCCGCTGCACGGCGGTCCGGACGACGACTACACCCCCGAGCAGCTGGCGACGATGTCCCGCGAGGACCTCGACCTGCTCGGCGCCCGGTACGACGGCGTGGAGATCCTCCACGTCGACCCGGGCCCCGAGCCGGGCTCCCGGCTGGAGAAGCGGGCCCTCCGCCAGGTCGGCCTGGTGTGGACGCTGTCCGGTGTCTTCGCCTTCGCGTTCCTCGTCGTCTACGCCGGCTCGGGCTGGTTCCTGCCGGACTGGCACTGGGCCGAGAACGACGGCGACACCTGGAGCACGCTGTTCAACCCGCTCCTGGGGCTGACCATGGGCCTGTCCCTGGCGCTCATCGGGGTCGGGCTGGTGCTCTTCACCAAGAAGCTCCTGCCCCACGAGACCGCCGTCCAGGACAAGCACGACGGCTCGCACTTCGACCGGGTCACCACCGGTGCGACGCTCACGACCGGCTACAAGAAGAGCGGCCTGGCCCGGCGCAAGCTGCTCACCCGCTCGCTGGCCTTCATGGGCGGTGGCGTGGGCCTGATGCTCATCGCCCCGCTCGGCGGCATGATCAAGAACCCGAACAAGGGCAACCCGCTCGGGACGACCGCATGGGCCCGGGGCGTGCGCCTGGTGCGCTACGACGGCAGCCCGGTCCGCCCCAGCGACCAGGAGCCCGGTTCGCTGGAGACGGTCTTCCCCGCCGTGCCCGGCGGCAACCGGCAGGCCGACGCCTCGACCATGCTCATCCGCCTGCGTCCCGAGCAGCTCGCCCAGGACATCCCCCGTCGGGGCCAGGAGGACTTCGGCTACGGCGACTACGTCGCCTACTCGAAGATCTGCACCCACGCCGGCTGCCCGGTCTCGCTGTACGAGCAGGAGACCAGCCGCATCCTCTGCCCGTGCCACCAGTCGCAGTTCGACGTGACGCAGGGAGCCAAGCCCGTCTTCGGACCGGCCACGCGCGCGCTGCCGCAGCTGCCGATCACGGTGGATGATGAGGGCTACTTCGTGGCCCGCAGCGACTACGTCGAGGCCGTGGGCCCGACCTACTGGAACCGGGAGCGCATCTGATGGCCGCCACCGCCACCGCGCCGGGAGCCCCCACGACAAAGCTCGGCAAGGCCGCTGTCGAGTTCGACGACCGGCTGGTCGTCGCCGGCCCGCTCCGCCGGACCCTCAACAAGGTCTTCCCGGACCACTGGTCGTTCCTGCTGGGCGAGATCGCGCTCTACTCGTTCATCATCGCGATCCTGTCCGGGACCTACCTGACGTTCTTCTTCGACCCGTCGCTGCGGCACGTGGTCTACGACGGCTCCTACGCGCCCTTGCGCGGCGTGGAGATGTCGGCGGCGTACGACTCCGCGCTCAACCTCTCCTTCGACGTCCGCGGCGGCCTGTTCATGCGCCAGGTCCACCACTGGTCCGCGCTGCTGTTCGTGGCGTCGATCGTGGTGCACCTGCTCCGCGTCTTCTTCACCGGCGCCTTCCGTCGGCCGCGGGAGACGAACTGGATCATCGGCGTGGTCATGCTGGTGCTCGCCCTGCTGATGGGTGTCACCGGCTACACCCTCCCCGACGACCTGCTGTCGGGTACCGGCCTGCGGATCATCAGCGCGATCCTGCTGTCGATACCGGTGATCGGGACATGGGCGCACTGGGCGGTCTTCGGCGGCGACTTCGTCGGGGAGCTGATCATCGGGCGCTTCTACATCGCGCACGTGCTGATCATCCCGGCGATCCTGCTGGCGCTGATCGCGCTGCACCTGCTGATCCTGGTCAAGCAGAAGCACACCCAGTTCCCCGGCCCCGGCCGGACCGAGCACAACGTCGTCGGCAACCGGCTGTTCCCGACCTTCGCGGCGAAGGCCACCGGTCTGCTGTTCATCGTGTTCGGCATGATCGCCGCGCTCGGCGGCATGGTGCAGATCAACCCGTTCTGGCTGTGGGGTCCGTACAACCCCGCGCAGGTGTCGGCCGGCTCGCAGCCGGACTGGTACATCTTCTTCCTGGACGGCTCGTCGCGGATCTTCCCGGCGTGGGACATCAACCTGCCCGGCGACTACAACATCCCGGCGCTGTTCTGGCCGACGGTCGTGATCGCCGGCCTGATGTTCACCGTGCTGGCGCTCTACCCCTCGATCGAGCGCAAGCTGACCGGCGACACCGCCTCGCACCACCTGCTGCAGCGTCCGCGGGACGTCCCCGTCCGGACCTCGCTCGGCATGATGGCGCTGACCTTCTACGGCATCCTCACGCTGACCGGCGGCAACGACGTCTTCGCGGACAAGTTCAACATCAGCCTGAACGCGATGATCTGGTTCGGTCGCATCGGCGTGGTGGTCCTGCCACCGATCGTCTATGTGATCACCTACCGGATCTGCCTCGGTCTGCAGAAGCACGACCGCGAGGTCCTCGAGCACGGCATCGAGACCGGCGTCATCCGGCGCCTGCCGCACGGTGAGTACATCGAGGTGCACCAGCCCCTCGGCCCGGTCGACGAGCACGGCCACGGCGTCCTCGCCTACGGCGGCGCTCCGGTGCCCAAGAAGATGAACCAGATCGGGGCCGCCCGCCGGGCGATCCGCGGGTTCTTCTCCCCGATCGAGGAGCCGATGCAGGTCGAGCTGGAGCAGCGCGCCGAGGAGCGCGAGCTGGCCGCCGGCGAGGACCGCGAGCTCACGACGTCCGGTCGCCCCTCCGAGGGTGGCCGGCCGCAGGAGCCGCGCGACTAGTCAGACGCTCCGAGCAGGGCCCCGGTGGATCACCACCGGGGCCCTGCTCCGTTCCGGGGACCCGCTGTCGCGGAGGATGGAGACCATGGGAGGGCCACCGACGTCCCCGTCAGTGGCGGACCTCGAGCGACTGGCCGCGCGCGGATGGCGCGGCACCGAGCAGGACGAGCTGGGCGACTGGCTGCTGCGCTCCGGCCACGGCTTCACCGGCCGGGCCAACTCCGTGCTCGTGGTCGGCGTGCCCGGCCGTTCCCTGCCGACGGCGGTGGACGCCGTCGCCCGCTGGTACGACGCGCGCGGGCTGACACCCCGCGCAATGCTCCCCGGCGAGCAGGCGCAGGCAGCCGACAGTGCCTTCACTGCGGCCGGCTGGGAGCGCGGTGCGGACGTCCTGTTCCTCACCGCCCCCGTGGACGCGCAGCCGACGACGACCACCGCAGAGGCGCCCGTGGACCTGCGGCCCGCACCGGATCCGGCCTGGCTGGCCGGCTACCACCGCGACGGAGCCCTCCCCCACGGCGCCCTGGACGTCCTCACGAACGCCACCGACCTTGCCTTTGCCACCGATCTCGCCTTCGCCTCCGTCCGGCTGCCGGGCGGAGGGTCGGCGCCGGTGGCGGTGGCCCGTGGTGTCCTCGTCGACGGCTGGCTGGGCGTCTCCGCCGTCGCCGTCGCCGCGGGTCACCGCCGACGCGGGCTGGCCACCGCCCTGATGGCCGCCCTGACCGGCTGGTCGGCCCAGCGCGGTGCGCAGTCGGTCTACCTGCAGGTGACGGCGGACAACACGGCGGCTCGCGCCCTGTACCGCAGGTCCGGCTTCGTCGAGCACCACCGTTACCACTACCGCACCCGGCCCTGACGCGGTCGGGCCGGCGGGACCGGCCCCCGCATGCGCGAGGGCCCCTCCCGCCGTGGCGGGAGGGGCCCTCGAGGACGTGCGGTGTCAGCTCTGCTGGGCGTTCTGCCCCACGTAGTACTCGAACAGGAGCCCGCCGACGGTGAGGATGATGGCGGCCGCCCCCAGCGCGATCAGCCAGAAGAACCAGTAGGCCAGGCCGAGCGCGAGGATGGCGATGCAGACGGCGATGCCGAACGGCCAGTAGCTGGCCGGGCTGAAGAAGCCCAGTTCGCCCGCGCCGTCGGCCACGTCGGCATCCTTGCGGTCCTCGGGACGGGCGTCGATGCGCCGCGACACGAACCAGAAGAACATGCCGATCATGCCGGTCAGCCCGGCGGAGAGGGTCAGCGCCGTCGTACCGATCGGCTCCTGCGCCCACACGCCGTAGACCACGGCGGCACCGACGCACAGGACCGCGATGAGATTGAAGATCAGCGACTCGACCTTCACGGTCGTGCCTCCTCGGGCGTCGTGACGATCAGGTCCAGGGTGCGGCGGCGGTCAGCCATTGCCGCCGGCCCGCTGCTGGTCGAGGTTCTTGTCCTGGAAGAGCTCCAGCGGCGTCGTGGTGCTGGCCGTACCGGGCTGCCCGATCTCCTCGAGCGCGTCGTAGGTGCTCATCCCCTCGGAGCGCGCCGCCAGGTAGGCGTCGTAGTCGTCCCCGGAGACCGCCCGGACCTCGAAGTTCATGTAGGCGTGGTACGTGCCGCACAGTTCCGCGCAGCGGCCCACGTAGGCGCCCTCCTCGCGGACCGTCACCTCGAAGACGTTGTCCCGGCCGTTCTCGTTGCCCGGGATGACGTCGAGCTTGAAGAGGAACTCCGGCACCCAGAAGGAGTGGATGACGTCGGCGGAGGCGACCTCGAACCTGATGGTCCGGTCGGTCGGCACGACCAGCACCGGGATGTCGCTGGTGCTGCCGACGGTGCTCACCGGCTCGCCGGTCTCCGCGTCGGTGGTCTCCGGGTAGACGAACTGCCAGTTCCACTTGAAGGCGTTGACCGCGATCGTCTCGTCCGGGTCGTCGCTGCGCTCCTGGACGTCGTTCTGCACCACGACGGTGAAGAAGAACAGGCCGGCGATGATGAGGAACGGCGCGATCGTGTACGCGATCTCCAGCGGCAGGTTGTAGGCCGTCTGCCGCGGCAGCTCGTCGCCCTTCTTCCGGTGGGCGATCATCGAGTAGAAGATCAGCCCCCAGACCAGGACACCGACGATCAGCGCCACGATGACCGACGCGGTCCACAGCTCGCGCATCGTCTCGGCCTCGTCGGTGACCCCCTCGGGCCAGCCGAACCGCCAGAACTCGTTGTTGGGGACGTCGCACCCGGTGAGGGTCAGCACCCCCAGGAGACCGAGCGCGGTCAGCCGCGCGAGCTTGTTGCCTCGAGCCACCGCTCGCTGCCTCCTCGTCCTCCGCCGGGCGCTCCCGGGCGGTCGTCCAGCGCGTCGCCGGCCGGTTTCGGCCGACGGCGTCCACGCCGATCACAGTGTGTGCCGAGACTAGCTGACGGCGCACGGCGGCAAGCCACCGGAGATCCCTTTCCGGCGGGTCGCCGTCGATGTGGCCGTTCTCGCCCGCCGCGGACGGGGTCTCCCGCCGACCGCCGGTTAGAGTCGTCTCCGTGTGGTACCGGCTGCTGACCCCGAAGTGGGTGCTCGGGCACCTGGTGGTCCTGGCGCTCTTCGTCGCCACCTGGTTCCTGGGTTACTGGCAGCTCACCAAGGCCGGGGACGGCGGCGGCGCGGTCAACTGGAGCTACGCGCTGCAGTGGCCGCTGTACGGGCTCATGGGGCTGTGGTTCTACGTGCGGATGGCACGGGACGAGCTGCGCCGGGATCCCGACGACGACGTCCCGGGCCACTCCGTCGTCCTGTACCAGCGCCCTCGGATCGACACCACGGGCGATCCCGAGCTGGCCGCCTACAACGCCTACCTGGCCGAGCTCAACGAGCGGGCCCTCGGCCAGAGGAGCAGTCATGGCCGGTGAGCGCGTCACGACCTCGCGCACGTCCGACGAGGCGATCGGCCACGCGATGCTGCGCTACCGGGTGATGGCCAACGTCGTCGGCGTGCTGCTGATCGCGCTGATCTTCGTCGCGGTGCCGCTCAACCACCTCGCCGACATCCCCGGTCCGTCGTCGGTCCTGGGCACCGCGCACGGCTGGCTCTACGGGCTGTTCTTCCTGTCCACCGTCGACCTCGCGCTCCGCGCCCGGTGGACGGTGAAGGGCTTCGTCCTCACCGTCGCCGCGGGCACGGTGCCGGTGCTGTCCTTCTTCGCCGAGCGCCGGGCGACCGCGAAGATGCGCGCCGGCGAGCAGGTCTGACCACCGGGGCCCCTCGCCGGACCCCCGCGAACCTCCTGGAGACCTGCCACCGATGTGCGGCCTGCTCGCCTACTTCTCGACCGACGCCGACCGGGTGGACGACGCCACCGTGGGCGCGGTGCGCGACGCCCAGCACTGCATGCGCCACCGCGGTCCGGACGAGCGGGCGACCTGGTCGGACGACCGCGCCGTCTTCGGCTTCAACCGGCTGTCGTTCATCGACATCGAGCACAGCCACCAGCCGATGCCCTACGCCGACGGCCGGTACCAGATCGTCTTCAACGGCGAGATCTACAACTACCTGGAGCTGCGCGAGGAGCTGAAGGCCGCCGGGGCCACCTTCGCCACCGAGGGCGACACCGAGGCGATCGTCGCCGGCTACCACCTGTGGGGCGAGGACGTCGTCCACCGGTTGCGCGGGATGTTCGCGTTCCTCATCTGGGACACCCAGGAGCGGACCGTCTTCGGTGCCCGCGACCACTTCGGCATCAAGCCGCTGTTCGTCGCGCGGCTGGCCGACGGCGCGATCGCCTTCTCCTCCGAGAAGAAGGCGCTGCTGGAGCTGCTGGGCGGCAGCGACGCGGCGGGCGGGGTGGACCCGGCGTCGTTGCAGCACTACCTCACGCTGCAGTACGTCCCGGAGCCGGCGACGCTGCACCGCGGCATCCGGCGGATCGAGAGCGGCACCCGGTTCACCGTCGCCGACGGCGAGCTGACGACGGCGCGCTACTTCCACCCGACCTTCCCGATCCGCCCGGTGGCGAAGGGCGAGGAGCAGGCGCTCTTCGACCGCATCGCCGACGTCCTCGACGAGTCGGTGCGCCTGCACATGCGCGCGGACGTGACCGTCGGCTCGTTCCTGTCCAGCGGCATCGACTCCACCGCCATCGCCGCGCTGGCCCGCCGGTACAACAGCGACCTGATGACCTTCACGGTCGGCTTCCAGCGGCAGGCGGCGTCGGAGATCGAGATCGCCGCCGAGTCCGCGGCGATCCTCGGGGTGCGGCACGTGCCGGTCGAGGTGAGCGCGCAGGACTTCGCCGACGCCATCCCGCTCGTCGTCTGGTACCTCGACGACCCGGTCGCCGACCCGGCGCTGGTGCCGCTGTACTTCGTCGCCCGCGAGGCCCGCAAGCACGTGAAGGTCGTGCTCTCCGGGGAGGGCGCCGACGAGCTCTTCGGCGGCTACACGATCTACCGGGAACCGCTCAGCCTGGCCTGGGCCACGAAGCTCCCACCCGCCGGCCGCCGCGCGCTCGGCCGGGTCGCCCGCATCCTGCCCGAGGGCGTCCGGGGCCAGGACCTGCTGCGCCGGGCGTCGACCCCGCTGGAGCAGCGCTACTACGGCAACGCCCGGAACATGCGGGACGACGAGCTGGCCACGCTGATGCGCGGGCACGACCCGGACCTGTCCCACGTCCAGATCACCGAGGACCTGTACCGCCGCACCCGCGAGGCCGGCTACGACGACGTCACCGCCATGCAGTACGTGGACCTGTTCACCTGGCTGCGCGGCGACATCCTGGTGAAGGCCGACAAGGTGACCATGGCCAACTCGCTCGAACTGCGGGTGCCCTTCCTCGACACCGGCGTGTTCGAGGTGGCCAGCACGCTGCCGCTGGAGATGCGGGTGCCCCGCCGCGGCCCCGGCGCCAAGGAGAAGGCGACGAAGTACGCACTGCGCCGCGCCATGGAGCAGATCGTGCCGCCGCGGATCATGAACCGGCGCAAGCTCGGCTTCCCGGTGCCGACGGCGGAGTTCCTCGGCGGGCCGCTGCACGGCTGGGCCCAGCAGGTGGTCGACGAGAGCGGGACCGACGAGTGGCTCGACCGCGACGTCGTGCGCCGGCTGCTCGGCACGCTGCCCGGCGCCGACCCGGCGTCCGTCGGTGCCAAGCGCACCGCCCGGCAGGTGTGGAGCGTGCTCGTGTTCATGATCTGGCACGGCATCTTCGTCGAGGAGCGGATCAAGCCCGACATCCCGGAGACGGTGTACCCCGTCCGGCTGTGACGCCCCGCGCAGACGACGGCGCCCGGTCCTCCACGAGGAGGACCGGGCGCCGGCGGTTCTCAGCTCAGGAGAACGAGTCCCCGCAGGCGCACGAGCTGCCGGCGTTGGGGTTGTCGATCGTGAAGCCCTGCTTCTCGATGCTGTCGACGAAGTCGATCGTGGCGCCGCCCAGGTACGGGCCGCTCATCCTGTCGACGATGACCTCGACGCCACCGAACTCGTAGGTCTGGTCGCCGTCGAGGAACCGCTCGTCGAAGAAGAGCTGGTACCGCAGTCCGGAGCAACCGCCGGGCTGGACGGCGATGCGCAGCCGCAGGTCGTCGCGCCCCTCCTGGTCCAGCAGCGCCTTGACCTTGGCCGCCGCCGGTTCGCTGAGCAGCACGCCCGTGGATCCGGCTGCACCGTCGAGGGTCGTGGTGTCCTGCACCGACATGTTCGTGTCCTCCTGCGTCCGAGGTGTCCGCTGCGCACCATCTGCGGCGGATCAACACCGCCGTAGCGGAGCTTCTTCCACTGTACGGCTCCCTCGCGCGTTCCGTAGGCCCCCGAAGGGGTCGACGTAGACTCCCGTCCCGTGAAGCTCCGCCTGCCCGGCCGCCGCGACGCCGCCGAGACGACCGACACGACGAGCCCGGCCGTCCCGACCGAGACCGCCGCACAGCAGGCGAGGACCGGCGGCAAGGGCCGCCCCACCCCCAAGCGCAGCGAGGCCCAGGGACGCCGTCCCGGTCCGCCTCCGCCGCCGCCGACGACGCGCCGCGAGGCCTACCGCCGCATGCGCCAGCAGCAGGCGTCCCGCCGGGTCGACGCGCGCCAGGCCGCCGCGCGCGGCGACGAGGCGTTCCTGCCGGCGCGCGACCGCGGCCCGGTCCGCCGGACCGTGCGCAACGTCGTCGACGCGCGGCGGAACATCGGGAGCTGGTTCCTGGCCGTCGCGGGCATCGCCCTCATCCTCACGTTCACCCCCAGCGAGGCGCTGCGCGGCTACGGCAGCCTGCTGCTGTTCAGCTTCTTCGTCTTCGTGATCATCGACTCCTTCGTCCTCGGCCGGAAGATCAAGCAGACGCTGGCCGAGCGCTTCCCCGACGGGACGGAGAAGACCCGGGGCGCCGTCTGGTACGGCATCAGCCGGTCGACGATGATCCGTCGCTGGCGCTTCCCGAAGCCCGAGGTGCCGATCGGCGCCGACGTCTGAGGAGGGACGGGGTCGCCTGATGCGGGTCACCCTCCTCGGGACCGGCGCGGCCGACGGCTGGCCGAACCCCTGGTGCACCTGCGCGTCGTGCGCCGACGCCCGCGCGGCCGGCACGACGCGGCGGCAGACCTCGGTGCTCGTCGACGGCGGCGTGCTGCTCGACCTCTCCCCCGCCCTGCCGCCCGACGGCGTGTCGCTCGCGGGGGTGCACACGGTGCTCATCACCCACGCCCACCCGGACCACTGCGCGCCCTTCGCCCTGCTGTGGCGGCACTGGGTCCGACCGGACGACCCGCTGACCGTCGTCGGACCGGCCGACGCGCTCGCGACCTGCGAGCCGTGGCTCGCACCCGACGCCCCGGTGGAGCTGGTCGCGGTCACGCCGGGCGGCACGGTGCGCCGCCGTGGCTACGAGGTGCGGGCCCTCCCGGCCGACCACGAGGTGCCGGCCGTGCTCTACGACGTCGCCGGCCCGGACGGCGGTCGGCTGCTCTACGCCACGGACACCGGGCCGCTGCCCGAGGCCGCGGTCGAGGCGGTGCGCGACGCCGCCTTCGACGTCGTGCTCCTGGAGGAGACCTTCGGCGACGTGCGCGACCACGACACCCGGCACCTGGACCTGGGCACCTTCCCCGAGCAGCTGGACCGGCTGCGCGCGGTGGGTGCCGTCACCGGGGCGACCGACGTCGTCGCCGTGCACCTGGGCCACCACAACCCACCCGCCGCGCAGCTGGCCGCTCGCCTGGCCGAGCACGGCGCCCGTGTGCTCCCCGACGGAGCGGAGCTGCACGCGGGGGCCTACCGTCGGCGCTCGTGGAATTCCGACGCCTCGGCCGCTCCGGCCTGACCATCTCCGAGATCGCCTACGGCAACTGGCTCACCCACGGCAGCCAGGTCGAGGAGGACGCCGCCCACGCCTGCGTGCGGGCCGCCCTCGACGCCGGCATCACGACCTTCGACACCGCCGACGTCTACGCGGGGACGAAGGCCGAGTCCGTCCTGGGCCGCGCGCTGGCCGGCCAGCGCCGCGAGGGCCTGGAGATCTTCACCAAGGTCTACTGGCCGACAGGTCCGGGCCGCAACGACCGCGGCCTGTCCCGCAAGCACATCATGGAGAGCTGCACCGCCTCGTTGCGGCGGCTGCAGACCGACTACGTCGACCTGTACCAGGCGCACCGCTACGACGTCTCCGTGCCGCTCGAGGAGACGATGACGGCCTTCGCCGACCTCGTCCGGCAGGGCAAGGTCCTCTACATCGGCGTCTCGGAGTGGAACGCGGAGCAGATCGCCGCCGGCGCCGACCTCGCCCGTCAGCTGGGCATCCAGCTGATCAGCAACCAGCCGCAGTACTCGATGCTCTGGCGGGTCATCGAGGAGGAGGTCGTCCCCACCTCGGAGAAGCACGGGCTGTCGCAGATCGTCTGGTCGCCGCTGGCCCAGGGCATCCTCACCGGCAAGTACCTGCCCGGTCAGCAGCCGCCCGCGGACTCGCGCGGCGGGCACGCCGAGGCCGGCGGGTCGATGCAGCGCTTCCTCCGCAACGACGAGCTGCTCACCCGCGTCCAGGACCTGAAGCCGATCGCCGCCGACCTCGGGTTGACCATGGCCCAGCTCGCCGTCGCGTGGGTGCTGCAGAACCAGAACGTCGCCGCGGCGATCATCGGCGCGAGCCGGCCCGAGCAGGTCCGGGACAACGTCGCGGCCGCCGGGGTGACGCTGGACGCCGACGTCCTCGCGCGGATCGACGACGTCCTCGGCGACGTCGTCGAGCGGGACCCCACCAAGACCGCTCGCGGCTGAGAGCGGACCTCGCCTGGCGGCCCTACGGGGCCGCCAGGCCCATCGGCCCGTAGACCTCGCGGTCGTCGTCGAAGAGGGTCACGGTGGCGACGCCTCGGTCGAGCAGGTCGCGCCAGTTCTCGCCGAGCCACGACTCGGCGTCCCCCTGGCTCTCCGAGGGCGGGCTCTCGACCCCGAGGGACGACGGCTCGATCGTCGCCCCGTCCGGGCCCTCCAGGCGCCAGTGCCAGCTCATGCCCGCAGGCTAGCGCCGATCCGATGCGGTGACGTGATCACGATCCGGGTTACCGGCCGCGTCCGCCGGGGCATGGGAGGCCCCGACTGCGTCCGAGCGGAGGACCCATGACCGCAGCTCCACGCCCCACCTCGGCGGCCGGCGCCACCCGCGCCGCCGTCCCCCCGCCCGACCCTGCGGACGCCACGACCGGGCAGCTGGTCACCCAACTCACCGAGCAGATCACCGCCCTGGTCCGCGACGAGGCCCGCCTGGCCCAGGTCGAGGTGACCCAGAAGGCGAAGCGCCTGGGCATCGGCGCCGGGCTGTTCGGTGGCGCCGGCCTGTTCGCCTTCCTCGGTCTCTCCGTGCTCGTCGCCACCGCCATCCTGGCGCTGGACCTGGTGCTGCCGGCCTGGCTCGCCGCGCTGGTGGTCGCCATCGTGCTGTTCGCGATCGCCGGGGTGCTGGCCCTCGTCGGCAAGAAGGACGTCGAGAAGGCGAGCCCGCCGGTGCCGACCCAGGCGCTCGCCGGCGTCCAGGCCGACATCGCGACGGTCAGGAAGGGGCTGTCGCGATGACCTCCCCCGACGGCACCGGTGACGTCGCCGCGCTCCGCGCCGAGATCGACGCCACCCGCGCCCAGCTGGGCCGGACCGTCGACGAACTGAGCGCGCGGCTGGACGTCCCGGCCCGTGCGCGCGAGCGCGTCGCCCGCACCAGGGACACTGCCGTCGAGACCTACCGGGAGAGCCCTCCGGTGGTGATCACCGCGGGGATCGTCCTGGTGGGTCTCGTGGTCGGCGTGGTGGTGCTGCGCCGCAGGCGCGCCAATTCGAGGAGGAAGCGTTGAGCAAGGGAGCCAAGCTCGCCTACCGGCCCATCGGCCTGATCGGCGGCATCCTGGCCGGAACCCTGAGCGGGATCGTCTTCAAGCAGCTGTGGAAGGCGATCGCGGACGAGGACGACGCCCCCGGCGCGCTGCAGAGCGAGTACGGGACCAAGGAGGTGCTGCTCGCCGCGGCCCTCCAGGGCGCGATCTTCGCGGTGACCAAGGCCGCCATCGACCGAGCCGGGGCCCAGGGGTTCCACAAGCTGACCGGATCGTGGCCCGGCGACTGAACGGGAACCCACCGTCCGGCAGCCATCGACGATCCGCAGGAGCAGCGACATGACCGGCGCCAGGGAGCGCGAGAGCTCCGTCGAGCGCATCCGCCGGCGGGTCGAGGAGAAGGCGGCACGGCGGGCGGCGGTCCGGGCGGCGGCGGCCGAGGGCGAGGCCCGGGGCGGGGCCGCCCCCGATCCCGACCGCCTGCCGCCGGGCGCGCCGTCGGCCGACGAGCTGCCCGGTCTGCATGCCGCCTCCCCCACGCGGATCCCGGTGCGCGGCTGGAAGCAGATCGTGAAGCGCGCCTGGGCCGAGCACAACGCCGACAACATGCCGATCATCGCCGCCGGCGTGGCGTTCTTCGCGTTCCTCGCCGTCTTCCCGGCGATCATCGCGCTGATCTCCATCTACGGGCTGGTCGTGTCCCCGGAGGAGGCGGCCCGGCAGGTCGAGGACCTGACGACGGGGCTGCCGGACTCGGCCCGCGAGCTCATCGCCGACCAGGTCACCGCGGTCACCGAGAACGCCGGTGGATCGCTGAGCCTGAGCCTGCTGATCTCGATCGTCGCCGCGCTGTGGAGCGCCTCCGGCGGGGTGAACAACCTCGTCAAGGCGGTGAACATCGCCTACGACGAGGTGGAGACCCGCAACTTCGCCAAGCTCCGGGCGCTGTCGCTGGTCCTCACGCTCGGCGCGATCGTCTTCGTGGTGCTCACCGTCGGCCTGGTCGCGGTGCTGCCGGTGGTGCTCGACGCCCTCCCGCTCGGCGCGGTCGGGACGATCCTGGCCGAGGTCGGCCGCTGGGTCGCGCTGCTCGCCGTCGTCGCCGGTTCCCTCGCGGTGCTGTACCGCGTCGCCCCCGACAGGGACTCGCCGCGGTTCCGCTGGGTGAGCCTGGGTTCGGTCGTCGTGACGCTGGTCTGGGCGCTGGTGAGCCTCGGCTTCACCCTCTACGTGAACAACTTCGGGTCCTACAACAAGACGTACGGAGCCATCGCCGGGGTCATCGTGCTCATGCTGTGGCTGTACCTGACCTGCTACCTCGTCCTGCTCGGCGCGGAGATCAACTCCGAGGCCGAGCACCAGACCGCCGTCGACACGACCGACGGCGACCCCGCCCCGATGGGGCACCGGGGTGCGGTGAAGGCCGACACGCTGCCCGAGAAGGCCGAGCCGGAGAAGGGCGACGGCGACCCCACCCGGAAGAACGCCCCGTAGGGCTCCCCAGGGCTCCCCAGGGCTCTATGGGGCTATCGCACGTGCGAGGGCACGAACGGCGGCTTGACCACCCGCACGCCCTGAGGGCGTCCGCGGACGTCGACCGCGAGCTCGGTGCCCTCCTCGGCACCGGCCGCGGTGTCGAGCAGCGCCAGGGCGATGCCGACCTTGCGGGTCGGCGAGAACGTGCCGCTGGTGACCTCGCCGACGCGCTCGCCGGCGGCGTCGAGCACGGCCATGCCCGCGCGCGGGATGCCCCGGCCGGTGACCTCCAGACCCCACAGGATCCGGACCGGGCCGGCCGCCCGCTCGGCCAGCAGCGCCTCCCGACCCCAGAACGCCGGCTTCTTCCAGCCGACCGCCCAGCCGGTCCGCGCCTGCACCGGGGTGATGTCCACCGAGAGCTCGTGGCCGTGCAGCGGATAGCCCATCTCGGTGCGCAGCGTGTCGCGGGCACCCAGCCCGCACGTGCGGATCCCGAGGTCCTGGCCCGCCTCCAGCACCGCGTCCCACATCTCGGTGGCGCGGTCGGCGGCGATGAGCAGCTCGTAGCCGTGCTCGCCGGTATAGCCGGTCCGGCAGACGGTGACCTCGACGCCCGCTCCGGTACCGGTGACGAAGGACATGTACGCCAGCTCGCCGGGCAGCCCGAGCAGCTCCAGGACCTGCAGCGAGCGCGGCCCCTGCAGCGCGAGGACGGCGACCTCCTCGTGCCGGTTCTCGACGACGACGCCGTCCGGCGCCTCGGCCCGCAGCCGGTCCAGCACCTCCGTGGCGTTGGCCGCGTTCGGGATCAGCAGCACCTCGTCGGGACCGTGCAGGTAGACGATGAGGTCGTCGACCACTCCCCCGGCTCGCGGGTCGCCGTCGGGCAGGCAGCAGAGCGTGTACTGCGCCTGGCCCGGAGCGATGCGGCCCAGGTCGTTGGTCAGGCAGCGGTCGACGAAGGCCGCGGCACCCGGCCCGCGGACGGTGCCGGTCCCCAGGTGGGAGACGTCGAAGAGCCCGACGCCCTCGCGGACGGCGGTGTGCTCGGCGAGCACCCCTCCGCCGGCGTACTCGATCGGCATCGACCAGCCCCCGAAGTCGGCGAGCTTGGCGCCGGCGGCGACGTGCCGGTCGTGGAGGGGCGAGGTCAACGGGCTCACCCCGTGCACGCTAGCCGGACCGCGCTCCCGACCGGTCCTCCTAAGATGCGGGCGTGCCGTCCACCATCACCGCCACCGACCAGCCCATCGAGAAGCTCACCGCTGACGCCGTCGTCGTCGCGGTCGGCAAGGGACCCGACGGACCGCTGCCCACACCGGGCGCGGAGGCCGTGGACCGGCTGCTCGGTGGTCGGCTGTTCACCGCGCTGGCCGACCTCGGCGCACGCGGCGGCGAGGACGAGGTGACCAGGCTGCCCTCGTTCGGCAACGGCCCGTACCCGGTCGTCGCGGTCGCGGGCCTCGGCGCTCCCGACGCCGCCGGCAGCTACGGCGCCGAGGCCGTGCGCCGGGCCGCCGGCGCCGCCAGCCGCGCCCTCACCGGCCGCCGCTCCGTGGTGAGCCTGCTGGCCGCCGTGGGTGGCACCCCGGACGTCGAGCGGCTGCACGCCGTGGGCGAGGGCTCGCTGCTGGGCGCCTACGAGTTCACCGCCTACAAGTCCGACCTGCGCCCGAACCGGCCGGTGCCGCCGCAGGAGTTCACCGTCGTCGTCCCCGGCGCGGCCGAGGCGGAGACCGCGCTGCGCCGCGTCCGTGCCGTCGCCGAGGCGGTCAGCCTCGTGCGGGACCTGGTGAACACCCCGCCGAACGACCTGTACCCGGCCGAGCTCGCCGCCCGCGGCGCGGCCGCCGGCGAGAAGCTGGGCCTGTCCGCGGAGATCCTCGACGAGGACGCGCTGGCCGCCGGCGGGTACGGCGGCATCCTGGCCGTCGGTTCGGGCTCCACCCGCAAGCCGCGGCTGCTGCGTCTCACCTACACCGGCAAGGGCGCCCGCAAGAAGATCGCGCTGGTCGGCAAGGGGATCACCTTCGACACCGGCGGGATCTCGATCAAGCCTGCCGCGAAAATGGAGGACATGAAGAGCGACATGGCCGGTGCCGCGGCCGTGATCGCCACCGTCTGCTGCGTCGCCCAGCTCGGCCTGCCGGTCGAGGTCACCGCGACGGTCCCCATCGCGGAGAACATGCCGAGCGGTGCGGCCTACCGCCCCGCCGACGTGATCACCTTCCGGAACGGCAAGAAGGTCGAGATCACCAACACCGACGCCGAGGGCCGCGTCGTCCTGGCCGACGCCATCGCGCGCGCCGCGGAGGACCAGCCCGACGCCCTGCTGGAGACCTCGACGCTCACCGGCGCGCAGACCGTCGCCCTCGGCGCGCGGACCTCCGGGGTCATGGGCTCGGACGACCTGCGCGACGCCGTCGTCGCCGCGTCGAAGCGCAGCGGCGAGAGCATGTGGCCGATGCCGCTGCCGCCGGAGCTGCGCCGCGGCCTGGACTCCGTCGTGGCCGACTTCGGCAACGCCAACGCCGACCGGCTGGGCGGCATGCTGGTGGGCGGGCACTTCCTGCAGGAGTTCGTGCCCGACGGCCTGCCGTGGGCGCACATCGACATCGCGGGCCCGGGCTACAACACGAAGGGCGCGTGGGGGTACACGCCCAAGGGCGGCACCGGCGTCCCGGTGCGCACCCTGCTCGCCACGATCGAGGCCCTCATCGCTGAGTGACCCCGGCCGGGATCAGGTGACCTGATCATCGCGCGTCCTCCCTCAGCGCCCACCGTGAGGGAGGACGCTGCGCGGTGAGGGTGGACGGCGTCCGGGCGCCGTCAGAGCCGGTTCTGCTTCTGGCGGGCCGACCACTCGCGCATGCGCTGGGGGTAGCCGGTCACCTGCGCGTCGTAGACCGGGATCGCCAGCTCGCGCGAGAGCCGCCGGGCGACGTCGGGGCCGTCGATGCGCCGCCGCGTCCACTCCCCGTCCGCGGCGACCAGCACGATCGTGGACTCGGTGACCGCCGTCCGCGGCTCGACGTAGCCCTCGACGCCGCGGCGGCTGGCGACGAACTGCTCGAGGTGCGCCAGGTCGCTGCGCCGGGACCCACGGTCCAGCGTGGCCGGGCGCTCGTCGCCGCGTGCCCGGCCCGGACGGCGTCCTCCCCGGCCGCGCAGCCTGTCGAAGAGCCCCATGGCCCCGTCCTCCCGTCGTCGGTCCCAACGAGCCGGGCGCAGTGATCACCGGCACGCTCGGGAAGCCAACGGCGCTCCGGGCCAGCTCGTTCCCTTGGTGGCAGGATGGGCACCACGGCATCGAACGGGCCGGCGCCCGCTCGAGCAGGCGCCAGCCATCGCAGCAGAGGAGCAGCACACGTGAGCGCACCCACCTCCCCCGCCGACCTGGTCATCCTCGGTGGTGGCTCCGGTGGTTACGCCGCTGCGTTCCGCGCCAGCGAGCTCGGGCTCAACGTCGTCCTCATCGAGAAGGACAAGGTCGGCGGCACCTGCCTGCACCGCGGCTGCATCCCGACCAAGGCGCTGCTGCACGCCGGCGAGGTCGCCGACGCGGCTCGCGAGGGCGAGCAGTTCGGCGTCAAGACGTCGCTGGCCGGCATCGACATGGACGGCGTCAACAAGTACAAGGACGGCGTCGTCTCCCGGCTCTACAAGGGCCTGCAGGGCCTGGTGAAGGCCCGCAAGATCACCTACGTCGAGGGCGAGGGGCGGCTCACCTCGCCCACCACCGTCGAGGTGAACGGGCAGACCTACGAGGGCAAGCACATCCTGCTGGCCACCGGCTCCTACGCCCGCTCCCTCCCCGGCCTCGAGATCGACGGCACGAAGGTGATCACCAGCGACCACGCGCTGAACCTCGACCGCGTGCCGAGCTCGGCGATCGTCCTCGGCGGCGGCGTCATCGGCTGCGAGTTCGCCAGCGCCTGGAAGTCCTTCGGCGTCGACGTCACGATCATCGAGGCGCTCCCCCACCTGGTCCCGCTCGAGGACGAGGCATCCTCCAAGCTGCTCGAGCGCGCGTTCCGCCGTCGCAAGATCGGCTTCGAGCTCGGCAGCCGCTTCTCGGGGGTCGAGACCACCGAGAACGGCGTCAAGGTCTCGCTGGAGAACGGCAAGGAGTTCGAGGCCGAGCTCCTGCTCGTCGCCGTCGGGCGCGGGCCGACGAGCCAGGGCCTCGGGTACGAGGAGGCCGGCGTGGCGATGGACCGCGGCTACGTCCTGGTCGACGAGTACTGCCAGACCAACGTGCCCACGATCTCCGCCGTCGGCGACCTCATCCCCACCCTGCAGCTGGCCCACGTCGGCTTCGGCGAGGGCATCCTCGTCGCCGAGCGCGTGGCCGGGCTCAACCCGGCGCCGATCGACTACGCCGGCGTCCCGCGCATCACCTACTCCGACCCCGAGGTGGCCTCGGTCGGCCTCACCGAGGCGCAGGCCAAGGAGCGCTACGGCGAGGTGAAGACCCTCACCTACGACCTCGCCGGCAACGGCCGGAGCCAGATCCTCAAGACGGCGGGCGCCGTCAAGCTGGTCCAGGCCCCCGACGGCCCCGTCGTCGGCATCCACATGGTCGGCAGCCGCGTCGGCGAGCTCATCGCCGAGGCCCAGCTGATCTACAACTGGGAGGCCGAGGCCGACGACGTCGCCAGCCTCATCCACCCGCACCCCACGCAGAGCGAGGCGCTGGGCGAGGCGCACCTGGCCCTCGCCGGCAAGCCGCTCCACGTGCACGGCTGACCCGCACACCCCCCTGCCCAGCGCCACGAAGGAGTCCTGCCCCGATGCCGACGTCCGTCACCATGCCCGCCCTGGGCGAGAGCGTCACCGAGGGCACGGTCACCCGATGGCTCAAGCAGGAGGGTGAGCAGGTCGAGGTCGACGAGCCCCTCCTCGAGGTGTCGACCGACAAGGTCGACACCGAGATCCCCTCGCCGGCCGCGGGGGTGCTGACCAAGATCCTGGTCGCCGAGGACGAGACCGTCGAGGTCGGCGCCGAGCTCGCCGTCATCGGCGGCGAGGGCGACGGCGACGGCGGTGGGGGCGACGCGGAGCCGGCCTCGGCCGAGGACCAGGACACTCCGCAGGCTCCCGCCGAGCAGGTGGACGACGCCGCCGGCGAGCAGCAGCCCGAGCAGGCCGCGCCCGAGCCGGCGCCCGCCGCCGACAGCGGCTCCGGCGGTGGCGGCGGCGGTGGTGAGGGGACCCCGGTGACCATGCCCGCGCTCGGCGAGAGCGTCACCGAGGGCACCGTCACCCGCTGGCTCAAGGCGGTGGGCGACGACGTCGCCGTGGACGAGCCCCTCCTCGAGGTGTCCACGGACAAGGTCGACACCGAGATCCCCTCGCCGG
>NZ_LWUA01000245.1:0-253 GCF_005222955.1 Blastococcus sp. CCUG 61487 | reverse complement strand
CGCCGAGGACGAGACCGTCGACGTCGGCGCGCAGCTGGCCGTCATCGGCGCCGCGGGCGGCTCCGCTCCCCAGCAGGCCGCCCCGCAGCAGGAGGCCCCCCAGCAGGAAGCCCCCCAGCAGGAGGCGCCCCAGCAGGCCCCGGCCCAGGAGCAGCCCCAGGCCGCGCCGGCCGCCAAGCCCGCCGCGGCCGAGACCGCCCAGCCCGGCGGTGACTACGGCGCCAGCGGCGCCCAGCCGAGCACCTCGCCGACG
>NZ_LWUA01000244.1 GCF_005222955.1 Blastococcus sp. CCUG 61487 | reverse complement strand
GCCGCGACCCATGCCGCGGCCCATGCCGCCCGCCGGCCTGGTCGTCCCGCGGCCCGGCCGGGCCGTCGTGCGCCCACCGCGGGCGGCTCCTCGTGCCGCGCCTTCCGCCGTGTTCATCAGTCGTCCCAAGATGCTCATGGTCTCGGGGGTGCCCGACGGCCCGTCGGTCGATGCCTCCGATCGGGCCGCTTCCCGGCGTGGCGTCACGCTGCGGCGGGGAGTGGTGGCGGGTCCGCGACAACGGTCAGCTCGCGCCGAGCGCGTCGGCGACGCGGTGGTGCGCCGCCGCCTCGGGGTGCCGGCTCTGCCGCTCCAGGGTCCGGGCCAGCGCCCGGCGCGCCCAGCCGTTGGCCGGCGCGAGCTCCACGAGCTTGAGCAGGGTCTCCTCGGCGCGACCCAGCTGCGCCGAGCCGAAGTACGCCCGCGCGAGCGCCTCGAGGGCGGCCTCGTTGGTGGGCTCGGCCTCGACCACGGCCGTGAGGATCCGAGCCGCCTCGACGGGCTGCCCCATGGAGAGGAACAGGTCTGCGCGGAGGAACTCCGAGTGCATGTCGATCTCGAAGGGCTGACTCATGCCGGGACAACGCGACGGCACGGGTCCCTCTTCCCGCGGGCGCATCCACGGCGGCGGCACCCGGCGAAGACGAGGCATCCCTCTCCCTGACCGAGGAGCTCGTCATGCAGCTTCGCCACCGTCCCGCCCCCCGCACCAGCGGTCCGGAACCGCGTCCCGGCCGCGCCGTCGACGCCCACGGCCGCGAGTACGACCCCCGGGTCTTCGCCGTGCAGCGCGTGGGCGCGCTCGCCGTCGCCGCGGTGATCCTCGTCTTCGGCGTGCTCGGCTTCGCCGGTGGCCTCGACTTCTTCGCCACCGACGGCGAGCCGATCCTGGGGATGTCGTCCAACGGCCTGCTGTCGACGGTGTCGGTGGTGACCGCTGCGGTGCTCGTGCTCGCGGCGCTGCGCAGCCCCCGCACCGCGTCGACGCTGATGATGGTGGTCGGTGCCCTCTTCCTGGTCGCGGGCCTGGCCAGCCTGGCCGTGCTCCGCACCGAGGCCAACCTGCTGGCCTTCGAGATCGAGAACGTGATCTTCTCCGAGGTCACCGGGCTGGTCCTGCTGCTGCTCGGCGCCTACGGCCGGGTGAGCGGCAACCTGCCGGCCGACAGCCCGTACGCCCGGCCACGCGCGGCCGACGGCGACGGACCCGAGTCCTGCCCCTCGACGCCCGCCGAGTTCGCCGCCGAGCGGGCCATGCGCGACGCCGAGCTCGCCGTGGTCAACCATGTCGCGACCCCCGACCAGCGCCGCCGGGTCGAGGCGATGGCCCGCGTGCACTCCCGGGGCGACCGCCGCCGCGTCTGGATGTCGTTCGACTGAGCTCAGTCGGGCTCGGGGAAGCGTCCGCCGGCGGGCACCTCCGTCCCCGCGGGGACGGAGGCCCGCCGGCCGACCAGCGTGATCTCTCCGTCGCCACCGACCGTCGCGCCGTCGCCGACGTCGACCTCGTCGTCGAGCACCGCGCGGGTCACCCTCGCCCCGGCCCCCACCCGGGCGCCCGGCAGCAGCACCGAGTCCACGACCACCGCCCCGGGCTCGACGACGACGCCCGGCGAGAGCACCGATCCGCGCACCTCGCCGCCCACCCGGGTGCCGCCGGAGACCAGGCTGTTCTCGACGACGGCGTCGCGGAGGAGGCGGGCCGCGCTGTGCCGCCCGCCGCGGGTGCGGATCGGCCATGCCGGGTCGTCGAGGTCCAGCGGCGGATCGGCCTGCAGGAACTCGCGGTGCGCCTCCCAGTACGCCGGGACGGTGCCCACGTCGCGCCAGTACCCCTCCAGCGGGTGCGCCCTGGCCAGGCCGTCGGCGGTCTGCGCCGGCAGCAGCCGCGTACCGAGGTCCTCGAGCCCCTCCTCGCCGACCTCCCGGCCCAGCTCCTCGAGCCGGTCGAGGGTCGGGGTGGGCGTGAACACGAACACCTCGTTGGCCGCGGTCGTCGTCGCCGGCTCGTCGGGCTTGTAGACGTAGTCGGTGATCCGGCCGCCCTCGCCGACCTGCACGATGCCGTAACGCGACGCGTCGTCCGCCTCGACCTCGGTGGTCACCATCGTCACCTCGGCGCCGGAGCCCAGATGGCCGTCGACGACCGCGCGGTAGTCGAGCTTGTAGACCGCGTCGGAGCTGACCACCACGAGCGCGTCGGGCG
The DNA here is from genome assembly GCF_005222955.1 of Blastococcus sp. CCUG 61487. GTDB lineage: Bacteria > Actinomycetota > Actinomycetes > Mycobacteriales > Geodermatophilaceae > Blastococcus. Next base: position 14,823 of record NZ_LWUA01000244.1, on the reverse strand, counting down.
CGAACTCGCGGATCAGGTCCGCCTGCCGCCACAGCGAGTCGGCCGTGCCCGTGTTCCAGCCGCCGCGGTCGGTGCCGAGGAACGGCGGCAGGGTGAGCAGGCCGCCGATGGTGCGGTCGAGGTCCCACGGCCGGCCGTTGGCCAGGTGCGTCGACAGCGACGTCGGGTGGAACTGGATGGAGACCCAGACGTCGGCGATGCCGGAGTGCAGGCAGTTGCTCAGCGGGAAGTCGATCAGCCGGTACACACCGGCGAACGGGACGGCCGGCTTGGCGCGCCGGTCGGTCAGCAGTTCGAGGCGGCCACCCGCCCCACCTGCGAGGACGAGCACGAGGATGCGGGGCAGCGGCATCGCCCGCACCTACCCGCCGTCACCGGCGGGAATCACCGCCGGAGCCCACGGCTTGCTGGCTTCGTGCCCGTCTCCCGCCGGCTGCCCCGCGCCCCCGCCTTCTGGTCGGTCGCGGTGCTGCTCGTCCTCATGCTGGCCGCCTCGGGGGTGCCCTCGCCGCTGTACCGCGTGTACCAGGAGGAGTTCGGCTTCAGCTCGGGCGTGCTCACCACCGTCTTCGGCATCTACGCCTTCGCGTTGCTGGCCTCGCTGCTGGTCGTGGGCGGGCTGTCCGACCACGTCGGGCGGCGGCCGGTGCTCGTCGGCGCGTTCCTGCTCGAGGCGGTCGCCATGGGGCTCTTCCTCACCGCCGACGGCGTCGGCTGGCTGCTCGCCGCCCGCGTCGTGCAGGGCATCGCGACCGGCGCCCTGACCAGCACGCTCGGCGCCTCGCTGCTGGACCTGCAGCACCGGGAGCGGCCGCTGGGCGCCTTCATCAACAGCGCGTCGCCGGGGCTGGGGCTCTCGATCGGGGCGGCCGGCGCCGGGCTGCTCGTCCAGTTCGCGCCGTCCCCGACCGAGTGGGTCTTCGGCGTCCTCACCGTGGTGTTCGTGCTGGCGGCGGCCGGCGCCCTGCTGCTGCCGGAGAGCTCGCCGCGGGTGCCCGGCGCGCTGGCCTCGCTGCGCCCCCGGGTCCGGGTGCCCGCGCCGCACCGCCGGGCGTTCCTCGTCGCGCTGCCGATCCTGCTCGCCTGCTGGTCGCTCGGCGGCTTCTACGCCTCGCTCGGGCCTTCGCTGGTCGCCGACGTGTTCGGCGTCGACAACCACCTCGCCGGTGGGCTGCTGATCCTCGCGCTCAACGGCACCGGCATCCTCGGCTCGGTCGCGCTGCGCACGTCGCCGCCCCAGCGGGCGCTGCTGGTCGGCTCGACGGTCTTCGTCGCCGGGGTCGGCGGCACGCTGGGCGCGCTGGCCGGCGGCTGGACCGCCCTGCTGTTCGGCGCCGCGGTGGTCACCGGGTTCGGGTTCGGGGCGGCCTTCCTCGGCGCCGTCGCCACGATCACCCACGGCGTGGCCCCCGGTTCCCGGGCCGGGCTGCTCGCCGCCGTCTTCGTCGTCGGCTACCTGGCCTTCAGCATCCCGGCGATCGCGGCCGGCATCGCCGTCGGTGACATCGGGCTGGCCCGCACCGCCCAGACCTACGGCGTCGTCGTCCTCCTGCTCGGCCTCGCGTCCGTGCTCGGCCTCTGGCGGGCGAAGCGGACCACCGGCTCCCTGGTGCAGGCGCCCGTGGCCGAGCCGACGGACCGCCTCGCCCCCGCTCAGCTCCCCGGATAGGGGCTCGCCTTCAGCGCCCGGGCCAGGTGCGCGGCGTTCTCGGCGAGCGTGGCCGTGGTCGACGCGACCGCCTCGGGCGTCTCGTCCAGGTCCAGGTAGTCGGTCCCGCCCATGGCCTCGTCGTTCCAGTAGGTCCCGCCCTGCGACGGGATGGTGAAACCGATGTCGTTGAGGCCCTGGAACAGGTCGGCGATGATCTTGTGCGCGCCGTCCTCGTTGCCGACGACGGCCGCCACGGCCACCTTCCCGGCGATCAGCGGCCGTCCGGTGTCGTCGGTCTCCGACAGCTCGCCGTCGAGCCGCTCCAGCACCCGCTGGGCGACGCTGCTCATGTGCCCGACCCAGGTGGGCGAGGCGAGGATCAGGATGTCGGCGGCCATCATCCGTGCGCGGATGGCCGGCCAGGCGTCGCCCTCCCCCATGTCGATCTCGACACCGGGCTTGACGTCGTGGTCGACGACCCGGACGACGTCGCCGGTGACGCCGTGCTTCCCGAGCTCCTCGAGCACCTGGCGGGCCATGAGCTCGCTGCTCGACGGCGCTGGTGAGGGCTTGAGGCTGCAGACGAGGGCGAGGGCGCGCAGCGGCGCGGGTGCGGTCATGGGGAGCCGGGTGCCCAGCCCCCTCGTCGCCACACCTCAGCGGCGGACGGCGTCGACGAACGCCCGTACCCGTTCCCCCAGCTCCGCGGTGCGCTCGGTGACGACCTCGGCCGGATCCCGTTCCCGCAGCCACGGTGGGATCTCGGCCCGGACCCGGTCGGCGCAGCGCAGGTCGGCGCACATGTAGGTGCCCACCGTGTCGCCGTTGCGCCCGGCGGCGCCGGTCCGCCTCGCCGTGAACAGCGAGACGGCGTCGCCTGGCTGCGCGGTCTGGCAGAGCAGGCACATCGCGGTGGTGCGGGCCGACATCCGCGACTCCGCGGCGCGCACCGCGATGCCGACCGGGCGCTCGCCGTCCTCGAGGACCAGGTACCCCCGCAGCGGAGCCTTCGGGTCCCGCCAGCCGAGCAGCGCGAGCGCGGCCCAGTCGAGCGCGGCGAAGTCCTTCGGCAGGGTCAGCGACCGGGCCTCGCCCTGCGAGCAGTTGACGAACGAGCGGCGGACCTGCTGCTCGGTGAGGGCGTGCACGATCGTTCTCCTTGCTCGGGGGACGGCCCATGGTCGGTGCTCGAGGCCTGGCCGGCACCCCGTTTTCCGCCGCCCGGGTCAGGCCGGGAGGTCTCCCCCGGGCCCGGCCGCCTCGGCCAGCAGCCGCTCGCGCTCGTCCTCGGGCAGCCGGTCGACGTAGACGGTGCCGTCCAGGTGGTCGACCTCGTGCTGGAGGCAGCGGGCGGCCATCCCCGTCGCCTCGATCGTCACCGGGTCGCCGTGGACGTCGACGCCGTCGACCCGAGCCCTGAACGCGCGCGGCAGCTCGGCGTAGGGGCCCGGCACCGACAGGCAGCCCTCCTCGATGACCTCCTCGGCCGGCTCGCCCTCCCGCGGGGGCAGCAGCGTGAGCGTCGGGTTGACCACGTAGCCGACGACGTCCTCGCCGTCGGCGTCCGGGCAGTCGATGACGAAGATCCGCGCGTCCACGCCGATCTGGTTGGCCGCCAGGCCCACGCCGTCGGCTGCCTGCATGGAGGCGAACATGTCGAGCAGCAGGTGGCGCAGGTCCCTGTCGAACGCCGTCACCGGCGCGCACGGACGGTGCAGCACCGGGTTGCTGCCGTAGGTGACGATCGGCCGGGCGACGCCGTCGTAACGGCCGGGCAGGCGCATGGGGAGATCCTAGGGACGACGTCGCTGGGTGACCCGGGCGCGCCTGCACGTCACGGCACGACGACAGGGGTCTCGGAACCCGCGCGAGGGTCGTACGGTCCACTGCATCCCCTCGCCCTGGAGCGAGCGTCATGTCCTCGTCGACCCTGCCCCGCCACCGCACTCGCCCCCGGTCCGCGTCGCCGACCGACGCCGAGCGCGTCGCGGCGCTCGAAGCGGAGGTCGACCAGCTCCGCACGGCGATGGCCAGCCGAGCCTGCATCGAGCAGGCCACGGGCATCCTCATGCTGCTCACGACCTGCACCGACCGGGCGGCCTTCGACCTGCTGGCGCACATCTCCGGGCACACCCACCGCAAGGTGCGCGACATCGCCGACGAGCTCACCCGGTCGGCCTCGGGGGTCGCGGAGCTGCCCGCGGACGTCTGCGCGATCCTGCGCGACGCCTGCCCACCCGGCGGCCGCTGAACCTTCCCCGGGCCTCCGCCGATCCGGATCCTCGGTCGGTGAGAATGCGGGAGCCGCACGAACCGTCGTCCTCCGCCGACGGCCGGCTGCGGGCAGAGGAAGGGAACCCCGGGTGCTCTACGCCATCGCCCGCTCCGTCGTCCGCCCCGTGGTCCGGGTCCTCTTCCGGCCGCGGGTGGTCGGCCGGGAGAACGTGCCCCGCAGCGGCCCGGTGATCCTGGCCAGCAACCACCTGTCGTTCATCGACAGCATCGTGATCCCCAGCGTGGCCCCGCGCCGGGTCGCCCTGCTGGCCAAGGCGGAGTACTTCACCGGGAGCGGGGTGTCCGGCTGGTTCACCCGGACGCTGTTCGGCGCCCTCGGGGCGCTGCCCGTCGAGCGGGAGACCCACCGCGCCGCCCAGGCGGCGCTCGACACCGCCCTGGGCGCGCTGCGCCGCGGCGACGCGTTCGGCATCTATCCGGAGGGCACCCGGTCCCGGGACGGCCGGCTCGCGCGGGGCAAGACCGGCGTCGCGTGGCTGGCGCTGACCGCCGACTGCCCGGTGGTCCCCGTGGCCGTGCACGGCACGGACCGCGTCCAGCCGATCGGCGCGCGCTGGCCCCGCCCGCGGCGGGTGTCGGTGACCTTTGGGACGCCGCTGACCTTCCCCGAGCACCGGGGTCAGGCCGGCAAGGGCCGGGCTCGCAGGGAGGTGACCGACGCGGTCATGGAGCAGATCGCCGCGCTCTCCGGCCAGGAGAAGGCGGGCTGGGGCGGCCGCCCCGGGGCGGCCGCCTGAGCGCTCAACCGGCCAGGGCTGCCCGCAGGTCGTCCGGCCAGGGGCTCGGGGCGCCGCCGGTCAGGCAGACGTAGGTCGTCCGCACCGTGCAGCAGAGCCGCTCGCCGACGCGGATCTCGAACCGCACCGTGAGGCTGGTCCGGCCGAGCTTCTCCAGCTCGGCGTCCACTGCCACCGTCTCGCCGTGCCGCGCCGACGAGCTCCAGTCCAGCGTGCTGGAGACGACGACGTACTGGTAGCCCTCCGCGCCGAACCGGCGCCAGTCGACGCCGCGCTCCACCCACCAGGGGGTGAGCGCCTCGTCGGCCCACACCAGGTAGTGGGCGTTGAAGACGATGCCCTGCATGTCGCACTCGACGAACCGGACCGGGGCACTCCACACCTGCGACACGGGTGGTAACGCTAGCCCGACAGGCGGTTACGGTCGTGACGTGGAACCCGTCGCCGCCATCCCTGCTCAGGCCACCCAGGCCACCGACCGTGCGGTGGTCGCCGGCTACCGGACCCCGGGCGGGCTCGTGCTGGACAAGGTCATCGACCACCTGGACCGGCACTGCCGCGAGTTCATCGCCCACTCCCCCTTCGCCACGCTGGCGAGCGCCGACCCCGAGGGCTGGCCGGAGATCTCGCCGCGCGGCGGCGACCCGGGCTTCGTGCACGTCCTGGACGAGCACCGGCTCGCGCTGCCGGACCGCCCAGGCAACAACCGGGTCGACAGCCTGCGCAACCTGGCCGTCAACCCCCGGGCCGCGATGATGTTCCTCGTCCCCGGCGTGGACCAGACGCTGCGCGTCTACGGGACGACGTCGATCGTGCGCCCCGAGGACCTCGACGTGGACCTGACGGAGTTCGGCCGGGCGCCGCTGTCGGTGCTCGTGCTGCAGGTCCGCAAGGCGTACTTCCAGTGCCCCAAGTCGGTCATGCGCTCGGGCCTCTGGGACCCCGCGCGTCGGGTCGACCCTTCGACGCTCACCCCGTTCGGCCGCGTCCTCAAGGACCACTGCGCGCTGGAGACCGACCTGCCCGACGACGCGACCATCTGGGCGGACCTGTCCCGCGAGCTGTAGCAGCCGCGACCGTCGGTATGCCGCCGTAGCCTCCCGCCATGGCATTCCAGTTCCAGGTCGCCGTCGACTGCTCCGCCCCGCACGAGCTCGCCGACTGGTGGGCCGAGGCACTGGGCTGGCAGGTCGAGCCGCAGGACGAGGCGTTCATCCGGCGGATGGTCGAGTCGGGGATGGCCACCGAGGCCGACACGACCACGCACCGCGGGCGCCTCGTCTGGAAGGAGGGGGCGGCGATCACCTCACCCGACCCGGGCCGGCCGAGGGTGCTCTTCCAGACGGCTCCCGAGCCGAAGACGGTCAAGAACCGGATCCACCTCGACGTGCGCATCGGCGACGCCCACCGCGAGCGGGAGGTCGCCCGGTTGGTCGGGCTCGGCGCGACCGAGCTGTGGCGCGGCCGTCAGGGGCCGCACGAGTGGGTGACGATGGCCGATCCCGAGGGCAACGAGTTCTGCGTCGCCTGAGCGGCGGCGCGCGGCCTCAACCGGCGCGCAGCGCCCGGGCCAGCTTGCGGTCGGCCACCACCCGCTCGGCCAGCACCCGGGCCCGCTGACGGCGGGGCCGGCTGTCGGTACCCAGATGGCGTGCGTCCTCGACGAGCTGGAGGGCGGCGAGCACGCTGGCCTGCACGTCGCGGGCGCGCGGAACCGCGGGGCGGACCGGCTCGGCCGACGTCATGGGATCACCTCTCTGCCGGGGGAACCGGTCGCGCGACGCGACCTCCCCGTGGAACGACCTGTTCCCGAATGGAACGACCTGTTCCCGAACGCCGCCGTCCTAAACCTCACGGTGACGAGAGGACGCCGTTCTGTCACAGGAGACACAGGAATCACCCGGCCGAGGCGACGTCGTAGCCTGCCGCTCGTGGCTACCGAGCGCAGGCTGCGCCGAGCGGCCCGGTCGGTCGCGGGCCTGCTGCGGCGGGCCGGTGGGCGTCGACCGGCTGTGGACGTCGAGTACCGGCCCCGCGACGACGACGCCGCCGACCCGGGCGAGGTCGTGTGGGCGTGGGTGCCCTACGACGAGGACGACGGGCGCGGCAAGGACCGGCCGGTGCTGGTCATCGGCCGCCGCGGCGAGCACCTGCTGGGCCTGATCCTGAGCAGCCAGGACCACGACCGCGACGCCGCCGACGAGGCCCGGCACGGCCGGTTCTGGACCGACATCGGAACCGGCGCCTGGGACGCGCGCCGCCGCCCGAGCGAGGTCCGCCTCGACCGGCTGCTGGTCCTGGACCCGGCCTCCGTGCGGCGCGAGGGGGCGGCCCTCGACCGGGCGCGCTTCGACCGCGTGGTCGCCGAGGCGGCACGCATCCAGGGCTGGTGACCGCGGAATCTGACTCGACGGGTGCACGCCCGGCGGCCAGGCTGCGGCCCGTGGATCTCTGGGACGGGGACTTCTGGGACGTGCACCGGGACCTGCCCCGGGAGGGTGTCGGGTCGGACGCGACGACCCGACGGCTGCTGGAGCTGGCCGGGCCCCTGCCCGACGACGCCCGCGCGCTCGACCTCGGCTGCGGCCCGGGACGGTCGGCGCTGGTGCTCGCCGCCGCGGGCATGCGAGTGACCGGGGTCGACCTGCACCTGCCCTTCCTGGTCCGGCTGCGCGAGGCCGCGTCAGCCCGCGGGCTCGCGGGATCTGTCTCGGTGGAGCGGGCATCCATGGCCGCGCTCCCGCACCCCGACGGCTGCGTCGACGCCGTCTGGTCCGAGGGGGCGGCCTACGCCATGGGCGTCGACGCGGCCCTGGTCGCCTGGCGCCGGCTGCTGCGGCCGGGCGGGGTCCTAGTGTTCACCGACGTCGGCTGGGCCACCGCCACGCCGTCGGCCGCGGCCTGGCAGTTCTGGGCGGCGTACCCGGCGATGCGTACCGCGTCGGCCACCGTCGAGGCGTGCCGCGCGGCGGGCTACGACGTCGTCGCCACCCTGGAACAGCCCGAGAGCGACTGGTGGGACGAGTACTACGACCCGCTGGGCGAGCGGCTCGACGCCCTCGAACGGGCGCACCCCGACGCGGCCGATCGGCTCGCTCCGTACCGGGCGGAGATCACGCTGCGCCGCGAGCACGGTGCGGACTACGCGTACACCGCCTTCGTGCTGCGCCGGCCGTGATCGCGCGTCACTCGGCGACCGGCTCGTCGCGCGCGGGTTGCTGCGCCCGCGGACGCAGGGTGTAGACGCCGGCGGAGTCGGTGAGCGCCTGGAGGTCGTAGCGGTGCACGACCTTGGGGCCGCCGTGCAGGTGCACGTGGGTGATCGTCGGCAGCGGCTCACCGTGGCGGGCCTCGCGGATCTCCACCCGGCCGTCGAGCGGTCCCCCGACGAACAGCAGCACGGCGTCGTCGGCCGTCTCCTCGGCACCCGTTCCAGCGTCCTCGGTCAGTTCACCGCTCCCTCGTTCGATCCCGCGACCAGCCAGGGTAGGCGCGGAAGGCGGTTCGAGGTCAGCCTCCGGTGATCCGGCGCAGCTCGGCGACGTGCGCCTCGAAGGCGGCCCGGCCGGCCGGCGTGAGGGACAGGCTGGTGCGGACGCGGGAGGCACGGGTGGCCTTGCGCACCGACACGTAGCCGGCCTCCTCCAGCTGCCGGACGTGCTTGGACAGCACCGAGTCGCTGACGCCCACGTGCTCGCGGACCGCGGCGAAGTCCATGACGTCGACCGCCGCGAGCAGCCCGCAGATCTGCAGCCGCGGGGGCATGTGGACGATGGCGTCGAACTGTGGCTGGACCGTGGTCACAGCTCACCTCGGAGCTCGGCGACGTAGATCCGCGTCCACCACCGGCTGACGAAGGTCATGGCGATGCCGCAGGCGGCGGAGACCGCGACGAGGAGGTAGGTCACGGCCGTCTCCTCGACGAACGCGTGGAGGAGGGCGACCGCGCCCCAGCTGACGCAGCACCAGAACCACACCCGCATCGCCCGCTGGGTGGCCCCCGGCCGGAGGCCGCTGACCCAGAAACCGGTGAGCCGCCGGTAGACCCTGGTGAGCGCCCAGACACCGAGGCCGGCCACGAGCCACGCCCCGCCGATGACCCACCAGTTACCCGTGGCGTAGCTGCCGAGGAAGACGAACACGAGGAGGCCGAGCAGGACGTCGTACCACCACGGCTGGACGACGCGGTCGGCCAGCGCGGCACGGTCGGCCTGCAGCGCGGCGAGCTCGGCCGAGGCAGTGGGGGCGTCCACGGAACGGTCATCGCTTTCCATGTCGGAAAGTCTGCCTCGTGACTTTCCAGTTCGTCAAGTGACGGCGCCGAGGGGGCGTCTGCGATCCTGGGACCGTTCCCCGCACCCGAGGAGTTCCGCTGAGCACCGACCCCAGCCCGTTCGCCGGCACCCTGCTCGGCGAGACGATCGCCGCCGTCGTCCCGCGCGACCCCGCGGCCGAGTCGGCCGCCCGCGAGCGGCTGGACCGCATGACGAAGCCACCGGGCTCGCTCGGCGTGCTCGAGGACGTCGCCGCGCAACTGGCCGGCATCGCCGGATCGTGCCCCGCACCGCTGCCCGAGCCGGCCAGCGTCGCGGTCTTCGCAGCCGACCACGGGGTCCACGTCCAGGGCGTGACGCCGTGGCCGCAGGAGGTCACCGCGCAGATGGTGGCCAACATCGTGGCCGGGGGCGCGGTGGTGAACGCCTTCGCCGCCGGGCTGGGCGCGCGCGTCGTCGTCGTCGACGTCGGGGTGGCCGCGCCGCTGGACGCGACCCCGACGCTGCTCGACCGCAAGGTCCGCCCGGGGACCGCCGACCTCGCGGTCGGCCCCGCCATGACCCTGGGCGAGGCCCGGCAGGCGGTCGAGACGGGCATCGAGGTGGCGACGGCGCTCGCGGCCGACAGCGGCTGCCTGATCACCGGTGACATGGGCATCGCCAACACGACGGCGTCGGCTGCCCTCGTCTGCTGCTTCACCGGCGCCGTGCCGGCGGCGGCGACCGGGCGGGGCACCGGCATCGACGACCCGACCCTCGCCCGCAAGATCGAGGTGGTCAGCCGCGCGGTGAGCCGGGTTCCTGCGCGGCCGACCACACCCGAGGCCGCGCTGGCGGTGCTCGCCGAGGTGGGCGGCCTCGAGCACGCCGGGCTGACCGGCTTCCTGCTGGGTGCGGCTGCCGCCCGGGTGCCGGTGCTGCTGGACGGGGCGATCGCGGGGGCGGCCGCGCTGGTGGCCGCGGCGCTGTGCCCCACGGCGATGGAGTACGTCCTGGCCGGGCACACGTCGGTGGAGCCGGGGCACGCGTCGGCGCTGGAGTTCCTCGGCCTGCGGCCGCTGCTCGGCCTCGACCTGCGCCTCGGCGAGGGCACCGGCGCGCTGCTCGCGCTGCCGCTGGTGACCAGCGCGGCGCGGGCCCTGCGCGACGTGGCCACCTTCGACTCCGCCGGCGTCACCGAGAAGAACTGATGGCATCCCCGGTTCACCCGGCCACGGGCGTCGTCTACCCGGTGGGCCTGCGACTGCTGGGGCGCCGCGTGGTCGTCGTGGGCGGAGGGCAGGTCGCCCACCGGCGGGTGGCCGGGCTCCTCGAGGCACAGGCGTCGGTGACCGTCGTCAGCCCGGAGGTGACCCCGGCGCTCGAGGCGCTGGTGGCGCCGGGATCGCTCACCTGGGTGCGGCGGCGGTACGAACCCGGTGACCTCGACGGCGCCTGGTACGCCGTCGCCGCGACGGACGACGCCGCGGTCAACGCGGCGGTCGCGACCGAGGCGGAGGCCGCCCGCATCTTCTGCGCCCGCGCCGACGACCGGGCCACCTCGAGCGTGTGGACGCCGGCGACCGGCCGGCACGGTGATCTGGTGGTCGGCGTGCACGGCGGCGGTGACCCGCAGCGGGCGGTGGCCGTGCGCGACGCCGTCGTCGCCGGGCTGACCGACGGCACCGTCGCCGACCGGACCTCCCGCGAGGTGACCAGCGGCCGGGGCGGACGGGTGGTGCTGGTGGGCGGCGGTCCGGGCGATCCGGCGCTGATCACCGTGCGCGGCCGGCAGGCCGTGGCGCAGGCCGACGTCGTCGTGGCCGACCACCTGGCGCCGCTGTCCCTGCTGGCGTCGCTGCCACCGGAGGTGGAGGTCATCGACGCCTCCAAGCTGCCGCGCGGCCGGTCGATGGCCCAGGAACAGATCAACGACCTGCTCGTCTCGCGTGCGCGGGACGGCAAGCGGGTGGTGCGGCTCAAGGGCGGCGACCCGTTCGTGTTCGGCCGCGGCATGGAAGAGGTGCAGGCGTGCGCGGCCGCGGGCGTGCCGGTGGAGGTGGTCCCCGGCATCACCAGCGCGATCGCGGTCCCGGCCCTCGCGGGGATCCCGGTCACCCATCGCGGGCTGACCCACGAGTTCGTCGTCGTCTCCGGTCATCTGCCCCCAGGACATCCGAACTCGCTGGTGGACTGGTCCGCGATCGCCCGCCTCCGGGGCACCGTGGTGGTGCTCATGGGCGTGGACACCGCCGGAGCGATCGCCGAGACGCTGGTCGCGCACGGCCGTTCCCCCTCGACCCCGGTCGCCGTGGTCACGGACGGTTCGACCCCGACGGAGCGGACCGTGCGCACGACGCTGGGCGAGCTGGCGCGGGTGATCGTGGAGGAGAAGGTCGCGCCGCCTGCGGTCTGGGTCGTCGGGGACGTCGTCCCGCTCTCCGCCGGGGGCACCGCGTCCGACTGACCCTGCTGGACCCCGTCGCTCACCGACACCGCGGCGCACCGCGGGCAGCTCAGAACGGTGGCGGGTCATCGACCGGGTCCGGTTGCGGTGGTTCGGGTTCTCGGGGCCGCAGGCCCGGTGGGCGGGTGGTGCGGGTGACTCCCGAGGGGCTGGTGACGTGCAGGGTGCCGTCGGGGTCCATGCGGAAGGTCCAGCCGCGGGCGAAGGTCTTCAGCCGGTGGTGGGAGCGGCACAGGCAGCAGAGGTTCGCGCAGGTCGTCCGGCCGCCCTGGCCGTGCGGGATCACGTGGTCCAGATCGGCCATGCCGACCCGCTGGCCGCAGTTGGGTGCGCGGCACCGGCGGTCGCGGGTGGTGACGAACCGCCGCTGGGCGGCGCGGGGCTCGTAGGCGTCGGTGTCGGCCGGCATGCCCGCGACCGGGCAGTCGCAGGAAGGTGACTGCCCGCCCTCGCTCGACTGCTGCGCTCCCGGCTGCTCCGCGTCCGACTGCCCGGCTGCTGCGGGCTGGGTGTCGGGGTGGTCGGGGCAGCCCTGCGTGGCGAGCCGGGCCAGTTCGGCGGCGGTGACGGTGGCGAGCAGCCGGCCGTGCTGGTCGGTGAGCGCGAACGTCAGCGACCCGCCCTCCGGGGTGGTCAGGCCGAGCGCCTGGACCCGTGCCAGTAGTGCGCGGAGGTGGGCGGCGGTGACCGGGAACCCGTTCACCTCACCACCGCGCGCCGAGGCGCCTTCCAGCCCGTCCAGGGCAGCGGTGACCGTGAGGTTGACCGTCACCGCGCCCAGCCCGTGGTCGGCCGGGCGCAGGATCAGCATCGAATGGATGCTGGAGCGGATCACCCCGATCGGGCGCGGGTCACCGTCGGCCTTCGCCATCGCCGCCAGCGCGTCGATCACCGCGAAGCAGGCCGCCGCGTCCTCGGCGGTCATGTCCGTGGTCAGCGCCGCCATCCCGTCGGCGGTGGGGTAGGCGCGCACGTCAGCGGCCTGCTCGGCCTCCCTGCGCCGCTGCTCCACCGCGTCGGCATCCAGCTCGGCCAGCAGCTCCAGCGCCCGGGCCCGCAACCGAGCCAGCGATAGCTCCGCCGCCTCCGGCAGCAGCACCGCCTCCACGGCGCGGGCCAGCGCCGGGGTGGTGTGCTGCAGCACGTCGGCCAGCACATCGGCGCGGCGCTCGTCGAGCTGCCCGCGGCGCAGTGCGCCGAAGGTGGCCGGCAGGTTCTCCCGCCATGCGAACGCCCGCCGCGCCCGGAACGCCGCCGTGCCCCGGCCCAGGTTGATCGCGTGCGCCACCTCGTCGGGGAAGAACTCGCTCACCCCCGGAAACTCCGGCGCCGTCTTCCGCCACGACCGCCGCCGCCGGCCACCGGCCGTGTCGGGCGGATCGTCGACATCGGGGCGCAGCTCGGCCAGCCGCAGGATCAGCTCCGCCTCCCGCGCGGCATCCCGCGCCCGGTTCCGCTGGATCCGACCCAGCTCCGCCGCCACCTCCCCGGCACCCAACCGGCTCACGGGCAACCGCGCGTCCGACTCGGGTAGCACCGCCAGCCAGTCGGCCAGCAGCGACTCCACCCGGGAGGAAGCCGTGCTCCGCTGCATGACCCGAACATACGTTCGGGGTCCGACAGTTTCCGTTGTCTCGCCGCCTCCGAGACCTTCGAGCGCTGGACGTGTCCGGCGAGGACAGCGGGCGGGCGGCGTCGCGGCCTCGGAGAGGCCGGTGGAGCGGGGGCTCAGCGAGCGGACCCGCCCGGGTCAGCGCACCACGGTCGCGAAGACCACCGTGTTGTCGGTGCTGGCACCGGCGTCGTCGTCGAACTCGCCCCCGCAGGTCACCAGCGCGACATCCGCGTCCGCGGGATGGCCGTTCAGCGTCTCGGCCAGCGCCGACGTCGCCTTGTCCAGGCCGGTCACCGGCGACCCCAGCACCCGCAGTCGCAGGACGGCGCCGCTGCCGTCGCGCAGCGCCACCTCGTCGCCGTCCTCGAGCGTGTGCAGCCGGTCGAACACCGCACCGCCGCCGGCCTGCTGGTGGCCGAGGATGACCGCCATCTCCCCCGAACCCGGCTGCGGGCCGTCGGACCACCACGACGTCGTCGCCATCGACTCGGGCACGCCGTAGCCGATCACCTGCTCGCCGGTGAACGGGTTCTCGTACTGCATGGTCCCGCGCGACTCGACCGGCGCGTCCACGCCGAGGGTGGGGATGCTCAGCCGGGCCGGCTGGATCGGGCCGGTCGCCAGGACCTCACCGGCGGCGAGCGCGACTGCGGGCTCCTCCGACGACGCAGCACCCCCATCAGGCCGCGCGGCGACGACGAACAGCATGCCGACCCCGGCCGCCAGAGCGATCAGGACCGCGCCGGCGGCGCGGAGATCAATCCCGCGTACGAAGCGCACGCCGCCGCATCCCGTACCCGGCCGCACCGGCACCAGCCAGCAGCGCAACACCGCCGAGGGCGGCCAGGGGTGCCGTGGAGTCCGCGGCCTCGTTCACCCCGGCGCCGGTCGGCGCGTAGCCGGGGTACGCACCCGGCTTGGCCGTGTGCTCGACCGGCACGGGCGCGGGAGCCGGAGCGGGCGCCTGCGGGGACGGACCGGCAACGGGCGGCGTGGGCGCCGGCTCGTCCTCCCCGCCACCCGAGGGCGGTGCGGGCACGCACTCCTGCAGCGCAGCGAGGATCGTCTGGAGGCCGCCGACGATGTCCTCACCGGGGCCGGGAGGCGCCCCCGTCAGGCCGCCTAGGAGCGACTCGATGGCGCCGGGCAGCGCAGTCGGGTCGGAGATCTCGCCCAGCGCCTCGAGCTGGGCCTGCAGCCCTGCGGCGAACGCCTCGAAGTCGCCGAGCCCGGCCAGGCCCGCCCCGAGCTGCGCCAGACCGGCGGACACCCCGTCGACGCACTCCTCGGAGAAGCCGGCCTGCTCGAAGGCGTCCTTGAGCTCCTGGGGCACCTCGAACGGCGGCGCCTCGTCCGCGGGGTCCTCGGTCTCGTCGGTCTCGTCGGTGCCCTCGGTCCCGGCGCCTTCGCCGGCACCCGGGGCACCCGGGGCGAGCGGGTTCTCCGCGCCGGTGAGTGCGTCGGTCACGGCGGTCAGCGGGTCCGTCGGCTCGGCGGGAGCTGCGGCAGCGACTCCCGGGACGACGACGAGGGCGGTCGCCAGACCGGACCCGATGAGTGCACGACGCAGGACTGAGGAGCGGCGCAGAGACAAGTGTGACCCCCGGTTACGAGCAACAGCGAGCGCACTCACTGTCCGGAGAGGCACCCCCACCCGCCACCGGGGCGGTCCCCTTTCTCTGCACGGCCGAGGAGCGTCGTCACGCACTGCAAGGACAACGGGACGAACCGTTCCCGCACATGGTGGTGTCGTCGGCCGGCGTCCTCGTCCCAGGTGGATCGATTCATGTAAGGGCCTCCGGTGT
>NZ_LWUA01000243.1 GCF_005222955.1 Blastococcus sp. CCUG 61487 | reverse complement strand
CGGAGGTCGAGGGCGAAGGCGGCCGCCGACCCGCGGTGCTGCGGATCGGCCGCGAGCCCCCGGCCGATGACCTCGAGCAACGCCGGCGGCGCGTCCGGCGCGAGCTCGGCCAGGTCGGGCAGGGACCCGTGCGCGGCGACGGCGAGGGTCTCGGCCGGGTCGGCGGCGTTCCACGGCGGGATGCCGGTGAGCGCGTGGAAGGCGGCGGCGGCCACGCCGAAGACGTCCGACGCGGGCCCGGGCACCTCCCCGCGGGCGACCGTCGGATCGACGTAGGCCGGGGTCACCTCGGCGGCCGCCGCCTCGCCCAGCACCCGCCCCACGCCGAGGTCGGTCAGGACCGGCCGCCCCTCGGCGGTGAAGACGACGTTGCCCGGCGCGAGGTCGCCGTGGACGATGCCGTGCGCGTGCGCGTGGGCCAGAGCCGCGGCGATCGGGGCGCAGACCGTCACGACCTCCCCGGGCGTGAGCCGGCCGCGGACGCCGAGCAGCGCGGCCAGGCTGCCGCCCTCGAGCAGCTCGAGGACGAGCGCGACCCGCGGTGCCCCGCCGCCTCGTCGCGGCTGGTGGACGACCTCGACCAGCCGGACGAGGTGGGGGTGGTCGAGCTCGCCGAGCAGCGCCGCCTCCCGCGCCTGCCGCCCCGGATCGCCCTCCACCAGCACCTTGACCGCCACCGCCGCGCCGCCGCGCCGCGGCACCGCCCGCCACACCTCGCCCGTGCTGCCGCGGCCCAGCAGCTCCTGGAGCGTGTAGCCGGGGACGACGGGCGGCGCGGATTCCGGTTCGGCTGCGGACATGACGGGGACCGTAGGCCGAACCGCGGGTGCGGCGGGTCCGTCGTCCACAGGCTCCGCGACGGCGGGCTGGCTACCGTGGGCCGGTGACGCAGCCGACGCGGGCCGAGGTCGTGGTGGTGGGGGCGGGCCTGGCCGGGCTGGCGGCCGCGACGCGGCTGGCAGCGGCCGGGCGCGACGTCCTCGTGCTGGAGGGCAGCGACCACGTCGGTGGGCGGCTGAGCACCGATCGGATCGACGGGTTCGTCGTCGACCGGGGGTTCCAGGTACTCAACACCGGCTACCCGCGGGTGGCCGACCTCGACCTAGCCGATCTCGACCTCGGCTACTTCCGCACCGGCGCGCGCATCCCCGGTGAGGGAACCACCCACCGCGTCGTCGACCCGCGCAGCCGCCCCACCACGCTGCCCGCCACGGTCACCGCACCGATCGGCACCCTGCGCGAGAAGGCCGCGCTCGCCGCGTTCTCGGTGCGCGCCGGCTACCTGCCGGTGCGGCGGTTGCTCGCGGCCCCCGAACGCACCGCCGAGGAGGCCCTCCGCAGCGCCGGCGCCGGCGGGGAGTCACTCGACCGCTTCCTCCGGCCGTTCCTGGCCGGGGTCCTGCTCGAGGACGGGCTCGAGACCTCCAGCCGCTACCTGGACCTGCTGTGGCGCAGCTTCGTCCGGGGCCGCATCGGCCTGCCCGCCCGCGGGATGCAGGCGGTGGGCGAGCAGCTCGCGGCGCGCCTCCCGGTGCACGCGCTGCAGCTAGGTCGGCGGGTCACCGGCGTCACGCCGGGCGAGGTCCGCACCGGGTCGGGCTCCGTCCGCGCGGACGCCGTCGTCGTCGCCACCGATCCGGCGACCGCGGCGGAGCTGCTGCCCGGCCTCCCCGCGTCGGCGCCGCGTCAGGTCACCACCCACCTGCACGTGCTGCCCACCTCGCCGTGGGACGAGCCGCTGCTGGTGCTCGGCCGCCCCGGTGGGCCGCTGGTCAACACGGTCGTGCTCACCGACGCCCAGCCCCGCTACAGCCCGGACGACCGGGCGCTGGTGGCCAGCTCGACCCTGGCGCCGACTCGGGAGGCCGACGGCCGGGAGGAGATCGCCCGGGCGCACGGCGTCGCGACCACCGACCTGGCGCACCTGACCAGCATCACCGTCACGGGCGCCCAACCGGCCGCCGTGCCACCGCTGGAGCTGCGCCGCCCCGTGGACCTCGGCGACGGGCTGTTCGTGTGCGGCGACCACCGCGACACCCCGTCCATCCAGGGCGCTCTCGCCAGCGGCGCCCGTGCCGCGCGGGCGGTGCTGCGCCAGTTGCGGGCCTAGGCTGGCTGCGTGACCGAGCTGACGGTGATCCGAGCGGGCCTCGTCCCCTACGAGCGGGCCTGGGAGATGCAGCGCGAGCTGCACGAGCGACGGGTGGCCGGCACGGGGCCGGACACGCTCCTGCTCCTGGAGCACCCGTCGGTCTACACCGCCGGCAAGCGCACCGAGCCCCACGAGCGGCCGGTCGACGGCACCCCGGTGGTCGACGTCGACCGCGGCGGCAAGATCACCTGGCACGGACCGGGGCAGCTCGTCGGCTATCCGATCGTGGCCCTGCCCGACCCCGTCGACGTCGTCGCCTACGTCCGCCGCCTGGAGGGCGCGCTCATCGACGTCTGCGCCGGCTTCGGCGTGACCGCGGGCCGGGTCGAGGGCCGCAGCGGCGTCTGGCTGCCCGCCGACCCGGCGACCGGGCGTCCCGAGCGGAAGGTCGCGGCCATCGGCATCCGGGTCGCCCGCGGGGTCACCATGCACGGCTTCGCGCTCAACTGCGATCCCGACCTGGGGGCGTTCGGCGCCATCGTCCCCTGCGGCATCCCGGACGCCGGCGTGACGTCGCTGTCCGCCGAGCTCGGCCGGGACGTCTCCGTCGCCGACGCGCTGGACCCGGTCGTGGACGCGATGCGCGCCGTCCTCACCACGGCCGTTCCGGCCTGACGGCCCCGGCGGTCAGCCGAGGACGAAGTTCACCAGCCGTCCCGGGACGGCGACGACGCGACGCACCGTCGCCCCGTCCAGGTAGCCGGCGATCTTCTCGTCGGCGCGGGCCGCCTCCTCCAGGGCCGCGGCGTCGGCGTCGGCCGGCACGCTGACCTGGGCGCGGACCTTCCCGTTGACCTGGACGGCGACCTGCACCATGTCGTCGACCAGCCAGCGCGCCTCGGCCACGGGGAACCGCGCCCAGGCCACCGACTCGTCGTGGCCCAGCCGCGCCCACAGCTCCTCGCCCAGGTGCGGGGCCAGGGGCGCGACCATCAGCACCAGCGGCTCGACGACCGACCGCGGCACCGGTGACGAGGACCCGTAGGCCTGCGTCAGGTGGTTGGTCAGCTCGGTGATCCGGGCGACGGCGATGTTGAACCGCAGCGTCGAGTAGCCGTCGCGGACGCCGTCGATCGTCTTGTGCAGCGCGCGCAGCGTCTCCTCGCCCGCCTCGAGGTCGTCGGCCGCGCGGACGGCCCCGGACACCTCGTCGACGACGACCCGCCAGATGCGCTGCAGCAGCCGCTGCGAGCCGACCACGGCCTTGGTCTCCCACGGCCGCGACTGCTCCAGCGGGCCGGTCGACATCTCGTACACGCGGAACGTGTCCGCCCCGTACTGGCCGATCATCTCGTCGGGCGTGACCATGTTCTTCAGGCTCTTGCCGATCTTCCCGTACTCGCGGTTGACCGGCTTGCCCTCGTGGAAGAACTGACCGTCCTGCTCGACGACCTCGGCGGCGGGCACGTAGAAGCCGCGCTCGTCGGTGTAGGCGTAGGCCGAGATGTACCCCTGGTTCACCAGCCGCCGGAACGGCTCCTCGCTGGACACGTGGCCCAGGTCGTGCAGCACCTTGTGCCAGAAGCGGGCGTACAGCAGGTGCAGCACGGCGTGCTCGACGCCGCCGACGTACAGGTCGACGCCGCCGACGTCACCGGGCTCCCGCGGGCCCATCCAGTAGCGCTCCAGCTCGGGGTCGACCATCTGGCTGTCGTCGCCCGGGTCCAGGTAGCGCAGGTAGTACCAGCAGGAGCCGGCCCAGTTGGGCATCGTGTTGGTCTCGCGGCGGTACTTCTTCGGGCCGTCGCCCAGGTCCAGCTCGACCGTCGTCCAGTCCGTGGCCCGCGACAGCGGCGGCTCCGGCGAGGAGTCGGCGTCGTCGTCGGCGAAGGTCTTCGGCGAGTAGTCGTCGACCTCCGGCAGCAGCACCGGCAGCGCCGACTCGGGGACGGCGATCGGGTTGTCGTCCTCGTCGTAGACGATCGGGAACGGCTCGCCCCAGTAGCGCTGCCGGCTGAACAGCCAGTCGCGCAGCTTGTAGGTGGTGGTCGCCTCGCCGGCGCCCCGGGCGACCAGCCAGTCGGTGATCCGCGCGATGGCGGTCTGCCTGTCCAGGCCGTCCAGCGAGACCTCGGCGTTGGTGGAGTTGATCATCCGCCCGGGCCCGGTGTAGGCGCCGCTGTCGTCGTCGAAACCCTCGGGCCGCTCCACGGTGGGGACGACGTCCAGGCCGAACGTCCTCGCGAACTCCCAGTCGCGCTGGTCCTCACCCGGCACGGCCATGATCGCTCCGGTGCCGTAGCCGGTCAGCACGTAGTCGGCGATGAACACCGGCAGCTCCCGACCGTTGACCGGGTTGACGGCGCTGACGCCCAGCCACACGCCGGTCTTCTCCCGGCCGGCGTCCTGGCGGTCCAGCTCCGAGCGGCGGGAGGCCTGCCGCTGGTACTCGCGCACGGCATCGGCCGGCGTGGCCGCGCCGCCGGTCCACCACGGGTCGGTGCCGTCGGGCCAGGCCTCCGCGGTCAGCGCGGCGACCAGCGGGTGCTCCGGCGCGAGCACCATGTAGGTGGCCCCGAACAGCGTGTCGGGCCGGGTGGTGAAGACCTCGACGCTCTCGTCCCCGACGGGGAACCGGATCTTGGCGCCCGTCGAGCGGCCGATCCAGTTGCGCTGCATCAGCTTCAGCGAGTCCGACCAGTCCAGCCGGTCCAGATCGGCCAGCAGCCGGTCGGCGTAGGCGGTGATCCGCATCATCCACTGCTTGAGCGGGCGCCGGAACACCGGGAAGTTGCCGCGCTCCGACCGGCCGTCGGCGGTGACCTCCTCGTTGGACAGCACGGTGCCCAGGCCGGGGCACCAGTTGACCGGCGCCTCGTGGAGGTAGGCCAGCCGGTGCGCGTCCACGACGCGTCGCTTCTCGACGTCGTCCAGCTCCGCCCACGGCCGGCCGGAGGGGTTGGTGCCCTCCCCCGGCTGCCGCGTGCCGGCGTCCAGCTCGGCGACCAGCTCGGCGATCGGGCGGGCCTTGCCGGCCTCCTCGTCGAACCACGACCCGAAGATCTGCAGGAAGATCCACTGCGTCCACTTGTAGTAGCCGGGGTCGATCGTGGCGAAGGTCCGGCGCTGGTCGTGGTCGACGCCCAGCCGGCGCAGCTGCGCGCTGATCGCGGCGATGTTGGCCTCGGTGGTGACCCGCGGGTGCTGCCCGGTCTGGACGGCATACTGCTCGGCGGGCAGACCGAAGGCGTCGTAGCCCATCGGGTGCAGCACGTTGTCGCCGTCCATGCGGCGGAACCGGCTGGTGACGTCCGTGCCCAGGTAACCGAGCGGGTGCCCGACGTGCAGGCCCGCACCCGAGGGGTACGGGAACATGTCCATCACGAAGAACTTCGGCCGCTCGGCGACCCGCTCGAAGCCCTCGCTCAGCCGCCCGGTCGGGTTGGGCGTGTGGAAGGTGCCCTCGGACTCCCAGCGGTCCTGCCAGCGGAGCTCGAGCTCCTGGGCCAGCGCCGGCGTGTAGCGGTGCGGCGGGATCTCCCCACCGGTCGCCGTCTCGGCTGTCGGCTGGTCTGCGGTCTTGCTCATCGCTGGTGCTCCCGGGAGTGAACGGAGGTGCTCGTCCGACGGCAGACAGAAAGAAACCCCTCGCGCAGGAGGGGTCGCCGTGCTGTCGGACGGGTCAGGTCAGCACGGCCGGCGAAGCAGGAGCCGCCTGGTCACGCCAGCAGACTACTCCGGCGCCCCGGAGCCCGGCCGGAGCGCGGCACCATCGGGGCCCTCACCCGTCGGAGGGGTGACCCGCCGGGGGTGTGTGCAGCCGGGCCGTGGCGAGGCCGATGACCGGCTCGTGGTCGGAGACGTCGTGACGGAGCAGCGCCGGCACCCGCGCTCGCGCGGGCTGCTGGTGCTGATGCTGGGCTGCGTCGCGGCGTTCGCCACCGGCATCGGCCCGCGTCCGGCGGGCGCGGTGTGGGACGGCGTCTACGACCTGGTGCTCTACAACGTCGCCTACCTGCCGGCCGTCGCGCTGTGCTGGCTGGCAGCCGACCGCGTCCCGCGGGACCGGCTGGCCTGGCGCTCGCTGTCCGCGGCGCTGCTGGTCAGCACCGTCGGGAACGCGCTGCGCACCTACCAGGCCGGCTCGGACGCCACCGGCACCGTCAGCCCCGTCGTCGACGCGATCGCCCTGGTCGGCTACCTGCTGCTCTACGTCACCGTCGTCTCGATGATCCGCGTCCGCGTGCCGCGCTTCCACCCCAGCATGTGGCTCGACGGCGTCATCGGTGCCCTGGGCGCCGGCGCCGTGGGCGTCGCGTTCCTCATCGGGCCGTATCTCGACCCCGCCCCCGGGCGCCAAGCCGTGCCCCTGATGCAGCTGGGCATGCCGGCGACCGACGTGCTGCTCATCGCGATGCTGTTCGCGGTCGGCTCGATCCTGGGCCTGCGGCTGGACCGCACGATGGGCCTGCTCGTCCCCGCCCTGGCGCTGATGACAGTCGGCGACCTCCTGCTGTTCTCCCGGACCGTCCGCGGCACCTACGTCGACGGCGGCCCGCTGGAGCTCACCTGGCTGGCCAGCGTCGCGCTGGTGGCCGTGGCCGCTTACCTCGCCCGCCCGGCTCCGCCCCCGGTGACCGAGGCCGGCATCCGGCTGAGCTGGCGGCTGATCGCGGTGCCCCTGGTCTGCCAGCTGGCGAGCCTCGTGGTGCTGATGGTCGGCTGGGGTGACCAGCTGCCGATCGGCGCCGCCTGGCTGGCCACCGGCTGCACGCTGGCCGCGATCGTCCGCACCTTCACCACCTTCGGCGAGCTCCGGGCCTTCAACGAGGTCCGCGAGCAGGCCCGCACCGACGAGCTGACCGGCCTGCCCAACCGCCGGGTCCTGCTGGAGAAGGCCGACCAGGTCCTCGCCGAGGCCACCGCTGCCCGGCCGGCCGCCCTGCTGCTGCTCGACCTCGACGGCTTCAAGGAGGTCAACGACAGCCTCGGTCACACCGCCGGCGACGAGCTGCTCCGCCAGATCGGTCCCCGCCTCCAGCCGGCGCTGCGCCCCGGCGAGGTCCTCGCGCGCCTCGGCGGCGACGAGTTCGCCGTCCTGCTGCCCGACATCTCGCTGGACCAGGCCCACGACCGCGCCGAACGACTGCGCGCACTCGTCCTGCGTCCCTTCCCGGTCGAGGACATCCGCCTGCACGTCGGCGTCAGCATCGGCGTCGCCACCGCGCCCGTCCCGGCCACCACCGTCCAGGAGCTCCTGCGCTGCGCCGACATCGCCATGTACGCCGCCAAGGGCGCCGGCGAGGGCGTGCACGTCTACGCCCCGGACCCCCACGGTGGCAGCGGCGACCGGCTGCGCACCATGGAGGACCTCCGCACCGCCCTCGACGGCGACGAGCTGCTCGTCCACCTCCAGCCGCAGGTCTCCTTCACCGACGGCGACGTCGTCGGTGTCGAGGCGCTGGTCCGCTGGCAGCACCCCGTCCGCGGCCTGCTCTCCCCCGCCGAGCTCCTGCCGGCCGCCGAGCAGGCCGGCCTGCTCCGCCCGCTCACCGACAAGGTCCTCGACCTCGCCCTCACCGCCGCCGCCGGGTGGTGGCTCCAGCACCCCGTCCCGGTCTCGGTCAACCTGTCGGCCGCCAACGTCAACGACGTCGACCTCCCGGCCAAGGTGCGGACGGCGCTGGAGCGGCACGGGCTGCCGGCCGAGGCGCTGACGCTCGAGCTCGTCGAGGACACCCTCATGGCCGACCCCGAGCGCGGTCGGCAGGTGCTCGGTGAGCTGCGCCGCCTCGGCGTGCGCACCTCCATCGACGACTACGGCACCGGCTACAGCTCCCTGGCCTACCTGCGCCACCTGCCGGCCGACGAACTGAAGCTCGACCGCACCCTGACCCGCGACGTCGCCGGGGACGACAAGGCCGCCGCGATCGTCGAGTACACGGCCCTGCTCGCGCACCGGCTGGGTGTGCGGGTGGTGGCCGAGGGGATCGAGGACGCCGAGACGCACACCGCGCTGGCGCGGCTCGGCTGCGACATCGCCCAGGGCTACGCCATCGCCCGCCCGATGCCGGTCGCCGACTTCCGGGCGTGGCTGGGACGCCCGTCGCGCCCCCTGGCCGACGCGAGCCGCTCCACGCCGGGCTGACCCGCCGGTGCCTTTCCGCCCGTGCCAGCGCGTCCGCCCCCGCCGACCTGCCCGTATGGCAGTCTCCCGGCTCATGGTGGGGGTTTCCGAGCCGACGTCGTCCCGGAGCTGGACGCGCCATCCCGGCGCCCTCGTGGCGGTCGCCGCGCTGACCCTTCCGCTCTTCCTCACCGGCATCCCGCTGCGCCCGCACACCGGCGCCGAGATCGTCGTCTACGACATCGTCCTGTTCAACGCCGCACCGCTGCTGGCGATCGCGCTCTGCGCACGCGCCGGACGACGGTCCGCGGAGGAGCGGCCGGTCTGGTGGGGGACGGCGCTGGCCATGGCCTTCACCCTGGTCGGCAACGTCGTCTTCGGGTTGGTCGCCGCCGGGCCCGGAGCCGTGCCGCACCCGTCGGCCGCGGACGTCTGGTGGTTGGCCTCCTACCTGCCGCTGTTCGTCGTCCCGGTGTCCCTGCTCCGGCTGCGGTTGCGCCGGGTGCAGCCGATCACCTGGCTCGACGGCATCATCGCCGCGCTCGGGGTCACCGCGGTGGCCGTCGTGTACGGCATCGGCCCGTGGCTCGCGACGGACGGGCTCGACGGGCTCGCGACGGCGGTGACCCTCGCGTACCCGATCGCCGACGTCCTCGTCCTCGCGCTGGTCGGCGCCGTGATCGCCATGGTCGGTCTGCGGATCGACAGGCTGCTCGCGGTGGCCTGCGTGGTGCTCGCCAACAAGGCCGTCGGTGACCTGCTGCTCATGGCCATGCTGGCGGACGGGGAGTACGTGCCGGGCGGGCCGCTGGAGCTGCTGTGGATCCTCAACGCGGTGCTGATCTGCGCCGTGGCCGTCTTCCCCCCTCGTCCCGTCCGGCCGCCGGCGACGGACACGTCGGGCACGAGCTGGCGGGCGGTCACGGTCCCCCTGGCGTGCACGGCGGCCTCCCTCGTCGTCCTGGGGTTGCAGTGGGGCGACGGGTGGCTCGGCATCGGCGAGCTGTGCGCCGTCGGGTGCCTCGGAGCGTTCATGGCCCGCAGCGTGCTGACGGTGCACCAGCTCCGGACGCTGCACGAGGCCCGCCGTCTTGCGGCGACCGACGAGCTCACCGGACTGGCCAACCGGCGGGGGCTCGTCCAGGAGGCGGAGAAGCACCTGGCCGCCGGCCGGCAGCTCGCCCTCGCGCTGGTGGACCTGGACGCGTTCAAGGTGGTGAACGACGGTCTGGGCCACGCCGCCGGCGACGACGTCCTGCGGCAGCTGGCCGAGCGGTTCCGCGGTGCCGTCCGTCCCGAGGACCTCGTGGCTCGTCTCGGCGGGGACGAGTTCGCCGTGCTGCTCCCGGAGGCCGCGCCCGCGGACGCCCATCGGTGCGCGCGGCGGCTGCACGAGCTGGCCTGCCAGCCGGTGGACCTGGGGCACGTGACGACGCGGGTCGGAGCGAGCATCGGGATCGCAGGGGCGCCGGACCAGGCGGTCACCGTCGCCGAGCTCCTCCACCTCGCCGATCTCGCCATGTACGCCGCCAAGTCGACCCGTGGGGGCGTCCGCTGGTACGACGCGGAGCTCCCGGGCCCGGACGCCGCTGCTCACGCGGAGCTCTCCGGGGACGGACGTCTGCTCCTCCAGCCCTGGCACGATGCCGAGGGCCGGCTGCAGGTCGCCGTCGCGCTCGTCCGGTCACCCGGCCACCTCCCCGACGCCGCGGGTGGTGTCGCCGTGCTCGACGAGGCGGTCCGCGCCGTGGCGCAGTGGTGGGACGCCGTCCCCGTGCCGGTGGCCCTCACCGTCTCGTCGTCGGACCTGAACACGTCGCGCCTCCCGGACCGCATCGCCGCCGCGCTCCTGCGGGCGACGCTGCCCCCCGAGGCGCTGCTGATCCGGATCGGCCGCGACGCCGTCGCCACCCGGCCGGACGACATCCCGACCCTGATCGAAGCCTTGAAGGTCCGCGGCATCCCGACGGCGGTCACCGCGCCGGGCACCGGTGCGCTGGCCCTGCTCGCCGTGCGGGACCTGGCCGCGGACCGGATCGTGCTGGACCGCGCGGCCGTCGGTGACATCGTCCGCGACCGCCGCGCCCACCTCGTGGTCGGGCACACCATCGCGCTGGCCACGTCCCTGGGCAACGCCGTCACGGCCGAGTCGGTCGACCCCGACACCGACGCCGCCCTCGGCCGGCTCGGGTGCGCGGTCCTGCACCCAGCGGCACCGCTACCGCCCGAGCAGCTCGCCCAGCGCCTGCTCCCGGTCGATCCCGTCGCGCCCGGCCCGGGAGCCGGCTAGCCGAGCTGCGGAGCCACCTCCGCCGCCACCAGGTCGAGGTGGTCGAGGTCGCCGAGGTCGAGCACCTGCAGGTAGATCCGCTGGGACCCCGCCTCGGCGTACCGGCCGATGATGTCGACAGCTTCGGCCGGCGTCCCGGCCACACCGTGCTCGCGCAGCTCTTCGACCTCGCGGCCGATCGCCGCGGCGCGGCGGGCGATCTCCGCCTCGTCCTTACCCACGCAGACGACCAGCGCCGAGCTGTAGACCAGGGACGACGGGTCGCGCCCCTGCTCCTCGCAGGCCTCGCGCACGCCGGCGAACAGCCGCGCGTTGTCCTCGGCCGACATGAACGGCACGTTGAACTCGGCGGCGTAGCGGGCGGCCAGGCGCGGGGTGCGCTTCTTCCCGCCGCCGCCGACCAGGATCGGGATGCCGCCCTCCTGCACCGGCTTGGGCAGCGCCGGGGAGTTCGACAGCTGGTAGTGCTGTCCGTCGAAGTCGAAGGTCTCCCCTACCGGGGTGTTCCACAGGCCGCTGATGACGGCCAACTGCTCCTCGTAGCGGTCGAACCGCTCGCCCAGCGACGGGAACGGGATGCCGTAGGCGGTGTGCTCCTGGGCGAACCAGCCGGAGCCGATGCCGAGCTCGACCCGGCCGCCGCTCATCTGGTCCACCTGGGCGACGGAGATCGCCAGCGGTCCGGGCAGCCGGAAGGTCCCCGCCGTCATCAGCGTGCCCAACCTGATCCGGCTGGTCTCGCGGGCCAGCCCGGCGAGGGTCACCCACGCGTCGGTCGGCCCGGGCAGGCCGTCGCCGCCCATCGTCAGGTAGTGGTCGGACCTGAAGAAGGCGTCGAAGCCGGTCTCCTCGGTCCGCCGGGCCACGGCGAGCAGGTCGTCGTACGTGGCACCCATCTGGGGTTCGGTGAAGATCCGCAGTTGCACGCCCCGACGCTAGCGAGGTGCCGGTCATCCCGCGCCCCGACCTGCGCTCTCGGGGTGTGCGCGACCGATCCAGCGGGCAGGATGGCGCGGAGACGATCAACGAAAGGTGCAGCTCGTGTTCCGCAAGAAGACGCGCGGTCAGGTCATCGGCACCGAGCTCCAGGAGGGCTTCGCCCACATCGGAGTGGCGGCCACCGAAGCCGGACGCCTCGCCGCCGAGCAGCTCGGGCCCCGGGTGGCCGCTGCTCGGGAGGCGGCGGCGCCGCGCATCGGCGCCGCCCAGAAGGCGGTCGCGCCCAGGATCGCTGCGGCCACCGCGGCAGCCGCGCCGGCGGTGGCGACGGCCAAGGAGGCGCTCGCCCCCCGGGTCGAGGCGGCCCGGGACGCACTCGCCCCGCGGATGGAGGCCGTCCGCGAGACCGCAGCCCCGAAGGTGGCGTCGGCCGTGAGCTCGGCGCAGTCCGCCGCGGCCAAGGCGGCGGCCGACCTCGCGCCGCGGGTGGAGGCCGCCCGCGGAGCGGCGCAGAAGACCCTGCACGACGACGTCGTCCCACGGCTGGAGGCCGCCCAGGTGGCCGCGCTGGCGTACGCCACCCCCAAGGTGGCGGCTGCGCGCGAGGCTGTCACCCCCGCCCTCGAGAGTGCCCGGGAGACCCTCGCCGCCGGTGTCGACAGCGCGCTGAGCGAGCTGGACGCGCGGCGCGCGGAGCTCGCCGCCGGGGCGGAGAAGTCCACGCGCAAGGCGCGCAAGGGCGCGAAGAAGGCCCGGAAGACGGCCGCCAAGAAGCGTCGCGAGTTCGAGAAGGCGGCCGCCAGCACCGCCAAGGTGGTCAAGCAGAAGGCCGGCATCGAACCGGAGCCCCGGCGGTGGCCGTGGGTGTTGCTCGCCCTGGCGCTGGGTACCGCGGTGTTCGCCGTCCTCCGCCGCACGAAGGACGACACCTGGACCCCGGCGCCGGCCGGTGACGGTCCGGTCCCGAGCTACCGAGAGGACCCCGTGCCCAGCTCCGACAGCATGTCCGGCAAGACCGTCTCCACCGCCGACACCACCGGGGACTCCGCACCGGCCGAGTCCGACATGGGCGTGCGCGACGCGCAGCTCGTCGAGGGCGACGGGCCGGACAGCGCCACGGAGAACGGTTCCGACGCCCCCGAGCCGTTCACCTCCGGTGGCGGCGCCGACGCCGGACCGACCGCCGGGCCTGACGACCGGCAGATCTGAGCCGCGCTCCGTGCTCCACGCCGCAGCCCCCGTCGCCCCGCGCGACGGGGGCTGCGTGCTGGGAGGGGTGGCGGCGTCTTCGCGGGTACCGTGGAGATCATGAGTGAGCCCGCCGTTCCGACCTCCGCTCCGGGCTCGACGATCGAGCCGGCCGGCCGCAAGCTGCTCCGCCTCGAGGTCCGCAACAGCCAGGTGCCCATCGAGCGCAAGCCGGAGTGGATCAAGACCCGGCTCAAGACCGGCCCGGAGTACACCGAGCTGAAGTCACTGGTCCGCCGCGAGGGGTTGCACACGGTCTGCGAGGAGGCCGGCTGCCCCAACATCTACGAGTGCTGGGAGGACCGCGAGGCGACCTTCCTCATCGGCGGCGACCAGTGCACGCGGCGGTGCGACTTCTGCCAGATCGACACGGGCAAGCCGGCCGACTTCGACGCCGACGAGCCCCGCCGGGTCGCCGAGAGCGTCGCCACGATGGGCCTGAAGTACGCGACGGTCACCGGTGTCGCGCGGGACGACCTGCCCGACGGCGGGGCGTGGCTGTACGCCGAGACCGTGCGGCAGATCCACGCGCAGCTGCCCGGCTGCGGTGTCGAACTGCTCATCCCGGACTTCAACGCCGACCCCGCGCAGCTGGCGGAGGTGTTCTCCTCCCGACCCGAGGTTCTGGCCCACAACGTGGAGACGGTGCCGCGGATCTTCAAGCGGATCCGGCCCGGCTTCCGGTTCGAGCGCTCGCTCGAGGTGCTGACGGCGGCCCGCGAGGCCGGTCTGGTCACCAAGTCGAACCTGATCCTCGGCATGGGCGAGGAGCCCGAGGAGGTCGTGGAGACCATGCGTGCACTTCACGACGCCGGCACCGACCTGCTGACCATCACCCAGTACCTGCGGCCCTCGCCCCGGCACCACCCCGTCGTCCGCTGGGTGAAGCCCGACGAGTTCGTGGAGTTCCAGGCCGAGGCCGAGCGGATCGGGTTCCCCGGTGTCCTGGCCGGTCCCCTGGTGCGCAGCTCGTACCGCGCCGGCCGGCTCTACCAGCAGGCGATCGCGGCGCGCGGGCTGACGCCGACGATCTGACCCGCTCCTCTGCCGGCGGGCGAGCGTGCGCGTGGTGCGGGCATCGGGTCCCTAGACTCGGGAGCATGGCACGCAGCAAGCCCGGTGACGCGGGCGCCGGCAAGGCCCCGAAGCTGGACAAGAAGGGGCAGCCCAAGGTCGGGCGGTTGAAGAAGCTCGGCGCCAACGCCCGCATGATCAAGCAGGCGTACACGCTGACGAGCAAGAACGATCCGAAGCTGCCGTGGATCCTGCTCATCACCTTCGTGCTGACCGCCACGGTCGTGGAGGTCATCGGGATCCTCCTCGGGATGCCGTTCCTCTTCATCCCGCTCGCGATCCTCTTCGCCCTGCTGGCGACGCTCATCGTGTTCGGTCGGCGGGCGCAGCGGTCGGCCTACAAGCAGGTGGAGGGGCAGCCGGGGGCCGCCGCGTGGGTGCTCGAGGGCATGCGCGGCGACTGGCGGGTGACCTCCGGGGTCGCCGGGACCACGCAGCTCGACGCCGTGCACCGGGTGCTGGGCCGGCCCGGGGTGATCCTCGTGGCCGAGGGCTCGCCCGGCCGGGTGCGCGGGCTGCTCGCGCAGGAGAAGAAGAAGGTCGCCCGCATCGTGGGCGAGACCCCGATCTACGACATCCTCGTCGGCGACGACGAGGGGCAGGTGCCGCTGCCCAAGCTGAGCTCGCACGTCATGAAGCTCCCCCGCAACCTCACCGCGGCCGAGCTCAACACCCTGGGCCGGCGGATGAGCGCGCTAGGCGGACCGAAGATGCCCGTCCCGGGTGGTCCGCTGCCCGGCGGACGGCAGATGTCGATCAGCCAGCGGCAGGTCCGCCGCCGCTGACGTAGCCCTCGATGACCGACGTCCGCTAGAACGGTGGCGGGTCGTCGTCCGGTCCGGGCTGTGGTTCGTGGGCCGGCGGTCCGGTGTCGGGTGGGTCGGGGGACGTCTGTCGGAGGTGGTCCCGGATCCCGGTGAGGGTGGAGAGGTCCGGGGGCTGGGGCGCCGGTTCCTGCCTGGCTGTGCGGAGGCCGGGTGGGCGGGTGGTGCGGGTGATGCCGGTCGGGGTGGTGACGTGCAGGGTGCCGTCGGGCTCCATGCGGAAGTGCCAGCCGGGGGCGAAGGTCTTCAGCCGGTGGTGCGAGCGGCACAGGCAACAGAGGTTGGTGCAGGTGGTGTCGCCGTCGGCGGCGTGCGGGACGACGTGGTCCAGGTCGGTCCAGCCGACCCGCTGACCGCAGTTGGGCATCCGGCAGCAGCGGTCGCGGGTGGTGACGAAGCGCTCCTGGCGGGCGGTGTGCGCATACGCCTCGGTGGCCGCAGGCATGCCGAGCACCGGGCAGCCGCAGCCATCAGCAGAACCATCTGCGGGGTGCTCGGGGCAGCCGGTCGTGGCGATGCGCAGCAGTTCGGCGACGGTGGTGGTGGCCAGCAGCCGGCCGTCGGTGTCGGTGATCGCGAACGTCAGGCTGCCGCCCGGTGGCGGTTCGAGGCCGAGGGCGGCGATGCGGGCGAGCAGCCCGCGGACGTGGGCGGCGGTGATCACCAGCCCGTTCACCGTCCCTGCCTGCGCGGTGACGCCGGCGAGGCTGTCGAGGGTGGCGGTGATGCTCAGGTGCGCGGTCACATCGGGTTGGCCGTGGCCGCCGGGGCGGCGTAGCAGCAGCGAGTACAGCTCGGTGCGGATCCGGGCGATCGGCCGCTGGTCGCCGTCGGCCTTGGCCAGCCGGGCCAGGGTGTCGATGACGGCGTAGGCCTCGGCGGCCTCGTCGGCCGGCAGGTCCGCCCCCAGGGTGGCCATCCCGTCCGGGCGGGGCTGCAGGAACACGTCCGCGGCCTGCTGGGCCTCCTCACGGCGCTCGTCGGCGGCTGCGGCGTCCAGCTCGGCCAGCAGCTCCAGCGCCCGGGAGCGCAGCGTGGTCACCGACAGATCGACCGCCTCCGACAGCAGCCGGCCCTCGATCGCGGCCGCCAACTGCGGGTCGACGTCACCGAGCACGTCGGCCAGCGCCGCCGCCCGGGACTCGTCCAGCTCCCCGCGGCCCAGCGCGGCGTAGGTGCCGGGCAGGTTGTCCCGCCAGGCCCGCGCCCGCGCGTACCGGTGGGTGGCGGTGCCCCGGCCCCGGTTGAGCACCATCGCCAACTCACCGGCGAAGAACTCACTCACCCCGGGCTCGCCGGCACCAGCCGTCCAGCCGACCGACCGGGCACCGGCAGAACCCGGCCGCCGATCGTGGTCATCGGGGGACAGCTGCGCCATCCGCAGGATCAGAGCCGCCTCGTAGGCCGCCGTCATCGCCTTGCGGCCCTGGACCTTCTCCAGCTCGGCGGCCACCTGCGCCCGGGACAACAGCTCCACCGGCAACCGAGAGATACCGACCGGCTGGTCGATCGACCAGTCGATCAGCAGACCCTCGAAGGTCGAGGAACCGGAGATCCGAGCCACACCCACACGCTAGGGAACAGGTACGACACTTCTCGGCCGGCGAAGACCGACAGGATGGCGCGGTGGAGATCGCCGTCTCACCCGCCGCGGAAACGGAGAAGCCGGTCGTCCGGCGGCTGCTGGCGCTCAACGCGCACGACTTCTCCGAGATCGACGGTCGCGAGCTGGGGCCGCACGGCGAGTACGGCTACCGATACCTGGACCACTACTGGACCGAGCCGGAGCGCCACGCCTTCCTCGTCCGCGTGGCCGGCGCGCTGGCCGGCTGCGTGCTCGTCCGGACGGGCGCACCG
Source organism: Blastococcus sp. CCUG 61487 (assembly GCF_005222955.1). Classification (GTDB taxonomy): domain Bacteria; phylum Actinomycetota; class Actinomycetes; order Mycobacteriales; family Geodermatophilaceae; genus Blastococcus. The sequence continues at coordinate 76,629 of NZ_LWUA01000243.1, read as the reverse complement.
CACCGGCTCGGCGAGTTCTTCGTCGTCCGCAAGCACCGCCGCAGCGGAGTGGGCACGGCAGTGGCCCGCGAGATCTTCCGCCGGTTCCCGGGTGAGTGGCTCGTCGAGGAGGTGCCCGGCAACGACGCCGCCGTCGCCTTCTGGCGCCGGGCCATCCCGGTCGCCTTCCAGGAGACGGTCACGGAGTCCGGGACGGCGCAGCGGTTCGTCGTCGGACCCTGAATCAGCGCGGCGTCAGCCGCGGACGACGGCCGTGCCGGTCAGCCGGTCGTGCAGGCCGCGGCCGTCGGCGTCGACCAGCAGCGCCGGCACCAGCAGCATGAGGAGACCCGTGCGCACGACGGCCCGCCACAGCGCCGTCCGCGCCCCGGGCCGCGGATGGGCCAGCCGCAACCCGAGCAGCCGCATGCCGGGGGTCTGCCCCGCCGCCACCAGGAACGCCACGGTGATCAGCCCGAAGGACAGCAGGCTCCAGTTGCCGGGAGGCTGCGGCGCGGTGAACAGGCCGGCGACGAGGGCGGCCGCGAGCGCGTCGACCAGGAAAGCGACGGCGCGCGTGCTGAAGCCGGCCAGCGAGCCCTGCCCCTCGGCCGGCAGCCCCAGGGAGGCGCCACGGGGGCGCTGCTGAGAGGGTGACAGGGCGTCATCGACCACGACGACCACCCTAGGAGCCCGGCTCGAGGCGTTGTTACGGCCCGGAAACAATAGGGACATTCCGGGGCAACTCTCCGCTCGTAGGTTGCCTGCAGTAGTCCGCCCCATCCCGGAGGATCGATGTTCACCAGCCCCGACGAGGTCGCCGCCTACATCCGCGACAACGACGTCGAATTCGTCGACGTGCGCTTCTGCGACCTGCCCGGCGTCATGCAGCACTTCACCATCCCTGCGTCGACGTTCGGCGAGGACACGTTCTCCGAGGGGCTCGGCTTCGACGGCTCCTCGATCCGTGGCTTCCAGGGCATCCACGAGTCCGACATGCTGCTGCTCCCGGACGCCAACAGCGCCTTCGTGGACCCGTTCCGCAAGCACAAGACGCTGAACGTCAACTTCTTCATCCACGACCCGATCACCCGCGAGGCGTACAGCCGCGACCCGCGGAACGTCGCGAAGAAGGCCGAGGCGTACCTGGCGGCCAGCGGCATCGCCGACACCGCGTACTTCGGCCCCGAGGCGGAGTTCTACGTCTTCGACTCGGTGCGCTACGACACCTCGATCAACGAGGGCTACTACCACATCGACTCGGAGGAGGGCTCCTGGCGGAGCGGGGCCGCCACCGAGCTCGACGGCAGCCCGAACCGGGGCTACAAGGCCCGCCCCAAGGGCGGCTACTTCCCGGTCGAGCCCTACGACCAGCAGAGCGACCTGCGCGCCGACATGATGCGCAACCTCACCCGGGTCGGGCTCGAGCTCGAGCGCGGGCACCACGAGGTGGGCACGGGCGGTCAGGCGGAGATCAACTACAAGTTCGACACGCTGCTGCGCTCGGCCGACAGCCTGATGCTGTTCAAGTACGTCATCAAGAACACCGCCTGGGCCGCCGGCAAGACGGCGACCTTCATGCCGAAGCCGCTGTACGGCGACAACGGCTCCGGCATGCACTGCCACCAGAGCCTCTGGAAGGACGGGCAGCCGCTGTTCCACGCCGAGACCGGCTACGCGGGTCTGTCCGACATGGCGCGGCACTACATCGGCGGCCTGCTGGCCCACGCGCCGTCGCTGCTGGCCTTCACGAACCCGACTGTCAACAGCTACCACCGCCTGGTGCCCGGCTACGAGGCGCCGATCAACCTCGTCTACTCCGCCCGCAACAGGTCGGCGTGCCTGCGCATCCCGATCTCCGGGGACAGCCCCAAGGCCAAGCGCATCGAGTTCCGCGTGCCGGACCCGTCGGCCAACCCCTACCTCGCCTTCTCGGCGATGATGATGGCCGGCCTCGACGGCATCAAGAACAAGATCGAGCCCCCGGCCCCGATCGACAAGGACCTTTACGAGCTCCCGCCGGAGGAGGCGCTGGGCATCGAGAAGGTCCCCGCCTCGCTGGACGCCGCGCTGGACAACCTCGAGACCGACCACGAGTACCTGATCGACGGCGGGGTGTTCACCCCCGACCTGATCGAGACGTGGATCGACTACAAGCGGGCCAACGAGATCGACCCGATCCGCCTGCGCCCGCACCCGCACGAGTTCGCGATGTACTACGACATCTGAGCCCGTCCCGCCGCGGCCCCCGACCTGCCCGCCAGGTCGGGGGCCGCGGTGTCTCCGGGGGTCAGCTGCGGGAGCGGGAGAGCAGGTAGACGAAGTACGGGGCGCCGATGAGGGCGACGGCGAGCCCGGCGGGGAGCTCGGCGGGAGCGAGCACCGTGCGCCCGACGAGGTCCGCGACACCGAGCAGGGCCGCGCCCGCCAGCAGCGACACCGGCACCGAGCGCGCGTGCCGGCCGCCCACGAGCCCGCGGGCCAGGTGCGGGGCGACCAACCCGACGAAGCCCACGACGCCGACGGCGATGACGCTGGTCGCCGCGAGCAGCGCAGCGACGGTGAGCACGAGCAGCCGCACGCGCTCCAGCCCGACCCCCACCACCCGCGGGGTGTCGTCGTCGAGCGCGAGGAGGTCCAGCTCGCGCCGGACGACGACGGCCAGCGGCAGTGCGATCAGCAGGAGGACGGCGACCGGGAGCACCTGGCTCCACGAGCGGCCGTAGGTCGTCCCCGCCAGGAACGTGAAGATCCGGGGCGTGTCGAACGGGTTGGCACGCAGCAGCAGGTACGTCGTGACGGCCACCGACCCGTACCAGAACCCGATCCCGATGAGGACCAGCCGGTCGGTGTTCAGGCCCTTGCGCCAGGCCAGCCCGTAGACCAGGGCGAACGCCACCAGCGCTCCCGTGCTCGCCGCGAGCAGTGTGGTCGTGCCGCTGGCTCCCCCACCCCCGGCGACGAGGACCGCTCCGAGGCCGGCGCCGCCGGTGATGCCGAGCAGCCCGGGCTCCGCGAGCGGGTTGCGGCAGGTCGCCTGCACCAGCGAGCCGGAGAGCGCCAGTGCCGCACCGGCCAGCAGCGCCGCGGCGACCCGCGGCGCGCGCTCGTCGAGCACGAACCGGAGGAACGGCGATCCCTCGCCCCCGAGCCACAGCGCGAGGTCACCCGTGCGCAGCCACGTGTTGCCGGCCAGCAGCCCGACGAACCCCACCGCGACGACGAGGGCCGCGCTGACGGAGATCACGATCCAGAACCGCCGCCGGGACCGCGCCACGACACCGGTGCCCGGAGGCTGCCGCGTCGGACCGGAATCGCGGCCGCGGCGGGCGAGAGCGACGAGGAGCACCGCACCGAGGAGCGTCGTCGTGACGCCCGTGGGGATGGCGATGGCCCGGTCGGCGCCGACCGCCGCCCGCAGGAGGGCATCGGCGAGGACGACGACGAGCGCACCGACCAGGCCCGCCACCGGGATGAGCACGAGGTGCCGCTGCAGGGCCGGGAACGCGCGGGACATCAGCCGGGCCAGCACCGGCGCGGCGAGCCCGACGAAGCCGATCGGCCCGGCCAGGGTCACCGCGGACGCGGTCAGCAGGACGGCCAGCACCGTGCCGATGACCCGGGTCGAGCGCACCGGGACGCCGAGGACGCCGGCGGTGTCGTCGCCGAGGCCCAGGAGGTCCAGCCGGCGGGCGATGAGCAGCGCGCACAGCGTGGCGACGACGACGACCGGTGCGGCGCGCCGGAACGCGTCCAGGCCGAGCTGGCTGAGCGAGCCGCTGCCCCATGCCAGCAGGCCGGTGGTCTCCTGCGCGAAGAGGAGGAGCAGCGCGGCGGTGGCGGCCTGCAGCGCCATGGCCACGGCCGTGCCCGCGAGGACGAGCCGGGTCGTGGACGTCCCTCCCCCACCGGCCAGCCCGAGCACCAGCCCGGCGGCGGCGAGCCCACCGGCGGTGGCGACGGCACCGGACGCGGCGAGGGGCACGGCCAGCCCGAACGCCGCGACGGCGCTGACCGCGAAGTGCGCGCCGGCGGTCACGGCGAGCGTGTCGGGCGATGCCAGCGCGTTGCGGGCCAGCGACTGGAAGAGCGCGCCGGCCACCCCGAGCGCGAAGCCGACGGCCAGGCCTGCGGCCAGGCGCGGGATCCGCGAGCCCACCAGCACGTCGCGCGTGCCGGCGTCGATGTCGTCCCGGCCGGTGAGCAGCCCGACCAGGTCGGCCAGCCCCACGGCCGACGTCCCCTGCGTCAGGTGCCAGCCGGCCGCCGCGGCGACCACGAGCACCAGCACGACCACGGCCCCCGCCGCGCTCGCGGCCTGCCCGACCCCCGCCGGCGAGGGCGGGTGCGCGGGCCGGGCAGGCTGCGCGAGAGCCTGGTCGTGCTGGGTCACCGTGGGGTCAGTTCGTCAGCAGGTCGACGTAGGCCTGGAGGGCCTGCTCCGCCGACCGGGGGCCGCCGAACGTCCAGATCCCGGGCGGGAACTCGTACAGCCGCCCCTCGGCGACGGCGGGGATCGACGACCAGGCCGGGTTGCCCTCGAGCAGCGGCGCCAGCTGGTACTCCTCGATCTCGGTCCCGGTGTAGAAGAACGCGGCGTCACCGACCGAGCGCATGCCCTCGATGTCGGTCGACCCCAGGCCGTAGGCCTCGTCCACCGGTCCGGTCCACGCGTTGGTCAGCCCCAGCTCCTCGCCGAGCTCGCCGAACAGCGAGCCCTGGCCGAAGGGGCGGAACGCGACGTTGCCGCCCTGCGCGTACCCGTCGAAGTAGACGAAGTCGGTGATGGTGACGTCGCTGTCGGCGACCGCCTGCTTCGCCTCCTCGAGCGTCGTCTCGAACTCCTCGAGCACCTGCTCGGCGCGGTCCTCCCGGCCGGTCGCCTCGGCGATGAGGGTGAACGTGTCGCGCATGTTCTGGATCGGGTCGGTGGTGTCGGCGCCGACGGTGGCCAGCACGGGCACGTCGTACTCGTCGAGCTGGGTGAGCACCGGGTCGTCCTCGCCGGAGGCCTCGACGATCACCAGGTCGGGCTGTGCGGCGAACAGGGCGTCGAGGTTGGGCTCGCCGCGCGTGCCGACGTCCTCCACGCCCTCGGGCAGCTCCTCGGCGGTGTTCCACTGCCCGAAGCCCTCGACGTCGGCGACGGCGACGGGGTTCAGGCACAGCGAGAGCACCATCTCCGTCTGCTGCCACTCGAGGACGGCGACCCGCTCGGCCGGCTCGTCGAGCTCGACGGTCCGGTCGAAGGCGTCGGTGACGGTGACCGGGCCGCTGGAGGTCTCGACGCCGTCGCAGCCCTCGGCGGAGGCGTTCTCCGTGGCCGCCTCGCTGCCGCTGGGCTCGGGGTCGCTGGTCCCGCACGCGGTCAGCGCCAGCCACGCCGCGGCTACGCCGAGGACGACGCGGGCGAACGGGAGACGGGTGGATCTGGGCATGCGGGGTCCTTCCGAGGAGTCAGGGTGGTGCGGCTCTGGGTGGGGTCGGCGCCGGTCAGACGGCGGCCGGGAGGCGGCGTCGGCGCCGCTCGTGGTGGCGGGCCCGCGGCTCGATCCGCAGCAGGCCCGCGAGCGGGTCGGTCTGCACCTCGATCGGGAGCTCGTACACCTCGGACAGGTGCGCGCCGGTCAGCACCGACGCGGGGTCGCCGGCCGCCGCGATGCGGCCCCGGTGCAGCAGCACCACGGTGTCGGCGATGGTCGCGGCGTGGTTCAGGTCGTGCAGCACGATGCCGACCGCCGTCCCGTGGTCGGCGGCCAGCTGGTGCACCAGGTCGAGGATCTCGACCTGGTAGCGCAGGTCGAGGTGGTTGGTCGGCTCGTCCAGGAGGAGCACGCCGGTGTCCTGGGCGAGGCACGTCGCCAGCCAGACCCGCTGGAGCTCCCCGCCGGAGAGCTGGTCGACGGGGCGGTCGGCCATGGCGGTCACGCCGGTGAGGTCCATGGCCGAGGCGATGGCGGTGCGGTCGGCGGCGCACAGGGCGGCGAACCGGCGCCGGTGCGGATGGCGACCGAAGGCCACCACGTCGCGGACCGCGAGCCCCGACGGGTGGGGGCGGGACTGGGAGAGCAGCGTGACGCGGCGGGCGAACTCGCGGGCCGACAGCGCGGCGGCGTCCTCGCGCCCGGCGTCGTCGGCGCCGGAGCCCAGCCCGATCCGGCCGGACTCGATCGCGTGCAGCCGGGCCATGGACCGCAGCACCGTGGACTTGCCGCTGCCGTTCGGTCCGATGAGCGCGGTGACGGCCCCCGGACGGATCCCGACCGAGACGCCGTGGACCACCGTCGTGCCGTGGTACCCGAGCACGAGGTCGTCGCCGTGCAGAGACGTCGTCACGGAGGTGAGGCTAACCTAAATGAGTCGCCAGTTGATCACTGCCCTCCCGGTTTTTTTCGGAAGTCCGCGCCCGCGCTTCAGCCGGTGCGTCGCCGCACCGCGCGGTCGGCCGCCCGCCGGACCGCACCGAGGCGGCGGGACAGGACGGCGTCCAGCAGCCGGTCGACCGGCGTCACCTCCCCGAGCCGAACGGCGCCCGCCCACCGCGGCACCGCCACAGTCCGCGATCGGGGCGCGTCCAGGGTGGCGCCGATCGCCTCGGCCACGCGCTCGGGTGCGATGCCGCGGGAGAGCCGGCCGCGGGCGTCGTCGTCGGACTCCGGTGCGGAGCCGTGCCCACGGGCGAGCCACTCGGTCCGCACGAAGAACGGGTTGACGGTGTGCACCCGGACACCGCGGGCGGTGACCTCCCGGCGCAGTCCCTTCACGAACCCGTCCAGTCCCGCCTTGGTCGCCGAGTAGACGGACAGCGGCGGCACCTGCGCCCACGCCGCCACCGAGGAGACCGCCACGACGTCGGCCCTCCCCCGCTCCCGGGCCGCGGCCAGCAAGTGCGGCAGCGCCAGCCTGGTCACCTCGATCGCCCCGGTGAGGTTCAGCGCGACGACGCCCTCGACGACGTCGCCCGGCATGTCCTCCACCAGCCCGGCCCAGCCCAGCCCCGCGTTGAGGACGACGCCGTCGAGCCGGCCGTGCTCGGCCATGACCGCCTCGACCAGCCGGGCGCGGTCGGCCGCGTCGGCGACGTCGGCCGCCGTCGTCGTCACGACGGGGAGGTCCCCCACGGCCGCGGCCAGCCGGTCGCCGTCCCGGGCGCAGGTGACGACGCGGGCACCGGCCGCGGCCAGGTGCCGGACCGTCGCGCGGCCGATCCCGGCGCTGCCGCCGGTGACGAGGAGGACGCGAGTGCTCGGATCCGGCATGGGGCCGTCCTACCCCCGGGGGACATCACATGCGCGCAGGCATCGAAAACGGAAGGCCTGGGCATGGGCGAGCACATGCACCTGCCCTCTCCCCGCGGCCCGCTCAGCGAGTCGCTCACCCAGGACCTCGCCGGCCGCCCCACTCTCTCCGCCCGGACGCTCGAGGCCGCCGCCCGCCTCGCCGACGGCTCCGCGGGCCCGCTCACCGACGAGGACCTGCAGCTGTCGCTGGCGATCTGCTACGAGCTGCACTACCGCGGTTTCGACGGCGTCGACGAGGACTGGGAGTGGGACCCGGAGCTGATCCGCGTGCGGTCCGGGCTCGAGCAGCTGCACCTGTCGGGTCTGCGCGGGCTGGTCGGCCCGGTGCCGGTGACCGACGAGCCGATCGACCGCCAGCTCGCGGCGGCCATCGCGGAGGACGACGGCCCGTCGCTGGCGAGGTACATGGCCCGCGAGGGCACGCTCGAGCAGTGGCGGGAGTACCTGACCCTGCGGTCGGTCTACCACCTGAAGGAGGGCGACCCGCACACGTTCGCCATCCCCCGCCTCTCGGGTGCGGCGAAGGCGGCCATGGTCGAGATCCAGGCCGACGAGTACGGCGGCGGCTCGGCCACGCGCATGCACAGCGAGCTGTTCGCCGGCCTGCTGCGCGACCTCGGGCTGGACTCCACCTACGGCGCGCTCTGGGAGGACGCTCCGGCGGCGGCGTTCGCGCACGTGAACACCATGTCGCTGTTCGGGCTGCACCGCCGGTGGCGCGGCGCGGCGCTCGGGCACCTCGCCTGCGTGGAGATGACCTCCTCGGAGCCCAGTCGCCGGTACTCGGCCGGCCTGCGCCGGCTCGGCTTCGACGAGTCGACCCGGGTCTTCTACGACGAGCACGTGGAGGCCGACGCCGTCCACGAGCAGATCGCTTCGGTGGACATGTGCGGCTCGCTGGTCGCGGCGGACCCGGCCCTGGCTGCGGACGTCCTCTTCGGGGCCCGCTGCGCGCTGGCGATGGACGGCGTCACCGCCCGCCACCTGCTGGGCGCGTGGGAGGCGGGCAGGTCCGCGCTGCGTCGGGAGCCGGTCGCGGCCTGACCGGCTCAGTCCTGCGGGCGGAGGTGGGACACCGGCCGCGGGGCGCTGGGCGCGCTCGGGGCGGTGAACCCGGCTCGCTTGTGGGTGCCGTCGCAGAACGGCTTGATGCCGGACTTGCCGCACCGGCACAGCGCGATCGTGCGCCGGCCGGGGTCGATCTCCGCGCCGTCCTGGTCGACCAGCCGGAAGTTGCCGCGCACGATCAGCGGACCGTCGCGGTAGGGCGTGATGGTCGCCGCGTCGCCGGAAGCACCGTCGTCGGTGGCGGCATCGACGTCGTCGGGGAGATCGGACTCGGCGGGGAGGCAGCTCGACACGACCCTCCTCTGCCCCGCTCCCCCGCCGGGCACACGCCGCGCCCGCGAACCGACCCGCCCGGGTGACCGGTCAGCCGGTGGTGGGCTGCCGGCGGGTCGCCTCCGCCGCGCTCCGCGCGCGGGGCAGCTCGTCGGCCGCGCCAGCCGGTCGCTCCCCCTCCGGCAGCTGGACGCCGGTCTCGTCGAGCTCCGCCGGGGCTCCGGTCAACGTCGGCACGGCCAGCAGCCGGACGACGACCACCGCGAGGACCGCGCCGACCAGCGGCGCCAGCAGGAACAGCCACACGTGGGCCAGCGGATCCCCGCCGGCGAACAGCGCGGGGCCGAGGGAGCGCGCCGGGTTGACCGAGGTGCCGGTGAGCGGGATGCCCACGAGGTGCACCGCCGCCAGCGCCAGCCCGATCGCGAGCCCGGCGAAGCCCGGTGCGGCGGCCTTGCCCGTGACGAGCAGGACCACCGCCACGAACACGAAGGTGAGGAGCACCTCGAGGACGAAGGCCCCTCCCCCGCTGATGGTCGCACCCCAGTCGTTGGCCCCGAGGACACCGGTCTGGTCGGTGACCTCGCCGAAGTCGCTGGTCAGGAGCTGGAGGAAGGCGGCACCGGCGATGCCGCCGGCGAACTGCGCCACCCAGTAGAGGCCGGCCTCGGTGGTCGTCATGCCCCGGGACAGCAGCACCCCGAGGGTGACCGCCGGGTTGATGTGGCAGCCCGAGACCGGGCCGATCGCGTAGGCCAGCGCGAGCAGCGTGAGCCCGAAAGCCAGGGCCACGCCGAAGGCGCCGACGCTGTCGATGCCGCAGACGGCAGCACCGACGGCGACGGCGACGAGCAGCGCGGTGCCGATGAACTCGGCGACGAGCGAGCGGACCAGAGTGGGTGACACCACGCGACCTCCCGGTGGGCCGCAGCCGTCCCTCGCGCCGCCTCCGGGGCGGCCACGCTGCGGGCACCGACGAGAGTGGCCTGCGAGCCGCCCCGCCGACAGGGTCTTTCGGACCGCCCTCAGCCCTCGCCCGCGTAGCCGTAGAAGACCTGCTCCACGACGGTCCGGGCGTGCCGGGTGGCGCGGTGGTAGTCGTCGAGGAACTGGCCGGGATCGGTGTCCGGCCCGTAGCCGCAGGCTCGCGCCACCCCGTCGAGCTCCGGCCCCGGCCGGGGCAGCTGGTCGCTCGGGCGGCCGCGCACCAGGAAGATCGCGTTGCGCGCGCGGGTCGCGAGCTCCCACGCCGTCCGCAGCGTCGCGACCTGGTCGCCGGTCAGCAGCCCCGCCGCGCCGAGCGCGGTCAGCCCCTCGACGGTCGGCCGCACGCGGAGCTCCGGCAGCTCGCCGGCGTGCTGGAGCTGCCGCAGCTGCACGGTCCACTCGACGTCGGAGAGCCCGCCGCGGCCCAGCTTGGTGTGGGTGGCCGGATCGGCGCCCCGCGGCAGCCGCTCGCGCTCGACCCGCGCCTTGACGCGGCGGATCTCGGCGACCTGGCCGGCGTCGATCCCCCCGGCCGGGTACCTGATCGGGTCGACCAGCTCGACGAACGCCGCGCCGACCTCCTCGTCGCCCGCGACCGGCTCCGCCCGGAGCAGTGCCTGCACCTCCCAGAGCGACACCCAGCGCTCGTAGTACTCGCCGAAGGCCGCGAGGCTGCGCACCAGCGCGCCCTGCCGGCCCTCGGGGCGCAGGTCGGCGTCGATCTCGAACGCCGGGTCCGGCCCGGGCTCGCCGAGCAGCCGCCGCAGGGTGTGGGCGACGGCGTTCGCCGCGGCGCTGGCCTTCCCCTCGTCGGCTCCCTCCCGGGGCCGGTGCACGAAGAGGACGTCGGCGTCGGAGCCGTAGCCGAGCTCGCCTCCGCCCAGCCTGCCCATGCCGATGATCGCCAGGTCCATCGGCAGGTCCGCCGGGTCGACCCCGATCTCCTGGGCGTGGGCCCGCACCGCCATGTCCAGCCCGGCGCGCAGCGTCGCGACGGCGACGTCGGCCAGCGCCCGGCCCACGCGGAGCGGGTCGAGCCGGCCGAGCAGGTCGGCGCAGGCGATCCGCAGCAGCTCCTGCCGGCGCAGGCTGCGCAGCACGCGGACGCCCTCCTGCGGATCGTCCGCGCGCCCGGCCGCCTGCCGCCACGCCCGGGTGAGCACGGCGACGTCGCGCGGTTCGAGCTCGGCGTCGTCGGCGAGGAGGCGCAGCGCCTCGGGGGTGCGGGTGAGCAGCCCGGCGACGTACTGGCTGGACCCGAGCAGCTGCGCCAGCCGCTCGACCACCAGCCCCTCGTCGCGGAGCAGGCGCAGGAACCACTGGTTGCCGCCGAGGGCCTCGCTGACCTGCCGGTAGGCCAGCAGTCCGGCGTCCGGGTTGGGGCAGGAGGCGAACGTCTGCAGCAGCACCGGCAGCAGGTACTTCTGCATGGAGGCCGAGCGGGACACCCCGCCGGTCAGCGCGGCCAGGTGGCGCAGCGCCGCCTCGGGGTCGCCGAAGCCCAGCGCCCGCAGCCAGTCCCCCGCGGCCTTGGAGCCGAGCTGCAGCCGCTCGCCGGGCACGCGGGCCACCGCGGAGAGCAGCGGGCGGTAGAAGAGCTTCTCGTGCAGCCGGCGCACCTCGCGGGTGTGCAGGTTCAGCTCGGCGCGCAGCACGTCGACCGCGCCCCCGCGGGCGTCGGGCTTGTAGCCCATCGACCGGGCCAGCCAGTGCAGCTGCTGCTCGTCGGTGGGCAGCAGGTGGGTGCGGCGCAGGCGGAGCAGCTGCAGCCGGTGCTCGACGGTGCGCAGGAAGCGGTAGGAGGCGATGAGCGTCGCGGCGTCCTCGCGCCCGACGTAGCCGCCGGCCGACAGCGCCGTGAGGGCCGGCAACGTGCCGCCCAGCCGCAGCGACGGGTCGCCCCGCCCGTGGACCAGCTGCAGCAGCTGGACGGCGAACTCCACGTCGCGCAGCCCGCCCGGCCCCAGCTTGAGCTCCCGGTCGGCCTGGGTGGGCGGGATGTGCGCCTCCACCCGGCGGCGCATCGCCTGCACCTCGCCGACGAACCCGGGCCGGTCACCGGCGCGCCACACCAGCGGCCACAGGGCGTCGACGTAGCCGCGGCCGAGGTCGGGGTCACCGGCCACCGGGCGCATCTTCAGCAGCGCCTGGAACTCCCAGGTGCCGGCCCACTGCTCGTAGTACGCCTGGTGGCCGGCGAGGGTGCGCACGAGCGCCCCGGCCTTGCCCTCCGGCCGCAGCGCGGCGTCCACCTCCCAGGCCGCCTCGCGGCAGATCCGCATGAGCGCAGCCGCGACGCGCGTGGCGCTGCTCAGGGCCGCGCTCTCCGACCCGCTCGGGTCGACGGGCTCGCCGACGAAGACGACGTCCACGTCGCTGACGTAGTTGAGCTCCCGCCCGCCGGTCTTGCCCAGCGCGATGACCGCGAGCCGGCAGGCGGCGGCGTCGTCCGGCTGCTCGGCCACGGCGACCGCCAGCCCGGCGGTGAGCACCGCGGCGGCGATGTCGGCCAGCTCCGCCGCGACGTCCTCCGCGGCCAGGCCGTCCCCGAGATCGCGGCCGGCGACGGAGAGGATCGCCCGCCGGTAGGCGTGCCGGAGCGCGGCGACCCGGTGCGGCTCCGCGTCCGGGGCGCCCTTGCCGAGCCGGACCCCCCACGGCGGGTCGTCCGGGTCGGCGCCGACGGCGGTCAGCAGCTGCCGCTCGAGCGCCTGCTGCGTCGGCCGGACGTAGCCCGCTTCGTCGTCGTCGTCCAGGACCGTCCAGTCGTGCGGGTGCGCGGCCAGGTGGTCGGCCAGCCCAGAGCTCGCGCCGAGCACCGCGAGGAGCCGGGACCGCAGCACGCCGGAGCCGCGCAGCCGCGCCAGCAGCGAGGCGGCGGAGCCGCCGCTGTCGTCGGCCGCGTCGAGGGCCTCCACCAGCCGGTGCAGGGAGCGGACCGCCAGGTCGGGGTCGCCTGCCCGAGCGAGCGCCGCGACCACCGGTCCGGCCTCCGGGTCCGCGGGCTCGTTGCGGTCGAGGTCCCAGAGGCCGAGGTCGGGGTGCGAGAGCAGGCGGGCGGCGCGCTGCCCGTCCTCGAAGCCGAACCGGACCAGCCGCACGACGGCGCGGCGCGGGATCTCCGCCTCGGAGGTGGTCACCGGCTCACGCCACCTGCTCGGCGCGGGCCCGCACCAGGTCGGCGAAGCGGGCGGCGAAGGGCGCCCACGTCTCGGCGAGGTCGTCGTGCACGGCCTCCGCCCGGGCGCAGATCGTGTCGACGTCGAGACCGCTGGCGGCGACGCCCACCCGGTCGTGCTCCGCCCAGGCGCGCACCATCTCCGGCGTCGTCTCGATGTGGAACTGCAGGCCGTACACGGCCCCGCCCACCCGGAAGGCCTGGTGCGCGTAGTGCGGGTTGCTCGCCAGCAGGGTCGCGCCGGGGGGCAGCGCGGCGATCTCGTCGTGGTGCCACTGGACGACGTCGGGGGCCAGCGGCAGCGGGCCGAACACCGGGTCGGCGTAGGCGGCGTCCCGCTTGGCGACGAGGGTGGCGCCGACCTCCGGCCCCTCGGCGCCGCGGCGGACGGCGCCCCCGCCGACGTCGGCCAGCAGCTGGGCGCCGAGGCAGACGGCGAGGGTGGGCAGGTCGGCCGCGACCGCCTCCCGCAGCAGCGCGCGCACGCCGACCAGCTCGGGGCTCGTCGCGTCGTCGTCGGCCGCGGACTGGGGCCCGCCCAGCACGACCAGCCCGTCGTGGCCGGCGAGCGTCTCCGGCAGGGCGTCGCCGCGCCCGAGGCGCCGCTCGTCGAGGGTCAGCCCGGCGTCGGCGAGCCACTGCCCGAGGCGGGCGGGCGGGTCGGTCTCGCTCGGGACGACGACGAGCAGGCGGCTCTCGGTGGTCGTCACGGAGCTGAGGCTAGTGGCCCGCTCCGTGCCGGGGTCACGGTCCGGGGTCACGGTCCGTCGGCCGGCCACGGGCTCCCGGCGACCAGGTCGCTGACGCACACGCCGGACGCACCGGCGTCGTCGGCCCGGATCTCCACCGGCCCGTGCTGCCCGGTGACGACGAAGAACGCCTGCCCGGCGCCCGGCGGCACCCGCAGCTCCTGCTCGTCGTCGCCGACGGCGAGGGTCAGCGTCGCGCCCTCGCCCGCGAGGTACCCCAGTCGCACGACCTCGGCCGCGCCGGTCCCGCGGGCGAGCTCGGCGAGCCGCTGACCTCCCGGGTTCACCGGCCAGCCGCAGCCCGGCACGGGGCCGGATGCCTGCAGCCGCCCGATGACGGTGATCGGCCGCAGCTCGCCCGACCCGTCGAACATGTGCATCTCGGTCCCCGGCAGGTCGAAGTCCACGTCCCGGCCGAGCGCGAGCATCATCTCGCGCAGGCCCGGATAGCCGAAGATGTTGACGTCCCACGGCGGCTGGCTGCTGACCACGGAGGCCCCGGGGCGGTCCGCCATCGCCTGCAGGACGGCGGCCACGTAATCACGCGACTGCCGGTGCTGCATCTCCTCCGCGACGAGAGCCGTCGAGACGACGGCGCCGGCCACCAGGGGCGCGCTCACCGCGAGCGCCGCGGCCAGCGAACCGGCCAGGCGCGGCAGCCACCGGGGCACGCGCCGCTGCACCAGCGGTCCGCTGAAGGCGGCGCAGCAGCCGATCGCGACGACCGGCAGCGCGTCGGCGAGGTAGCGCGGATCGCCGGTCACCATCTCCAGCAGCCGGCTCCGGCCGACCACGACCAGCGCGAGGTCCACGGCGACGTAGCCGGCCACGAGCAGCCAGCCGGCGAGCGCCCGCCGTCCCCGCAGCCACACGCTGAGCGCGACGACGGCGACGGCGAGCACGGCCAGAGCGACCGCCACCGGCTCCTCGACCGGCGGGAGGCGGGTGTCGTCGTCGGATTCGGGGCTCGTCCAGGGGCCGCCGAACATCCCCGGCAGCAGCAGCCGGAAGACCGTGTACCCGACCCACGCGCCGGCGGAGCCGCCGTCGGACTCGGTGCCCGGCGAGGGGTCGACCACCGCCAGGTAGAGGGGGACGTAGGCCGCCACGAGCAGGACGTGCCCCAGCAGGTAGCGCCAGTTCCGGGCGAGCAGCCCGAGCCGCCGGCCCGCCGGGACGCCGGCCCACTCGACGAGCACGAGCACCGCGATCAGCGTGGGCAGGACCAGGAGCGCCTTCTCGTAGGCGAGCAGGCCCAGGGCGTGGCCGGCCACGGAGACCGCGGCCCATCCCGCAGAGCGCCGGCGCAGCGCGCGCACCAGCCCCAGGAGCGCGAGCAGCATGCCGATCTGGAGCGGCAGCGCCTCCAGCCCCGACGACCACCAGGTCGCGACGGGGAGGGCGAGCGGGGTGAACAGGTAGCCGGCGAACGGAACCAGCAGCCACGGCGAGCGGCCGAACAGCTCCCGCAGCAGGGCGAGCAGCAGGAGCGAGGCGATCAGCTGCAGGCCGAGCAGGCCGAGCGCCGCGGGGAGGAAGGACGTGGTGGCGGTCCGGCCGAGCAGCCAGTGGAGGAGGTTCGCCCCGATCTCGAGGTGGTCGTTGTGGTCACGGACCAGGAACTCCCGCGACAGCCCGAGCTCGCGCGCCAGGTACAGGTGGACGAAGTCGTCCTGCCAGTAGTACGAGGGGACGACGACCAGCGCCCGCACGACGGTCTGACCGAGGACCAGCAGCAGCCCCGCGAGCAGCATCGGATCCCGGCGCGTCGGTGACCGCTCCTCGACGGGGTCCTCCCCTCAGAGGCCGGGCAGGTAGCGCCGCAGCTCGAACGGCGTGACGTTCTGCCGGTAGGAGTTGAACTCCTCCCACTTGTTGCGGAGGAAGAACTCGAAGACGTGCTCGCCGAGGGTCTCGGCGACAAGTTCGCTGCTCTGCATCGCGGTCAGGGCCTCGCCGAGGGAGACCGGGAGGTCCTCGTAGCCGGCGGCCCGGCGCTCGGTGTCGGTGAGCGACCAGACGTCGTCCTCGGCCTCGGGCGGGAGCTCGTAGCCCTTCTCGATGCCCCGCAGCCCGGCGGCCAGCAGGATGGCGTAGGTGAGGTAGGGGTTGCAGGCCGAGTCCGGCGAGCGCACCTCCACCCGCGCCGACTGCGCCTTGCTCGGCTTGTACTCGGGGATGCGCACCAGCGCCGACCTGTTGGCCCGGCCCCAGGTCGCGGCGGTCGGTGCCTCGGTGCCGGCCAGCAGACGGCGGTAGGAGTTCACGGTCTGGTTGGTGATCGCCGTGTACTCCCGGGCGTGGACCAGCAGCCCGGCGATGAACTGCTTGGCCGTCGTCGACAGCCGGATCGGGTCCGCGGCGTCGTGGAAGGCGTTGCGGTCGCCCTCGAACAGCGACAGGTGCGTGTGCATGGCCGAGCCGGCCTCCGCCGTGAACGGCTTCGGCATGAAGGTGGCGTGCACGCCCTGGGCCAGTGCGACCTCCCGGACGACGTGCCGCAGCGTCATGATGTTGTCGGCCATGGACAGCGCGTCGGCGTAGCGCAGGTCGATCTCCTGCTGGCCCGGCGCCACCTCGTGGTGGCTGAACTCCACCGAGATCCCCATCGCCTCGAGCGCGAACACCGCCTCCCGGCGGAAGTCGTGCGCCACGTTGTGCGTGGACAGGTCGAAGTAGCCGCCGTTGTCGGCCGGCTGCGGGGGCGTGCCGTCGGACGGCAGGTCCTTGAGCAGGAAGAACTCGACCTCGGGGTGGGTGTAGAAGGTGAACCCCATGTCGGCGGCCTTGGCCAGCGCCCGGCGCAGGACGTGCCGGGGGTCGGCCCAGGACGGCGAGCCGTCCGGCAGCGTGATGTCGCAGAACATCCGTGCGGTGTCGCTGGCCCGTCCGTCCCGGCCGGGCAGCACCTGGAACGTGCCGGGATCGGGCTTGGCGAGCATGTCGGACTCGTAGACCCGCGCGAAGCCCTCGATCGCCGAGCCGTCGAAGCCGATGCCCTCGGCGAAGGCCGCCTCGATCTCGGCCGGAGCCACGGCGACGGCCTTCAGGTAACCCGACACGTCGGTGAACCAGAGCCGGACGAACCGGATGTCGCGCTCTTCCAGGGTGCGCAGGACGAACTCCTGCTGACGGTCCATGCTCGCCATGATCGCGTCCGATCGTTTCCGGGATGTGTCGTCGCCGTGGAACGCCGCCCAGCCTGCCCCGTCCGGGGGATGCGTGGCACCCCGGCGCGCCCGGACACGCCGTCCGCCCGGATCAGGCGGCGAGCAGCTCCAGCGGGGTGTCCCCGTCGGCGAGCGCCCCGGCGGGCACCCGCCGCCGTCCCCGGATGAGCTGCTGGACCGGCTCGGTGACGTCCCAGGTGTTCACCGTCATCGCGGCGGTGACCCGGCCGTCCGCCGTCCAGAACGAGATGAACGCGCCGTCCTCCGGATCACCGCGGCACACCAGCCGGTCACCCGGCCCGGCCAGGCCGGAGTACTCCATGCCGAGCTCGTACTGGTCGGTGTAGAAGTACGGGACGCGGTCGTGGATGACCTCCCGGCCGAGCATCGACCGCGCGGCGGCCGGACCGCCGTTGAGCGCGTTCGCCCAGTGCTCGACGCGGACGTACCGGCCGTAGAGCGGGTGGAAGGACGCCGCCACGTCTCCAGCAGCGACGACGTCGGGCGCCGACGTCCGCAGCGCGTGGTCGGTGAGGATCCCGTTGTCGACGGCCAGCCCGGCGGCGGCGGCCAGGCCGACGTCCGGGGTGGCGCCGATGCCGACGACGACGACGTCGGCCTCGAGACCGGCGTGCCGGTCGGTGACCACCGTGTGCACCCGCCCCTGCGCGCCACGGAGCTCGCGCACGACGGTGTCGGTCAGCAGCGTCACCCCGTGAGCGCGGTGCAGCCGCGCGAACACCCTGCCCATCTCGGGCCCGAGCGCGGCGTGCAGCGGGGTGGGCTGCGGCTCGACGATCGTCACGGTGTTCCCGTGCGCGCGGGCTGCCGCCGCGACCTCCAGGCCGATCCAGCCGGCGCCGACGACCACGACGGTCCTTCCCCCACCGCGGAGGTCGGCGAGGAGCACCTCGGCGTCGGCGAGCGTGCGCAGGTACCGGACGCCGTCGAGCGCTTCCCCGGGGACCGGCAGCCGCCGGGGCGAGGACCCGGTGGCCAGGAGCAGCGACCGGTAGGCCAGGCGCTCGCCGGTGCTGAGCGTCAGTCGGCGGTCGGAGGCGTCGAGGTGCTGCGCGCGGACCCCGGTGCGCAGCTCGATCCTCTGCTCCCCGTACCAGTCCAGCGGGTGCACCTGCGGGCTCTCCCGATCAACCCGTCCGAGCAGGTAGTCCTTGGACAGGGGCGGGCGGTCGTAGGGCAGCTCCTCCTCGCCGGCGACCAGGACGAGCCGCCCGTCGAACCCCTCGGCCCGCAGCGTCTCGGCCGCCTTCGCTCCGGCCAGCCCGCCCTCGACGACCACGAACGGGGCCGACGTCATGACCGGTCCCCGGCCCCCGGACGCGGCGCGTACCTGACGGCGAGGCGGGCCAGGGCCACGGCGGCGACGAGCAGCCCGAAGTCCCGCAGCGCGATGTCGTAGTGGTCCGGGATGGTCAGCAGGTTGAGGATGATGCCGCCGAGCCAGGCCGCGACCAGCCAGCCACCGAAGCGGGGGGCGACGGCCACGACGACGCCGGCGAGCACCTCGACGACGCCCACGGCGTACATCGCCTGCTGCGCGGTGCCGGGCACGAGGTCGTCGATCCACGGGGCGAGGTAGTCCGGCCAGTCGGTCAGCAGGTTGGCGAACTTGTCCAGCCCGAAGGCGATGGGCGCGACGGTGAACACCGTGCGCAGCAGGACGAAGGCCTGCCGGGCGGGGTCGCCGGACAGGGCGGCCGGGAGGTGCGGACGGGTGCGGTTCAGCTGGGTCGTCATGACGAGCTCCTTCTAAAACCAATGATGGTTAGAAGTAGAGACCCACGTCACACCCTTGTCAACAGTTCGCGGCGTGTCCCTCCGACGGCTCGAGGCGGACGCAGCACAGGCCCGGCTCGGGCCTGAGCAACGCCGTGAGCCCGGCGTCCGAGACCGCGTCGAGCACGCCTTCCAGGAACCGGCGGTTCATGCCGCACACCAGCTCGGTGTACTGCTGGGCGAGCACGTGGAACGGGCAGTTGGCGAGCACGACCGCCTCGCCGTCGGCCCGCGGTTCGAAGCCCGCCTCCTCCAGCACCCGGAGCGCGGCCGCGCGGTCGGTCCCGGAGGTCCCGTCCCCCAGCTCGCGGCCGCGCTGGAACGCCCGCCGCGCCAGCACGGCGGCCGGCCGCTCCCCCGACCGCTCCGCCTCCACCACGGACGACGCGAGCAGATCACCGGCCAGGTCGTACTGCCGCGGCGGCAGGGACACCGCAACCGCGGACTCCGCACGGCGGTAGAGCTTGGCCGGCCGGCCCGCCCCGGGCCCGGTCCGTCCGGACCGCCGCGCGTAGTGCACGTCCAGCAGGCCGTCCGCGACCAGTCGGTCGAGGTGGAACGCGGCGGTCGGCCGCGGCACGCCCGTGGCGCCGGCGACGTCGTCCCGGCTCAGGGGTTCCGGCGAGCGGGCGACATGCTCGTACAGCCGGCGGCGGGTGGGCTCGGCGAGGGCCGCGACCGCGGCGACGTGCGCATCGCGATCAGCCATGCCGCGGACTCTACGACCGACGGACGTCGGTCATACAGATTCGGAGCCGTCCGGGACGCGCGACCCCCAGTCGGGAGGAGTCAGGGCGCTGTCCAGCCGGCGCAGCTCCTCGCGGTGCAGCGCGCTCAGCCGACCGAGGATGCGCTCCCCCTCGGGGGTCAGCAGCACCCGCACCGACCGTGCGTCGTCGGGGTTGGCGACCCGCGCGACCAGGCCCTGCCCCTGGGCGCGGTCGACCAGTTCGACGACGCTGTGGTGGCGCAGCTGCAGGCGCTCCGCCAGCTCCCGGACGGTGGCCCACTCCCGCTCCGGGAAGCCCATGAGAGCCAGCAGCAACTGGTACTGCTGCGGGGTCAGCCCGTACCGCCGCACCGTCTCCTCGCTGAACCGCAGGTAGCGGCGGATGCCGAACCGGAAGCGGGCGAGCGCCTCGAACTCCTGCTTGCTCAGCGCAGCCGCCGGATGCGGGTTCTCCTGCTCGACCACGGATGCATTCGACCACGCGCCGACCGCGCCGACCCTCCATCGCAGTAAATATCGCGTTACGATGTATCCACGTGCCTGCCGGCCCCCGAGGAGGCGCTCGTGCTCAGCGACGGCGAACGACGGACCATGCGCCGGCTCGAGGCCACCCTGCTCGCCGACGCCGAGTTCACCCGCTCGCTGCGGCCGCTGGCCCGGGAGTTCGAGCGGCTCGCCGCCCCTGTGGTGGTGGGGCTGGACGACGAACCGGCGGCCGCGGCCGCGCTGACGTGGGCAGCGGGCGAGGCAGCGGCCCTGCGGTGTCCGCTCCGGGTCGTCCACGCGTTCAGGTCCCCGCTCGTCGTCGACCCGCTCGGGGTGGTGCCCACCGTCGCGGACATCGGCGGGCCCCAGGCCGCGGCCACCGAGCTCGTCGACGCGGCGCTGACGCGGGCTCGCTCGATCGCTCCCGACGTCGACATCTGCGCGAGCACCGTGCGCGACTCGCCCCGCCGCCTGCTGCTGCGGGAGAGCCGGACCGCGCGGCTGCTCGTCGTCGGCTCCCGACGGCTGGACGCACGCCCGACGACGGCGGCGCGGCTGCTGCGCCGTCCCCTCACCTGGCGCCTCGCGGCGGCCGCGAGCTGTCCGGTCGCGGTCGTCCACCCCTCGCCGACTCCGCCGACCGATCCCCGGGCCCGCGTGGTGGTCGGCGTCGACCGGCTCACCTGCGCCGACGCGGTGGGCTACGCCTTCCGGACCGCCGCGCAGCGCGGCCTCCCGGTCACCGCGGTGCACGCCTGGATCCCCGGTCTCCCATCCGCTTCCCGGGCCCCGCGCCCCGCCACCAGCGAGGCAGCGGCCGCCTCCCTCGTCGAGGACGCGGTCTGCCGGTGGCGGCAGCTGTACCCGCACGTGCCGCTCCGGATCGAGGTCGTGCGCCGTGATCCGGTCACCGCGCTGGTGGCGGCCTCGGTGGGTGCGGCGCTCGTCGTGGTCGGGTCGCGGGAGCGCCGGCCGGGTCGCGCCGCGCCGTCGGTGAGCCGCGCCGTGGTCGACAGGGCGGCCGGGCCCGTGGCGGTGGTCCGGGCCCGGAGCCAGGCACGCGGGTAGTCCTGGCCCTCCCCTGCGCGATGATGGCCGGCGTGCCCGCTCGCTCCACCCCGCCCTCCGGCGCCGCCCCGGTGCGCCGGGCCACCGTCGCCGACGCCGATGTGGTGCTGGCGATGGTGCGCGCGCTGGCCGCCGAGAACGGCGACGACCCGCGGGACGCCGGCACGCTCGCGGCGTGGACGGCGGCGCTGGCGCGGCCGGACGTCATCGTGCTGGTGGCCGAGCACGACGCGACCGAGCACGACGCGGCCGAGCACGACGCGACCGAGCACGACGCGGCCGAGCACGACCGCCGCGCGGTCGGGTACGTCAGCGCCGTCCGGAAGTTCCACCTCTGGCGCGGCGAGGACGTCCTCGCGCTCGACGACCTGTACGTGGCCGAGGAGCACCGCGACGCGGGCCTCGGCCGGCTCCTGATGGCGGAGCTCGCCCGGCTGGCGACCGACGAGGACCTCGTCGTCCGCTGGGAGATCCGGGAGGACAACGTCGCCGCCCAGCGCTTCTACCAGCGGCTGGGCGCGCGACTCCGGCCCAAGTCGGTCGCCTTCTGGTCGCCGGAGGCGCAGCGCCGGTTCCTCGCGGAGTGATCGACCCCCTCGCCTGGCCTCCTCCCCCGGCCGACGACCAGACTGATCACGTGACCGATCAGCAGCCGGTGCAGCTACGGGTGGCGATGGCCCAGGTGGACACCCGGGTGGGCGACCTCCGGGGCAACGCCGATCTCGTGGTGCGGTGGACGGCGAGGGCCGCCGCCGAGCAGGCGCACCTGGTGGTGTTCCCCGAGATGACGCTCACCGGC
This sequence comes from Blastococcus sp. CCUG 61487, assembly GCF_005222955.1. Classification (GTDB taxonomy): domain Bacteria; phylum Actinomycetota; class Actinomycetes; order Mycobacteriales; family Geodermatophilaceae; genus Blastococcus. The sequence continues at coordinate 55,044 of NZ_LWUA01000243.1, read as the reverse complement.
TACCCGCCGGAGGACCTGGTGCTGCGCGAGTCGTTCGCGCACGCCAGCGAGCGCACGCTGGTCGAGCTGGCCGCCGACCTGGCCGACCAGGGCCTCGGGGGGATCGCCGTCGTCGTCGGGTACCTCGCGCACACGCGAGGCGCGGGACCGGCGCCGGTCGACGAGCCGCCGACCGACGACCGCCCCGGCGACGCCAACCCGCGCCGCGGCGCACCCCGCAACGGCGCCGCGCTGCTGTTCGGCGGCGAGGTCGTCGCCCGCTACTACAAGCGGCACCTGCCCAACTACGGCGTCTTCGACGAGGCCCGCTACTTCGTGCCCGGCACCGAGCTGCCCGTCGTCCGGCTGCACGGCGTGGACATCGCCCTGACGGTCTGCGAGGACCTGTGGGTGGAGGGCGGCCCGTGCGGCGTCGCGGGGCGGGCCGGGGTCGACCTCGTCGTCTCCCCCAACGCCTCCCCCTACGAGCGGGCCAAGGACGACCTGCGGCTGCCGCTGGTCCGGCGGCGCGCCGCCGAGGCGCGGGCGACGATCCTGTACTGCAACCAGGTGGGCGGGCAGGACGAGCTGGTCTTCGACGGCGACTCGATGGCCGTCGCGGCCGACGGCACCCTGCTGGCGCGCTCCCCGCAGTTCGTCGAGCACCTGGCCACCGTCGACCTGGACATCGACCCCTCGTCGGCGCCCGACCGGGCCGAGGGCCGGATCGGCCCCATGACCGTCACCCGGCACGTCGTCTCGGACGAGCCGGTGCCGCCGTTCGCGCGGCGGCCCGCGACGGTCGCCGAGCCGCTCGGCGACACCGAGGAGGTCTGGCGCGCGCTGGTCCTCGGCCTGCGCGACTTCATCGACAAGAACGGCATGCCGTCGGTCGTGCTCGGCATGTCCGGGGGCATCGACTCGGCGCTGGTCGCCGCGATCGCCGTCGACGCGCTGGGTCCTGACCGCGTGCACGGCGTCGGGCTGCCGTCGAAGTGGTCCAGCGAGCACTCGCTGTCCGACGCGGAGGACTCCGCGGCGCGGCTGGGCATGCACTACTCGGTCGTCCCGATCGCGCCGATGGTCGAGGCGTACGAGCAGGCCGTCGAGCTCAGCGGGGTGGCCGCGGAGAACCTGCAGGCCCGGGTGCGCGGCACGCTGCTCATGGGCCTGTCCAACCAGCACGGCCACCTGCTGCTCGCGACGTCGAACAAGAGCGAGGTGGCCGTCGGCTACTCGACGCTCTACGGCGACGCGGCCGGAGGGTTCGCCCCGATCAAGGACGTGCCCAAGACGCTGGTCTGGGAGCTGGCCCGGTGGCGCAACGCCTGGGCCCGCGAGCGCGGCGAGACCGAGCCGATCCCGCAGAACTCCATCGACAAGCCACCCTCGGCCGAGCTCGCCCCCGGGCAGCAGGACAGCGACTCGCTGCCGGCCTACGAGGTGCTGGACGCGGTCATCGCCGACTACGTCGACCGGGACCTCGGCCTGGCCCAGCTGCTCGAGCGCGGGCACGACCCCGAGGTCGTGGCCCGGGTGCTCCGGCTGGTCGACGGCGCGGAGTTCAAGCGCCGGCAGTCCGCCCCTGGTACCAAGATCAGCCTCAAGGCCTTCGGTCGCGACCGGCGGCTGCCGATCACCAACAGGTGGCGGGAGACCCTGCCCACCGTGCGCGAAGGAGCAGAGCAGTGAGCGAGTCGGTGCTGTACGGCGGGACCTCGACGGCGCGGGTGCGCATCCACCACCTGCAGCAGGCCAAGGAGCGGGGCGAGAAGTGGGCGATGCTCACCGCCTACGACACCTACAGCGCGGCCATCTTCGAGGAGGCCGGCATCCCGGTGATGCTCGTCGGCGACTCCGCGGGCAACGTCGTCATGGGCCACAGCAGCACGGTCCCGGTGACCGTCGAGGACATGCTGCTGCTGACCAAGGCGGTGACCCGCTCGACGAAGCGGTCGCTGATCGTGGCCGACCTGCCGTTCGGGTCCTACGAGTCGGGCCCGCAGCAGGCGTTCGCGACCGCCGTCCGGCTGATGAAGGAGGGCGGGGCGCAGGCCGTCAAGCTCGAGGGTGGCGAGCGGGTGGCGCCGCAGATCGAGCTGCTGCACGACTCGGGCATCCCGGTCATGGCGCACATCGGCTTCACCCCGCAGAGCGAGCACGCCCTGGGCGGATTCCGGGTGCAGGGCCGCGGGGCGGGCGCCGAGCAGTTGCTCGCCGACGCCCGCGCGGTGCAGGAGGCCGGGGCGTTCGCCGTCGTCCTGGAGATGGTGCCCGCGGCGATCGCCGGCGAGGTGACCAGGGAGCTGACCATCCCGACGATCGGCATCGGAGCGGGGCCGGACTGCGACGCCCAGGTGCTGGTCTGGCCGGACATGGCCGGGCTGAACGGCGGCCGGGTACCGAAGTTCGTGAAGAAGTACGCCGACCTGCGCGGCGAGCTGCTCAGAGCGGCGCAGGAGTACGCCGACGAGGTCCTCGGGGGAACCTTCCCCGGCCCCGAGCACTCCTTCGAGTAGCCCGGGCCGCGAGCAGGCCGTAGCCGAGGGCGTTGAGGCCGAACGCCGTCACGTAGATGCCGAGCTGCGTGGCGGCGGCGTCGACGTCCAGGCCGAGCGGGTCGAGGAGGTAGTGGCCGAGGAACCCGTTCGCGTAACCCGGCGCGCCCGCCCGCTCCCGCAGCCAGAGCTCCAGGTCGGTCAGCGGACAGTCGGCGCCGGCCAGGTTGACGGCGAGGATCGCCAGGGCCACCGGCGCGTGGAGCAGCAGCAGCCGGGGCCACCGCAGCGCGAGCAGCGCCCCGGTGAGCATGAACAGGACGGCCAGCCCGTGCAGGGCGGCCACCCCGGAGGCGAGCACCAGCACGTCTGCCAGTGTGCCGGACCCGGACCGGCTCGATCAGTGTGCGGCCGCGGCGCATTCCTCGCGGCAGAACGCGCCGCGGGCGCACATCGTCAGCCGGCGGCCGCGCGGAAGGTGGCCTCGATCCGGTCGAGGAGCTCGTCCACCTGGTCCTCGTCGTATCCCCGCCCGCGGCCGAAGCCCTGCTTCCGGAACCGGACGTCGCGCACCGCGTCGGCGGTCAGCTGCGGCGCCCGGCGGAGGGCCAGCGCCGTCAGCGCCTCGGCCACCCGGGCCAGGAAGTCGTCGACCTCCTCGGTGCGGTAGCCCTTCCTTCCCCAGCCGGGCGTACCGAGCCGTACCGCCCGGAGTTCGTCGGCCGTGATGGCACCCGGCATCAGACGTCGGTGACGCGGATGCCGGCGTGCACCTTGTACCGGCGGTTGACCGAGACGAGGTTGACCGTGAGCGCCTCGACCTGGCGGGCGTTGCGCAGCCGGCCGGCGTAGATGCCGCGCATGCCCGGCAGCCGCCCGGCCAGCGCCTGCACGGTGTCCATCGAGGCGCGGTCGTCGCCGACCACCATCACGTCGCCGTCGATGGTGGGCTTCGAGAGGTCCTCGAGCAGCCGGGCCGAGAGGTGGTGGAAGGCGCCGACGACGTGCGAGTCGGGCAGCAGCGCGGCCGCCTGCTGGGCCACGCTGCCCTCCTCGACGTCGATGACGTAGGCGCCGAGCTCGTCGAACCCCATGGGCACGACACAGTCGACGACGATCTTCCCGGCGAGCGGCTCGACCAGTTCGCGCAGCGTGTCGGCGTGCCCGGCGAACGGGACGGCGACGATGACCAGGTCCGCCGCGCCCGCGACGTCGGCGTTCGAACCGCCCTGCACCGACACCCGCGCGCCCGCGGCGGCGGTGGAGGCCCGGCTCTCGACCTCGGTGCCGACCTCGGCGGCGCGCTGGGCGTCCCGGGAGCCGAGCAGGATGCGCTGCCCCGCCGCGGCCAGGCGTACGGCGAGCCCGCGTCCCTGCGGCCCGGTGCCGCCCAGGATCCCGACGACCAGTTCCTCCACCGCACGACCCTCGGTCACGTCAGCCCCCTTCCCGGCGCCGGACGGCCCGGCCCTCCGCGTCGATCATGCCGGGAGCCCGGCGGCCTGCCTCAGTCGCCCTGCCAGGCGCGGTCCTCGGCCTCCAGCCGCTCCTCGCGCTCGGCCACGGACTCCACCGCGCGTTCGGCCTCCTCGCGGGTCTCGTAGGGGCCGAGCCGGTGCCGCTCGGCGCACCCGTCCCGCGGCTCGACGGCGCGGTGCTTCAGGCAGTAGAACCAGGGCCCCTGGGCCATGCTCGGCTCCCCTCCGGAACGGCTCGCGGTCCCCAGCAGGATAGGTCACCGCCCGGTTCGGCACAGCTGATCCGGGGCGGCGCGCAGGAGGGCCCCGAAAAGCCCGGACGTGCGGCATCCTGCTGCCGTGACCGGCCGGCACGCGACCACCGTCGACGTCGGGAGGCCGCCCACCGGGCCGGGCGCGCTGCGCGGCTGGGACGGCCGGGTGGCCGCGTTCACGCTCGCGGCCCTCCTGCTGCTCGTCGCGCTCATGGGCTCGGTGAACCTGCTCCTCGACGGGGTGCTCCGCGACGGCGGGCTCCGCTGGGCCTACGCCGCGACCATGGTGCTGCTGTTCCTGCTGGGCGCACAGCTGGTCGTGCGCGGCCGGGCCGGCCGCGCGCAGACGCTGGCCATGGTGCTGCTCGGTGACCTCACCTACCTGGTCATCGTCCTGTGCATCGAGGAACCCCTGCGCTACGCGACGCCCTTGATGCTGCTGTTCCCCGCGCTGGCCGCGGCCTGCCTCCTGGACGTGCGGCCGCTGTGCGTGCACCTGGCCGTCACGACCGCGGTCTGCTTCGCCGCACTGGCCCCGAGCTACGACAGCAACGCCGGGCTGGTCGTCCAGGCCGGCATGAGCGCCGGCATGCTGAACGCCGCAGCCATCGGTGTGTTCGTCCTGCGCCGACGGGTCGAGCGGCTGCTGGTCGCCACCGAGGACCTCAGCCGGCTGGACCCGCTCACCGGCCTCTACGACCGCCGGTACCTGGTCGAGCAGGCACCGCGGCTGTGGCGGCAGACCCGCCGCGAGGGCAGCCACCTGAGCGCGGTGGTGCTCGACCTCGACCACTTCAAGCGGCTCAACGACCAGTTCGGGCACGCCGCCGGCGACTCCGTCCTGGGCGCCGTCGCACGGGCGCTGTCGGCGGCGGTGCGGCCCACCGACGTCCTGGCCCGCACGGGGGGCGAGGAGCTGGTGGCCCTGGGGTCCGTGGCGGACCTCACCGAGGCCCGCAAGCTGGCCGAGCGGCTCCGTGCGGCGGTCGCCACGGCCGGCGACCGGCGCCCGTGGGTGACCGCCTCCGTGGGGCTGGCCCTGGCCCGGCCGGTCGACGGCGAGGAGCCGGCGGCCGCCCTGTGGCGGCTCATCGACCGGGCCGACGCCGCCATGTACGAGGCCAAGCGGACCGGACGCGACCGCGTGGTGGTCGCCGCCGACATCCCGCGCGCCCGGCCGCCCCGGCCCGAGGAGCCCACCCCGGCGCAGCCGCACGGCTGACGGCCTCCTGCTCGGGCCTCACCGGGTGCAGCGGGCGGTTCTCTGTTTCGCTGTGCCCATGCCCCTCGACGCGCCGGACCCGACCCGGACGGTGCCCCTGCCGCTCCGGGAGCAGGCCGACGTGCGGGACCGCTGGCTGACCCAGCGGCTGCTCGACCTGCTGCCCGGGCTCATGGACCGGGCCGGGATCGACCTGTGGATCGTGGCCGGCCGCGAGTACAACGAGGACCCGGTGCTCGCGACCCTCCTGCCGGCGACCTGGTTGTCCGCCCGGCGGCGCACGATCCTCCTGCTGCACCGCAGCGACGACGGCGTCACGCCGGCCGCGGTCTCCCGGTACCCCGTGGGCCAGTTCCTCCCGGCCGCCGCGGTCGGCGGCGGCCTCGGGGGCAGGGACGACGTCGACGGGCCGGACGACGAGTGGGGCGTGGTGCGCCGCTTCGTCGAGCAGGCCCGCCCCGCCCGGATCGGCATCGACGTCTCGACCGACTTCGCCCTGGCCGACGGGCTCGCGCACACCGAGCACCGCCTGCTCGTGGCGGCGCTCGGACCGCACGCCGACCGCCTGGTCTCCGCCGAGGCGCTCGCCGTCGGCTGGCTCGAGACGCGGCTCCCCGAGGAGATCGCCGCCCTGCACGCCCTCAACAGGTTGGCGCACGAGGTCATCGCCGAGGCCTTCTCCCCCGCCGTCGTCGTGCCAGGGAGCACCACCGCGCTCGACGTCGCCTGGTGGCTGCGCCAGCGGCTGCACGACCTCGGCGTCGAGCCGTGGTTCCAGCCCTCGGTGGCGCTCCAGCGCGCCGGCGTGCCGCTGGCCGAGCAGAGCGGCACGCTGCTGCCGGCGGTGCCGTACGACGCGGTGATCGAGCCCGGTGACCTGCTGCACTGCGACGTCGGGCTGACCAGCCTCGGCCTGCACACCGACACCCAGCGCAACGCCTACGTGCTGCGGCCCGGTGAGGCGGCGGCGCCGCGCGGGCTGACCGACCTGCTGGCCGTCGGCAACCGGATGCAGGACCTCACCACCGCGAGGCTGGTGCCGGGGCGGACCGGCAACGAGGTGCTGGCAGCCGCCCGGAAGGCCGCCGCCGACGAGGGCATCGTCGCCGACGTCTACTCCCACCCGGTCGGGGTGCACGGCCACGGGGCGGGCCCGGCCATCGGGCAGTGGGACGCCCAGGACGGCGTCCCCGGAGCCGGCGACCATCCGGTGCACGTCGACACCGTCTACGCCCTCGAGCTCGCCGTCCGCGGGTCGGTGCCCGAGTGGGACGGCCAGTGCGTGCGCATGGGCCTGGAGCAGGGCATCGCGGTGACCGACGCCGGCGTCCAGTACCTCGACGGCCGGCAGACCGAGCTGATCGTCGTCCCGGCCGGCTGACCGCCGACCGGGACGACGAGCGCTACTTCTTCTTCGACTTCTTGCGGGCGTCGGCGGTCTTCTTGGTGCTGGCCTTCTGGATGGCGTCGACCAGTTCCTTCTTCTTCATCGTCGAGCGCCCCGAGATGTCCAGCTTCTTGGCGATCTTCCTCAGGTGGTCCTTCGACGCGTTGGCGTCGACGCCGCCCTTGGTCGCCTTGTTCGTCCCCCGGCCGCCCTTGGCCTGCTCGTCCGACGGGCCCTTCTTGCCGCCCTCCTTCGGCTCCCAGCGGTCACCCACCTTCTCGAAGGAGTGCTTGACCGCAGCCCACGCGACCTGGTTGGCGCGGCGCTCGTCGCCGTACTCATCGGCGGCGGAGTCGTGCGCCTTGGCGAAGGTCCGCTGCGCCTTCTTCGGCGAGCGCTGCAAGGTGCTGGGCAGCTCGGACTTCTTGGCGTCGCCCTTCTTCGTGGTCTTCGGCATGACCTCTCCTCCTCGGATGCTGGCGCGACCCCTACCCGGGCGGCTCAGCACGATCACATCCGCGCCACCCGATCAGGGGGTCAGGGCAGGTCGGCGGTGTCCGAGGACTGCCGGTGGCCGCCCTGGGCGTCGTCCGGATCGGCGTTGACGGTGCGCTCCTCCGACTCGGCGAGGATCACCTCGGCGGCGACCTTCTCCATGCCGCTGCCGCGCATCGCCTCCTCCTCCGGCAGCAGCTCCGCGCGGGTGCCGACGTTCGCCTCGGTGAGGTTGGCCAGCGCCTCGGGGCTGGGCTTCTTCTGCGTCGTCATCTCAGTCCCTGCTCACCGTGCCTGGTCGGTGGAGTCGTGGGCGTAGCGCAGGATGGCGGCCGCGGGTGCCCCGCCGATCTCGGAGGCGGGGACGAGGACGACGTCGGCAGCACTGGCCACCGCGGCCTCGAGCATCGCGCGGTCGGCGGGCACGACGTCGCCGTGCGTGCCGAGGGCGTCCATGTCCTGCTGCTTCACCCCGAGCTCCAGCGGCGAGCGGCCGACCAGCAGCGTGGCGCCTCCCAGGTCCTCGGTGAGCAGCAACGTCTCGACCTGGCCCTTGCGCAGCGCCTCGACGACGTGCTCGGTCCCGGTGACCGACAGCCCGTGCGCGGCGGAGGCCTGGACCTTCTCGGCGCTCTCGGCGATGTGCCGCGCCTCGTGCTCGGCGACCAGTTCCGCCGCGCGCCGTGCCACCGGCTCGCGATCGGCGCCGGCCGCCCGGCCGCCCTCGTCGGTGTCGACCAGCAGGTCCGACCACGCCGGGGCTGCCTTGTCCGCCAGGATCTGGCGGGCGCGCACGTCACCGGCGACGAGGACGAAGCGGAGCGGGAGGCGGCGCGCGATCGAGTCCAGTTCGTCGGCGACCAGGCCCAGGTTCTCCTCCCACCGGTTCTCGGCGGTGTTCATGTAGGTGCTGTGCGCCCAGCCGCCGACCTTCACCTTCTGCATGTGGAAGGTGTCGCCGTCGACCTGCTTCTCCTCGACCTCGCCGGAGTCACCGACGACGACGATGTCGGCGCCGACCCGGTCGCCGATCACGATCGCGTGCGGCACCCGCCCGGCCAGCTGGCGCAGGACGGGGACCAGGTCGGGCTGCGGCGACCAGACCGCCGTCTCCTGGCCCGGTGCCGCGGCCAGGACCTCGTCCAGCACCACGGCGCCGTCGGAGGCGACGACGAGCGCGCGGCCGCGCAGGGTGCCGGCCTGACCGCCCTCGTTGCCTTCGAGCAGCCGGCTGCGGACCGCGTCGAGGACCACCTCCGGGGCGCCCTGCTCGGTGAGCTTCTCCGTGAGGGCCCGGACGCGGAGGTCCAGCTCGGCGTCGGCGCTCTCGGTGGTGTGCGTGACGTCGGCGCAGACCGTGGCGTACGGCCCTGGCGCGGCGAAGACCGGCTGCAGGAAGGACACATCCATGACGGCGGGGCAACTCCTCGGATCGGGTGGCGGACGCGACACCCGACGACCGGGGCGCGGCACGACGTCCACCCGCCTACCCACCGCCCGTGCCCTCACACCCGGTGTCGATCGCGGGGACCGGGGGTAGGCCGACCCGCATGACCGCGCACGACCAGTTGCCGATTCCCGACTACGACCAGCTGCCGGCGGGAGGGCTGACCTCGCGGATCCGCACCCTGGACGCGCAGGGGCTCCGGACGCTGCTCGCCCACGAGCGGAGCCACGCCAACCGCATCCAGGTGGTGCGGATGATGGAGCACCGCCTCCAGGGGCTGGAGGACGGCGAGCAGCCCTCCGGCGGTGATCCCGCCGCCCCGGCGGCCGACGACCCGTCGCACACCGCGGCCGGCTCGCCGGTCTCCTCCGCGACCAGCGGCCCGCCGGTGAACCCGCCGTCCCACGGCGACCCGACCAACCCCGCCCAGCCGCGCTGAGGGCAGCCACTCCAGGAACGAGATCTGCACACTCGGGGTCTTCGGTGCGCCGACAGCCCCGAGTGTGCAGATCTCGCGGTGGTCAGAGCACCCGCATGAGTTCCATGACCGCAGGCCCGACGACGATGATCATCAGCGCCGGGAGGATGCAGGCCATCAGCGGGAAGACCACCTTGACGGGGATCTCCATCGCCTTCTTCTCGGCGCGCTGACGTCGCTTGTCCCGCAGGTCCTCCGCCTGCGCCCGCAGCACGTCGGAGACCGCGATGCCGTAGGAGTCGGCCTGGTTGACCGCCGCGACGAAGCGGCGCAGGTCCTCCACGTCCGTGCGCTGGGCGAGCGCGGTGTACGCCTCCCGGCGGGGGCGTCCCACGGTGATGTCGTGCAGCGTCCGGGTGAGCTCCTCGGCGAGCGGGCCCTTCCCGTTGGCGGCCGCCCGGGTGAGGGCGGCGTCGAACCCGAGGCCCGCCTCGACGGCGATGGTCATCTGGTCGAGGGTGTCGGGCAGCGCGCTGCGGATGGCGTCCTGGCGCTCCACGCCCCGGCCGTAGACGACCAGGTCGGGCACGAAGTACCCGCCGGCGGCGAGGCCGACGGCGAGCACCAGCGTGAGCAGTCCCGGGCTCGCCGCGACGAGCAGCAGCCCGATGAGCGCGCCGCCGGTGGCCGCGATCAGCTTGGACCAGAGAGCACGGCTCATCCCGCGTCCGCCGGCGAACCCGGCGAGCCCGATCAGCCGGCGCATGCGAGCCGCCGCCCGGTCCGGGGTCAGCACGCGGAGCAGCGCGTCGAGGCCGGTGCCGCGGGACTCGAGCGAGCCGACCTCCAGCACCCGGGCGCCGAGGCCCCGGGTGAGGTTGCGCCGCGCGATGGCCAGGGTGCGGCCGGACGTGGCGAGCGCCTGGTTGACCAGGAAGGCGGCGGGGACGACGACCAGGAGGACGCCGAGGACCACTGTCGCGGGCATCAGAACCTCACCTTCACGGTGGAGCGCAGCCAGAGGCCGCCGACTGTCAGCAGGCCCGCGGCCAGGACGAGCAGCATCCGGCCCGAGCCGGTGCCGGTGAGGGACGCCGTGTAGTTGGGCGAGACGATGCTCAGCACGACGAACACCAGGATCGGCAGGGCCATGAGGACCACGCCGGACAGCCGGCCCTCCGCCGAGAGCGACTCCGCGTGCCGCCGGATCTGGTTGCGCTCGCGGATGGTGGTGCTCACCCGGTCCAGTACCTCGGCCAGGTTGCCGCCGACCTCGCGGTGGATGGCGATCGCCTGGACGACCCAGGCGAAGTCCTGGCTCCCGGTCCGCTCGGCGACCTCCTCGAGCGCGTCGTTGATGTCGCGCCCGACGCGGGTCTCGTTGATGACCCGGGTGAACTCCTCGGACGTCGGCGCCTGGGCGTCGTGGGAGACGGCGTCGACGGCGCGGAGCACGCTGTGCCCGGCGCGGAGGCTGCTGGCCAGCAGGTGCAGCGTGTCGTCGAGCTGGTCGACGAACGCCGCCTGCCGCCGGCTGCGGTACCTGTCGACGACGACCTTCGCGACCAGCGGCGCCAGGAGCGCGAACAGCACCGCGAGCAGCGGGCCGCCCAGGACGCCGCCGACCAGCGCGGCGACGACGGCGCCGGCCGCCGTGAGGACGACGACCTCCGCCGGCCGGCGCGTGATGCCGGCCCGCTCGAGCGCCTGCTCCAGGAGGTGCTGGCGACCGACCCGCCGGAGCAGCCGGTCGGCCACCGCGGTGGCGTCCTGCAGGGCTCCGGCCAGCCGCGACGCCGCCGGAGCGGCGCTCGGGTCGAGGCGGTGCAGCGACACCCGCGCCCGGCCGGCGCCCATGAGCAGCGCGACCGCGATGAGCAGCGCGGCCCCGACGCACAGCAGGCCGACGAGCACGAGGCCGTCCATCAGCCGGCCCCCCGCATCCGCGGCCGCTCCGTCGCCGCCCCGAACACGCGGGGAGACAGCGAGATGCCGAGGTCGGCGAACCGCTCGGCGAAGCGCGGCCGCACCCCGGTGGGGACGGCCTTGCCCAGGAACCGGCCGTTGAGGTCGGTGCCCGCCGAGTAGTCGAACAGGAAGGCGTCCTGCAGCGTGACGGTGTCGCCCTCCAGTCCCTGGACCTCGGTCACGTGGGTGACCCGGCGAGTGCCGTCGCGCAGCCGGCTGATCTGCACGATCACGTCGACGGCGGAGGCCACCTGCTCGCGGACCGCGCGCAGCGGCAGGTCCATGCCGGCCATCAGCACGAGGGTCTCGAGCCGGGACACCGCGTCGCGCGGGGAGTTGGCGTGCACCGTCGACAGCGAGCCGTCGTGGCCGGTGTTCATCGCCTGGAGCATGTCCAGGCTCTCCCCGCCGCGGACCTCACCGACGACGATGCGGTCCGGGCGCATGCGCAGCGAGTTGCGGACCAGCTCGCGGATGCCCACGGCACCCTTGCCCTCGATGTTCGCCGGCCGGGACTCCAGCCGGACGACGTGGTCCTGCTGCAGCTGCAGCTCGACGGCGTCCTCGATCGTGATGATCCGCTCGTTGGCGGGGATGAACGAGGACAGCACGTTGAGCAGCGTGGTCTTGCCGGTACCGGTACCGCCGGAGACGACGATGTTGAGCCGGGCCTCCACGCAGGCGCGCAGCAGCTCGGCCATCTCCGGCGACATGGTGCCGAAGGCGACGAGGTCGCTGACCTGGAACGGCTTGCGGCTGAACTTCCGGATCGTCAGCGACGAACCGCCGAACGCCAGCGGCGGGATGATCGCGTTGACGCGGGAGCCGTCGGCGAGGCGGGCGTCCACCAGCGGCGAGGACTCGTCGATGCGGCGTCCCACGCGGGAGACGATGCGCTCGATGACCCGGCGCAGGTGCTCCTCGTTGGCGAAGGAGACCGTCGACCGGGAGAGCTTGCCCGCGCGCTCGACGTAGACCATGTCGGGCCCGTTGACCATGATCTCGCTGACCGTCGGGTCGTCGAGCAGCGGCTGCAGCGGGCCGTGGCCCAGCACCTCGTCGACGACCTCGGCGCTCAGCCGCTGGCGGTCCTCGGCGGTCAGCGGGGTCTGCTCGTTGGCCAGCACCCGCTGCAGCTCCGCGCGCACCAGCGCGTGCAGCTGCTCCTCGGGCAGGTTCGGGTCGTTGAGCTTGGTGCCCAGCCGGTCGAAGAGGGCCAGCGTGGCCCGCTCCCGGAGTCGGTTGAGCCCCTCCCCCCGCGCGTTGACCTCGGTCGCGGCGGAGCCTCCGTCGCCCCGCTGCTTCGGGACCGAGCCCGCGCGGGCCGCCAGGCTCTTGGCCTCCTCGGCCGCCGCCTCGCGGGCGAGCCGGACCGGATCGGGGCCCAGCGCCTGCTCCCCTCGCGCCTCGGCCAGGCGCTCGTTGAGGCTCACCGGGCACCCACCCGGAACGGCAGCCGGCCGAACAGGCCGGTCGAGCGCTCCTCGGTGTCGGGCAGGAAGCGCGCCAGCAGCTCGCGCAGCCCCCGGCTGACGGCGTCGCGGTTGCTGTCCTGCAGCAGCGGGACGCCGGTGTTGGTGGACAGCGAGACCGACGAGTTGCGCGGCAGCACGATGTCCAGGGGCTCGCCGACGGCCTTCTCGACGTCGGCGAGCGACAGGCCGTTGGAGGGGTCGGTCATGTTGAGGACCAGGTGCAGTTCCTCGGGCACCAGCGCCAGCTCCCGGAGGACGTCGAGCTCCTTGCGCAACCCGCGCACGCCGGGCACGTCCCCGCTGCTCATGAGCACCAGGTCGGTGGCCCGCTCCAGGGCGACCAGGGTGTGGTCGGACAGGCCGGGGGCGGTGTCCACGATGACGTGCCGGAACTCGTGGGCCAGCGTGTCCAGCAGCCGGGCGACCTGCTCGGCGGAGACGGCGTCGCCGGAGGCCGGCGAGTCGCTGCCCGCCACGACGTAGAGCCCCGTGGGGTGCCGGCTGAGGAACGTCTTGAGCACCAGCGGGTCGGTGCTGGCCGCGCCGTGCACGGTGTCCGGGAGGGTGTAGTCCGGCACGAGGGCGAGCGCGCTCGCCACGTCGCCGAACTGCATGTCCAGGTCGACCAGCACGGTCGACCCGACCCCGGACTGCGCCAGCCCCACGGCCAGGTTCGTCGAGACGGTGGTCTTGCCGACCCCGCCCTTCGGCGACGCGACCACGATCAGCCGGTGGTCGGGCTGGCGCGAGGTCTCCTGGATGGTGGCCTGCAGCCGGGTCTGGGCGCGCTCCTCGGCACGCTCCAGGACGCCGGTGATCTCGGCCAGCGACGCGTCCGGGGTGAGGACGTCCCGCACGCCGGCGCGCATCGCGGTGACCCAGAGGTCGGCGTCGGCCTCGGCGACGATGACGACGCTGGTCGACGGCCGGGCGAGGTCGACGGCCTGCGTCAGCTGGAGCGCCCGCTCGAGGGCGACGTCCTGGCCGAGGACGACGACGTTGGGGAAGCCGGCCTCCTCGATCCGGGCCAGCAGCCCGCCGTGGACCTCGAGGTGCTCGACGGTGAGGTGCACCAGGTCGCCGTCGGTCGCCCGGGCGAACTGCTGCTCCAGCGCGGTGTCCGCGCCGATGATCAGGACCTGGCTCATCGGTCAGTCCTCCTTGCTCGAGGTGGCGGCGTCGACCAGCGACAGCCAGATGGAGCCGTCGTGCATGCCGGCGATGACGGTGGCCGCCTCGACCTCGTCCAGGGCCAGGGTGACGGTGACGGCACCGCCCGCGACCGCGGAGCTGTCGAGCTCGGTGACCCGGGTGACCGGGATGTCGTCGTAGAGGCGCTCGGTCGTCCTCGCGCCGTCCGGCGTGGTGCTGGTCCGGTACACGGCGACGCGATCGCCGTCGCTCAGGTTGCCGCCCACGGCCCGCTGCGCGTCCAGGGTCAGGCTGAGCTGCTCCCGGCCGTCGTCGCGGGTCTTGGCGGTGGCCTCGCTGAACCGGGCCTCGCTGAGATAGTCGCCCTGCAGCATGGCGGTCGCGGTCCGGCGCTCGCCGAGCTCGGCGAGGTCGCTGATCGCGTCCTCGCGGCCGCGCAGCAGGCGCTCCGGAACCGGCTCGAGCTTCACCTTGGCCGCCAGCTGGTTGGCCGGCGTCCCGATCGGGATGTCCGCCTGCGCGACGAGGATCTCGATGGTCTCCTCGTCGGCCCGGGCGCGGTCGTCGGCGCCGCCGACGTAGTCGATCAGCAGCACCGCACCGACCGCAGCCAGCACGAAGGCCGCGACCGCGGCGAGGATTCGACGTTGCATGGCAATCACCGTTCCGTGAGGAAGACGGCCCGGGCACCCAGGTCGGGAGCCGGGTTCTGGACGGGGGCGTCGGAGAGGACGACGGACGTACCGATCGAGCCGATCGCCTTGAAGCCGTGGTCCTCGGGCAGGCGGTCGAACCACCAGGCGATGATCCAGAGGATCAACTGCCACCAGTTGGTGACCTTGAAGGAGCGCTCGTTGACCTTGACGTCGTCGACGTCGAAGGCGACGAAGCCGTACACCGTCGGAGCTGACGTGGCCGTGGCCTGGTCGAACACCGGGATGTGCACCTGCTTGCCGACCATGTTGCTCAGCGGGAAGCTCATCCCGCTGGGGCGACAGGCGGTGGGCATGTCGGTACGGCTGGTGGGCACGTACCGGGACAGCGTCGCGCCGACCGCGACGTTGCTGACCTTGCACGCGGTCGTACCGGTGTTCAGCCAGATGAGGGCCGGCACGGCGGACGAGCCGGTGCCACATACGCCGGCCTCGCCCGGGTAGAGCGTGATCGCCGCGCCGCGAGCCAGCTTCTCGTAGTGGCACCGCGAGATCGCGACCGGCATGTCCGCCGTTGCGCGGCTGATGCCGCCCCACGCTGCCGTGGAGGTCGCGGAGACCGTGGAGGAGTCGTGGCCGAGGACCGGCGCGAACCAGTGCCGCTGTGCGGCACGGGCGGTCACCGAGACCGCCTTGCCGGGGAGGTCGACGGCGACCGACGGGGTGGCCAGCGTGGCGCCGACCTGCCCGGAGTTCCGGGTCACCAGCGAGCCGGCCGTCGCGGCCGTGTCGCCGCAGTCGTTCCAGGCGCAGTCGGTGGCGATGGCCAGGGCGGCGGCGTCGGCCCCGTTGCGCAGCTGCTGCTGCTCGGAGCGCAGCGCCGAGACGTCGATGGCGATGGCGGCGCAGCCCAGGAGCGGCACCATCATGAGGGCGACCATCACGCCCACCGCGCCGCGCTCGTCGCGAGCACGCTCGCGCCAGCTGCGGAAGGTCAGCCGCCGCATCGCATGGCCGCCTTGCCGGTGAGGTCGAGTCCGGCTCCGCCGAGGAGCCCGGCGACGAAGGTCTGGTGGTGCCGCACCGTCACGGTGATGGTCGCGGGCTTGCCGTTCACCAGTGCGGTGCAGTTCGCCGGCGACAGGGTGATCTGCGCGTCGGTCAGGGACAGCCCGTTGGCGGCGGACCGGACGGCGGCGCGAGCCTCGGCCGGGGTGTTGCCGAGCGCCATCGCGCGGGCACCCTCGCGGGCCGCCGCGGACAGCGACGCCTGGTCGTGGAAGGCCTTGCTGAACTCGACGATGCCGAGCAGCAGGAGGAGGAGCACCGGCGCGATGAGCGCGAACTCGACGGCGGCCGCGCCGCGCTCGCCGAGCAGGCGGGCAGCGATCCGGCGTCGACCGGAAGCGGATGTGCGGATCGGGCTGGACACCTCGCGGGCTCCTTCCTGTGTGTCGGTGGTGGGGTCTGCGGCGTCACCCGGGGGCATGGGGTGACGCGGGGGCGTGGGGCGGCGCGGTCGCCACGAAGCGACCGCGCCGCCGACCACGACCCGGGGTGCTGTGGGTCAGCTGCCGCCGCCAGCACCGCCGGTGCCGCCGCCACCACCCAGCGAGATGCCGTTGAAGAGCCCGGTGATCTTGTTGCCGAAGATCACCATCGCGCCGGCGATGACGGCGGCGACGGCGGCGACGATCAGGGCGTACTCGACAGCGGTCGCGCCCTTCTCGTCGTTCTTGACGGCCTGCAGGCGGTCCTGGGCCATGTAGCCGAGCAGCTGCAGAGCGATGAGCGGGTTGATCACGGTGATCTCCTAGGAGGTCCGCCGTCGACTGATCGGGCCGTGGTGACCGGGGTCGCGGCTCCACCAAGATCGGGCGCTGCCACACGGGGCGATAGAGGTGCGGGGGTCGCCGTCACCCCGAGGGGGGACCTCCGTCCGGGGGGCTGCACCCGGTCGCGGGCGGCCTCGGCCCACCGGATCGGGTGTCCACCGATCGCTCGACCCGGTGACGGAGAGTCACGTCCGAGGGTTCAGACGAGCTGGTCCAGGCCGATCCACTCGCCGCTGAGCAGCGCGGCCGCGAGCGCGCCGAGCAGCAGGGCGGGACCGAAGGGCAGCTCGGTACGGCGCCCGGCCCGGCGGGTCGCCAGGAGGCCCAGCCCGACGAGTGCCTGGGCCACGAAGCCGAGCAGGAAACCGGTGATCACCAGCGGCCCGGACAGCCAGCCCAGCATCAACCCGAGCAGGGCGGCGAGCTTGACGTCGCCCATGCCGAGGCCGGACGGCGCCATCAGCGCCATCACCAGCAGGACGGCGAAGGAGGCGGCGGCGGCGAGGACCGCGCGGCGCAGGTCGGGCCACGCGTCGTCCACCGCGGCGGCTCCGACCAGCAGCACCAGCGCCACGCCGGTTCCGGGGAGCAGCAGGCGGTTGGGCAGCAGCGTGGTCCGCAGGTCGACGACCGCCAGGAGCAGGCCGAGCGCGGCGAACCACAGCCAGGCCGGCAGCTGCGCGGAGAAGCCGAAGCGCAGCACGACGGCGGCGAACAGTGCCGCTCCCGCCAGCGCCGTCCACGCCGCGGACGTGGCGGAGGGTTCGCTGCCGGACCTCCACGGGCCGCGGTGGGCCACCCGGTCCACGGCTCCGCCCACCAGGGCGCCGCAGACCGCGACGACGAGCAGGGCGATCACCGACTCCACACATCCTGTCTCGGCAACGCGCCGCCGGCACAGGAGCCGAGCGCGCCTCCGTCTTCCCCCTGCGGAGGAGACCGCGGCGGGTCAGGGGCGGATCGCGACGCCCAGGATCTGCGGCCGAGTGGGCGTGAGCCCCCGCTCGGGGAACGGGAAGCGTCGCATCCGCTCGACGCCGAAGCCGGCCGCCTCGATCGCGGAGGCCGTGTCGCGGGCGGCGTGGCAGCCGCCACCGAGCCGCGGCCAGACCGTCGCGTCGAGCACGCCCTGGATGCGGGCATGCCGGGGCCGCTCGGAGCGGACGTGCTCCCAGAAGTGCAGCCGGCCGCCGGGGCGCAGCACGCGGTGGACCTCGGCCAGGGCGGCGGCCTGGTCCGGCACGCTGCACAGCACGAGGCTCAGGACCGCGGTGTCCACGCTCCCGTCGGCGACGGGCAACTGCTCGGCGAGGCCGTCCACGACAGTGACCGGCACGGGCGCCCGGGCCGCCGCCTGCTCGGCGAGCTCGCGCAGGTATGCCTCCGGCTCGACCGCCACGACCTGGTCGACACCCCGCGGGTAGTGGGCGAAGTTCGCTCCGCTGCCGGCTCCGACCTCGAGCACCCGGCCGGTGGTGTCCTGGAGCAGCTCGTCGCGCAGGTCGGCGGCGCCCTGTGCCTCCATCGCCGTCGCCAGCCGGGCGTAGCACCGGGCGAACAGCGGGTGGTGCACGGTCGCCTGGCGCCCGCGAGGACTCATGACCCCACCTCCGGGGTCAACCTGCCACGGTCACCGCGCGCCGAGCCAGACCCCCGGCCGTCGAGTCCGGCGCGCGAAGGGCTGGCAGCGCGGAACCGGTAGGGCCATGGTGGTGCCGTCGTGCCGACCGTGGGAGGCGACAGTGAAGGAACTCAGGTGCCGCGACGCCGGATTCGACTGCGAGGCCGTCGTGCGCGGGGACACGATGGACGAGGTGATGGCCCAGGCCCGGCCGCACGCGGAGGAGGTCCACGGCCTGCGCGTCACCCCGGAGATGGCCGGGCAGCTGCGGGCGCTCGTCCGCGACACCTAGGCCGGAGATGCTCCCGTCGTCCGCGTGACGACGAGCTCCCCGACCTCCAGCCGGTCCACCCGGAGACGGCGGATCCGGGCGCTGCCGATCGCGAGCCGGCCCACGGCCAGCGCGCCGACCGCCGCTGCTCCGACGGCCAGCGCGCCGACCGCGAACGCGCCGGCCGACGCGGCGCCGAGAGCCAGCGCGCGGACGGCCACGGCCCGGACCTCCAGTGGACGGGCCAGGACGACCGGGCGGTCCTTCCTGCTGAGCTGTCCTGCTCGACCTCGTTGCCCCATGGCGCTCTCCTGGCGTTCGGGTCTGATGACGCTCAGGTCGACTGCTCGGCCGTCTCGGATGCCTCCGCCGCCGGACGCGGCCCGGGCACCTCGGAATCGGCACCGGGTCGGGAGCGCAGCATCGGCTGCCGGAGGTCGACGAACTCGATCGGCTCCGGGGTGAGGGCCATGAGCTCCGCCATGACCTGCTGCAGCTCCGGCGGCATGTCCTTGCGCTCGCCCTCGCGCGCCTCCGCCTCGGAGGTGAAGTAGGGGATCTGGGTCCACCGGTCCGGCCCCTGGTTGATCATCACGCCGCCGAGGATGTCGGGCCGGAAGCTGCGCATGTCCTCGGCGGACATCCGCGCCATGAGTTCCCGGGCCCGTTCCCGGTCGGTCACCCGGCCGTGCATCACCTGCACGAAGCCGGCACGGTCCGGGTCGCCGGCCAGGTCGACCTCGACGTCCTCGCTGTCGGCGAAGGTCACCTCGCCGTCGAAGAGACGTTGGGTCCGCTCCCACCACCGGGACTGCTCCGGGCGCTCGGAGTTGCGGGCCGCGGCGTCCGCCGATTCGAACCGCGCCAGGACGACCACCCGGCCGTCGTCGGCCACCCCGATCGTGCTGCCCAGCCACCCGATCGAGCCGGGCTGCAGCTCCTCCATCCACGTGTCCAGCGCCGCGCGCACCGCTTCGGCGTCCGACGTCCTGCCCTGGATGAGCTGAGCGAACATGGCGAGCCTCCCGCCGTCGTCGGCCCCCGTGGGAGGACCGACGCTAGGCCGGTGCGGCGCGAGGGGGAACCCGTCGAGGCGCGGGACGACGGACGAGTCGGCCTGTACGCCGGGTTCTGTCCACGGGTGCCTCACGGCCTCCCGATGGGCGGTCATCCATCTAGGCCTGCCGTTGCCGGCAGGCTCGAGCGGTCTACCCGCAGGCTCGGGCGGGCCGCCCTCGAACGCCTGCGCAGGACGACCGATCCAGCGAACTGGAGCCGCCGTTCCCTCTTGACCTTGCTCCGGGTGGGGTTTACCGAGCCACACCGGTCACCCGGTGTGCGGTGGTCTCTTACACCACCGTTTCACCCTTACCAGCGGCGAACCGCTGGCGGTCTGTTCTCTGTGGCACTGTCCCGCGGGTCACCCCGGGTCGCTGTTGACGACCACCCTGCCCTGTGGAGCCCGGACGTTCCTCGGCGACGGGGTCTCCCCCGCCGACGCGACCGCCCAGCCGACTCGTCCGTCGTGCCGGCCAGTCTAGAACCTCGCCAGTCGATCATCGTCTCCGTGCGCGCGACACACGCCGGCACGCCGCGACGGCGCGCACGCCGACGATGATCAACTCGGCTGCAGCGCGCGGGTCAGCCCCAGTAGAGGCGGAAGCCGACGCGCCGCCCGCCGTCCTCCTTGAGGGTCGACATGTCGACGACCTGACGTGCCTGCATGTCGACAGGGTCGTCCGACAGCAGCTCCAGGTACCGGCGGTGCTCCGACAGCGACTGCACCGCCAGCTCGACGGTCCCGCTCACGTCGACCTCGTGCGGCGGGTCGAGCAGCTCGCCGACGGCGATGTACTGGACACCGCGCCACGGCTCCTCGGCGAGATCCGGGAAGATCCACTCGTTGCCGGCGTCGGCCACCGCGTCGAGCACGCTCTGCCCGAGCGCCTGGTGGTCGGCGGAGTTGAGGTACGCCGGTGAGACCCCGGGCGGCGTCCAGGTCGGGCCGAAGTAGCCGGTGACGACGAGCTCCGGCCGGTGCCGCCGGATGGCCCCGGCGAGGTCGCGCCGCAGCTCGGGCCCGGCCACGAGGACGCCGTCCCGGTGGTCGAGGAATTCCACCTCGGTGACGCCGACGACCGCGGCGGAACGCCGCTCCTCGTCCTCGCGCAGGGGCCCGGCCTCCTCGGGCGGCACCCCGGCCATCCCCGCCTCGCCGCGGGTCGCGAGCAGGTAGTGCACCTCCTTGCCGGCCGCCGTCCAGACCGCGACCGCCGCGGCGAGGCCGTACTCGATGTCGTCGGGATGGGCGGCGACGACGAGGGCGCGCTGCCAGTCGTCGGGCATCGGCTTGGATGGCATGCCGCGAGTCTGGCGCAGGATGGGGTCATGGTCGACGACACCGATCGCGCCCACCTGCGCCGCTGCGTGGCACTCGCCCGCGCCGCCCTCGACGCCGGCGACGAGCCGTTCGGCTCCGTGCTCGTCGACGCCTCCGGCCGGGTCCGCTTCGAGGACCACAACCACGTGGCCGGTGGCGACGCGACCCGGCACCCCGAGTTCGCGATCGCCCGGTGGGCGGCCGAGCACCTCACCCCGGACGAGCGCGCCGCCGCCACCGTCTACACCTCCGGCGAGCACTGCCCGATGTGCGCGGCCGCGCACGGCTGGGTGGGGCTGGGCCGCATCGTCTACGCGAGCTCCGCTGCCCAGACCAGCCGCTGGTACGCCGAGCTGGGCGCTCCGCCCGCGCCGGTCCGGCCGCTGCCGATCCAGGAGGTGGTCCCCGGCGTCGTCGTCGAGGGACCCGTGCCCGGCCTCGACGACGAGGTGCGCGAGCTGCACCGGAGGTTCCTCGCGAGGTGACCGGAGGAGGGCCGTAGGGTCGGCGGTCGTGTCCGCCCTCGACCTGCTGATCGCGGCCGGGGTGGCGTTCCTGGCGGGCGGCATCAACTCGATCGCCGGCGGCGGCTCGCTCATCCTCTTCCCCACCCTCGTCGCGCTCGGCCTCGGCACCGTCGAGGCGAACGTGACCAACTCGGTGTCCCAGTGGCCGGGCTACCTCGGTGGCGTCGCCGGCTTCCGGCCGGAGTACCGCGGCCAGCGGAACCGCATCCTGCGGCTGGGGCTGGTCGCCGTTCTCGGTGGGACGACGGGCAGCGTGCTGCTGCTGACCACGCCCAGCGAGGCCTTCGACGTCGTCGTCCCGGTGCTGGTACTGCTGGCCAGCCTGCTGCTCGCGGTCCAGCCGCTGCTCACCACGCGGCTGCGCCGGGGGGAGGACGACGGCGAGACGGCCGACCCCGCGTGGCTGTACGTGGCGCTGTTCCTGGCTACCGTCTACGGCGGCTACTTCGGCGGGGCGCTCGGCGTGATCCTGGTCGGCGTGCTGGGCCTGGCGCTGCACCGGCTCAAGCTCGCCAACGCGCTCAAGTCGGCGCTCTCGGCGATCACCGCCACCGTCACCGTGGTCGTGTTCGGCCTGTTCGGCGCCGTGCACTGGGGAGTGGTGGCGGTGGCGGCACCGGCCAGCCTGCTGGGCGGTTTCCTCGGCGCACGCGTCGCGATGCGGGTGCCGACGACGCCGCTGCGCATCTTCATCGTCTGCTTCGGCGTCGCCGTCTCGGTCTACCTGTTCCTGCGGATCTGACCGCGGCGGATCAGCGCAGGTGCGCGGTGTCGTTCACCAGCCGCACCGACGTCCGCCCGTCCGAGGACCACGCGACCGTGGACAGCGACGCCGCCTCCAGGAACACCCGGTGGACGACCTCGTCCCCCACGCCCAGCCCGGCGACGAGCATGAGCTTGATCGGGGTCACGTGGCTGATCACCAGCACGCTGCGGCCGGCGTACCGCTCGAGGATCCGCCGTCGCGCACGCGCGACCCGGCCGCTCACGTCGGCGATCGACTCGCCCCCGGGCGCGGCCACGGTGAGGTCGAGCATGAACCGCCGCTGGGCCAGCGGGTGCCGGGCCCTGGCCTCCTCGCTGGTGAGCCCCTCGAGGTCGCCGAAGTCCAGTTCGACCAGGTCGTCGTCGTACTCGACCGCCAGCCCGAGGACCTCCGCGACGATCTCGGCAGTCTCCCGGGTGCGGCGCAGCGGGGAGGCGACGACGACGTCGATGCCCAGCGCGGCCAGGCGGTGGGCGGCCGCCTCGGCCTCGGCGCGCCCCGTCCGGGACAGCGGAAGGTCGTTACGGCCGCTGTAACGACGCTCCGGGGTGTGCTCGGTCTGCCCGTGCCGGAGCAGGTGCGTCACGGTGGTGACGACGGGCGCCGGCTCCTCGGGCTGCACGTCGGTCGAGCGCACCGACGGTTCGGCGGCGGTGTCGCGGTGCACCGGCGTGCCGTCCATGGCGCTGTTCGCCAGCGCGTCGGCCGCGCGGTTCTGCGCGCGCGGCACCCACGTGTAGCGGACGTCGGCGAGCTGCCGGGCGATCGCGCGGGCCTGCAGGGCGAGCTGCTGCATGTCCGGGTGCTTGATCTTCCAGCGACCCGACATCTGCTCGACGACGAGCTTGGAGTCCATGCGGACCTCCACCTCGGCGGAGGGGTCGAGGTCGAGCGCGGCCTGCAGCCCGGCCACCAGCCCGCCGTACTCGGCGACGTTGTTCGTCGCCCGGCCGACCGACGCGGCCCGCTCGGCCAGCACCCGGCCGGTCTCCGCGTCGCGCACCAGCGCGCCGTAGCCGGCCGGGCCGGGGTTGCCCCGCGACCCGCCGTCGGCCTCGACGATGAACCGGCGCGGGCTCACAGCCCCGACTCGGCGGTCCGCACCAGGATCCGGCCGCAGTTCTCGCAGCGGACCACCTCGTGCGGGTCGGCGTTGCGGACCGCGGCCAGCTCGTTGCCGTACAGCTCGATCCGGCAGCCCTGGCACTGGCGGGCCTTGAGCATCGCCGCGCCGGTGGTGCCGGTCTGGGCACGGATGCGGTCGTAGAGGCTCAGCAGCGGCGCGGACAGCCCGCCGGCCACCTCGGCGCGCGCCGACTCGTGCCGCGTGGTGCCGTCGGCGATGTCGGCCAGGGCGTCGTCCCGCTGCTGCTGGGCGCGCTCGAGCTCCTCCCGCGCGCGGACCTGTCCCTGCTGCGCCGCGGCGAGGGCGGACTCGGCCGCCTCCAACCGCTCCATGAGCTCGAGCTGCTGGTCCTCCAGGTCGCCCTGCCGGCGGGTCAGCGACTCCATCTCGTGCTGGAGGCTGGTCATCTCCTTGGGCGTGGCCGCACCGGAGTCCAGGCGCTCCTGGTCGCGGGCGGCGCGCTGGCGCACGGTGTCGACGTCGGACTCCAGCCGCTTGACCTCGCGGGTCAGGTCGCGGACCTCGGTCTCGGCGCGGACGACGTCGGCCGCGGTCGCGCGCTCGGCCTCCTCGGCGGCCTCCACCGCCGCGACCTCCGGCAGCGTCCGCCTGCGGTGCGCCAGCTGGGTCAGCGCGACGTCCTCCGCCGCGAGATCCAGCAGCTTCTGCTGCTCGAAGTGGTCGACCTTCACGCAGACAACCTACTCATCCGGTTCGCCGCGCCCTTGAGCTACCGAGAGGCTCCAGGGGTCCGTGCGCCGCTCGGACACGGTCACCTCCACCGCACCGCCCAGGTCCTCCCGCAGCGCGGCGGCCGCGACCGGCAGCCACGGCCACTCGCTGGCGAAGTGCGCGACGTCGCACAGCGCCGGGCCGTCCACCTCCAGCGCGTCCGAGGCGGGGTGGTGCTTGAGGTCGCTGGTGAGCAGGACGTCGGCGCCGGCCGCCGCGGCGGCGGGCAGGAGCGAGCCGCCACTCCCCCCGCACACGGCCACCCGCCGCACGCGCCGCCCCGGGTCGCCGGCGATCCGGGCTCCGCTCGCGGTCGCGGGCAGCACCCGGGCCACGAGCTCGGCGAACTCCGCCAGGCTCAGCTCCTCCGGCAGCTCCCCGACCCGGCCGAGGCCCGCGCCGGGCCGTCCGGGCGACGGGTCCAGCGGCACCGCCGCGGTGAGGCCGAGGACGTCGGCCAGCGCGGCGTTCACGCCGGTGTCCGGTGCCCGGTCGGCGTTGGTGTGCGCCACGAACAGGCCCGCTCCGGCGCGCACCAGCCGGTGCACGAGCCGGCCCTTCGGGTCGTCCGCGGGCACGCCGTGGACGGGGGTGAGGAACAGCGGGTGGTGCGTCACGAGCAGGTCCGCACCGGTCGCGACCACCTCGTCCACCACCGCGGCGGTCGGGTCGACGGCGAACAGCACCCTGCCCACGGGCTCGTCGGGGTCGCCGCACACCAGGCCGACGGCGTCCCACGGCTCGGCGAGCGCCGGGTCGTAGCGCGCCTGCAGCGCGTCGATCACCTGAGCCAGCCGCACCGTCACGGACCGGACTGTAGGTGAGCGGCCGGGTGCTCGGGTTGCCGGCGACGGGCCGGCGGCCTGGGATGGGCGGGATGCGATCCGACCCGGTGCTCACGCTCCCGCCGCTGACCGGCCCGCCGCCGCCGGGCTCCCGCACGGTGCGCACCGACGACGGCGTCGACCTGCACGTCGAGGTGGACGAGGCGGTGGGCACGCCGCTCACCGTCGTCCTCTCCCACGGCTTCACCGCCCGCCTGGCCGAGTGGGAGCTGCAGCGGCTGGCGCTGCGCGGGCGCGCGCGGCTGGTGCTCTGGGACCAGCGCGGCCACGGCCGGTCGGCCGCCACCCCGCTGCCCGACGCCACCATCGACCGCACCGGCCGGGACCTCGGCCAGGTGCTCGACGCCGTGGTCCCGTCCGGGCCCGTGGTGCTGGCCGGGCACTCGATGGGCGGGATGAGCGTGATGGCCCTGGCGCGGCAGCGGCCCGAGCTGTTCGGCGACCGCGTCGTCGGCGTCTTCCTCATGGCCACCTCGGCGGGTGGGCTGGTGGAGACCGGCCTCCTCGGCCGGATCGTGAAGATCATCAGGTGGCTGCGGCTGCTCCCGCTGTACCTGCGGGTGCTGCAGCTCCTGGCGCCGCTGCTGGAGCGCTTCCGCCGCCGCGGCAGCAGGTTCGGGCGGTGGTTCACCCGCCGGCTGCTGTTCGGAGATCGAGCGGACGCCGATCCCGCCGCCGTCCGGCTGGTGCAGCAGCTCCTCGAGGAGACGCCCTTCCCGGTCTCCGCCGCGTTCTACGCGACCTTCCTCGACCACGAGGAGTACGGGTCGCTGCCGGTGATCGGGCGGGTGCCGACCACCGTCGTCGCCGCCACCCACGACCGGCTGACCCCCGTCGAGCACGGCCGGCGGCTGGCCGCGGAGATCGGTGACCGCGCGGAGCTGGTCCTCGTCCCGGGTGCCGGGCACAGCGTGAACCTCACCCGCACCCGGGTCGTGGACACGGCGTTCCTGGCGCTGCTCGACCGAGTGGAGACCGGCCGGGAACTCGCTGGTTGACCGCCGGGCGGAGCGGGCAGGAGCAGCTGTGGCCTGCCTCACGCACCCGGCTTGCGGGGGGTGAGCGGCACCCCTAGTTTCGGCGCCCACCAACGGCATTCCGTCCGAGCAGCCGGGCGGGAGCGGCGAGGAGCAGATCGTGGACCGGATGAGCGCGCTCGACAGCGGCTTCTACTTCGCGGAGAGCGAGAACACCCCCATGCACGTGGGCTCGGTGGCCGTCTTCGACGGGCCCGCCCCCAGCTACGGCGACGTCGTCCGGCTCCTGCTCAGCAAGCTCCCGCTGGTCCCCCGCTACCGCCAGCGGGTGCGCGAGGTGCCACTGCAGCTCGGCCGCCCCATGTGGGTCGACGACCCGCACTTCCAGATCCTCTACCACGTGCGGCACACCGCGGTGCCCCGTCCGGGCAGCGACGAGCAGCTGCGCAACCTCGCCGGCCGTATCCTCGGCCACCGCCTGGACATGTCCAAGCCGCTGTGGGAGATCTTCCTGGTCGAGGGTCTGGAGGACGACCGCTGGGCGATCATCTCCAAGGTCCACCACTGCATGGTCGACGGCGTCGCCGGCACCGACCTCATGCAGCTGATGTTCGACCTCTCCCCCGACGCGACGCACGACGAGCCGCGGGACTGGACGCCGCAGCGGTCCCCGTCCGGCGCCGGCATGGTGGCCGGCGCGATCGCCGACGCCGTGGCCAACCCGCTGCGGCAGCTCTCCTCGCTGCCGGCCCTCGGCGGTCCGCGCCGGGTGGCCAAGGAACTGGTGGGCTCCGGCAAGACCCTCGCCTCGACGGTCCCCTCGCTCGCCAAGCAGGCGCTGACGCCGACCGCGCGCTCGCTCAACGGGCCGATCGGCCCACACCGCCGCTGGGCTTGGACGTCGGGGAAGTTCGCCGAGCTCAAGGAGGTCCGCACGGCGCTCGGTGGCACGGTGAACGACGTCGTCCTCACCGCGATCACCGCCGGCTTCCGCGACCTGCTGAAGGGTCGCGGCGAGCTCACCTCGGACAAGCTGGTCGTGCGGACGATGGTCCCGGTGTCGGTCCGGGCGGAGAACCAGCGCGGCACGCTGAACAACGCCGTCTCCTGCGTGTTCGTCGACCTGCCCGTCGGCGATCCGGACCCGCTGTCCCGGCTGGAGTCCATCCGCGGCCAGATGGACGAGTACAAGAAGGCGATGCAGGCGGTCGACGTGCCGTCGATCATCTCGATGGGCGACTTCGTCGCGCCCACGCTGCTGTCCCTGGGCGTGCGCGCCGCGCTCACCGCCGGGCAGGTCTGGTGCCAGGCGGTCACCACCAACGTGCCCGGTCCGCCGATCCCGCTCTACGTGCTCGGCCGCCGCATGTCCTCGGCCTACGCCTACGTGCCGATCGCCGGCGGTACCCGCTGCTCGATCGGGATCTTCAGCTACCTCGACACGATGACCTTCGGCATCAACGCCGACTTCGACGCCTTCTCCGACGTGGACGTGCTGTCCCGCGGGATCCGCGGCGGGATCGAGGAGCTGCTCGAGTTCGCCCGCGCCGAGAAGGCCACGCCCGACGTGTCGCAGCCGGAGCCCGAGGTGTCGCAGCCGGAGCCCGAGGCGAAGGCGAAGCCGCGCAAGCGGTCGGCGTCGGCCGCGGGCAGGTGAGCCCGGCTCAGCAGCGGCGACGGCGCCCGTGGGACCGCGACCTCACCGTCGCGGTCACCGGTCCGACCGGCACGTTCGGCGCCGGGCTGGTGCCGCTGCTGCAGGACGACGACCGGATCACCCGGATCATCGGGATGGCCCGCCGGCCGTTCGACCCGGCCGCGCGCGGCTGGACGAAGATGGAGTACCGCCAGGGCGACGTCCGCGACCCCGACGCCCTGCGGGAGGCCTTCCGCGGCGCCGACGTCGTCGTCCACCTGGCCTTCCTCATCACCGGCAACGCCTCGCGCGAGACGACACGCGCGATCAACGTCGACGGCACGCTCGACGTGTTCCGCGCCGCGGCCGCCTCCGGTGCCCGCCGGTTCGTCTACGCGTCGTCGGTGGCCGCGTACGGCTTCCACTCCGACAACCCCGAACCGATCCCCGAGGACTGGCCCACCCGGCCGGCCCACCGGTTGTTCTACGCCCAGGAGAAGGCCGAGCTCGAGCACCTCCTGGAGCAGGAGTCCGCGGCCGCTCCCGACCTGGCGCTGTACCTGCTCCGCCCACCTGTCGTGCTGGGGCCGAACGCGATCGGCGCCAAGGACGTGCTGCCCGGACCGCTGGCGCCGCTGGGCCGGCGACTGCTCGGCCGGCCACGCCGGCTCCCGGTGCCCATCCCCTTGCCCGTCCCCGAGCACCCGCTGCAGTTCGTCCACGAGGAGGACGTCGGCCGGGCGCTCCTGCTGTGCGTGGTCGGAGCGGGCCCACCCGGCGCCTACAACATCGCCGGCGACGGCGTCCTGACCGCCGCCGACGTCGCCCGCGAGTTCGGCGCATGGCCCATCCCGCTGCCACCGGCACCCGGGCAGCTCGCCGCCCGGGCCATCTCCCGGCTGCCGTTCCTGCCACCGGTGGCGCAGTGGATCGAAGCGGCCAGCCATCCCGCCGTCATGGACACCACCCGCGCCCGGGAGGAGCTCGGCTGGCGGCCGCGGTACTCGGGCCTGGAGGCGCTGCGGGACACCCTCCGCGACAGGTCCGGATGAGCCGTCAGCCGTCGGCCCGGACGCTGCCGATCCCGGCGAGCCACGGCAGCACCTCGTCGGCGAGCCGCTCCGGGCACTGCAGCTGCGGCACGTGCCCGACCCCGTCCAGCTCGACGTAGGTCCAGTTCGGGTGGCGGCGCGCGACGTCGCGGGCCGACTCCACGGAGACGAGCCGGTCGAGATCGCCGTGCACCAGCAGGACGGGCTGGGCCAGCCCTTCCATCGCCCGGCGGTAGGCGCGCGGGTCGGCCAGCTGCACGAGCAGCGAGCGCGCCGCCGCGAGGTACGCCCGGTCCATCGCGGCGTGGTCCTCCCGGGCCTCGAGCAGCGCCACGGAGCGGTCGATGACGGCCGACGGCAGCGTGTCGGGGTCCACGCCGACCAACCGCAGCATCTCCCGGACCCGCTGCAGCGGCGTCTGCCGGACGCGGCGCAGCCACAGGAAGCGCGGGCCCACCACGGGCAGGGCGTAGAGCGCGAACATGGCGGCCACCAGCGGGTCCAGCGAGCGGTGCGGCCCGGGGACGGCGGGATCGAGCAGGACCAGGCCGCTGACCGCCTCCGGGTTCCGCTCGGCCTGCAGGATCGAGATCATCCCGCCCATCGAGTTGCCGACCAGGACCGCGGGCTCGCCGGAGACCTCGGCCAGGAAGCGGTCCAGCACCGCGACGTTGGCCTGCACGGTGGCGCGCCGCCCACCCGGCTCGCTGCGGCCGAATCCCGGCAGGTCGATGGCGAGCACCCGGGCGTGCGGCAGCAGCAGCGGAGCGAACGTGTCCCAGTTGAGGTGGGAGCCGCCCAGCCCGTGGACCAGCACGACCCGCGGGCCGTCCGCCGGGCCATCGAAGTCGACGTAGTGCACCGGCCCGTCGAGGTCCACCGTGCGGCTCTCCCCCGGCACGTGCTCCTCGGTCATGGCGCTCCTCTTGGCTGGACGACGGCGCTCACGCTCCCACGGCGCCGCATCGCCGTACCCCCAGGAACGGCCTCCGGCATGTACGGACGCGAACGTCCGATATGACGTGGGACACATTTCGGCAACATGTGCCTGCGTGTGGTGGGCCGACGCGTGTGAGCCACAACGCATGTTGGTACTGCCCATCACACACAACGGGGTTGATGGAGGTCGACGTGGCGTTTCGGCAGGACGACGGCCCCGGGCTACCGCTCTACCTGAGCGAGCCCGGGCGAGCGGTCGCGGATTTCGGCCTCTACCTGGCCACCCGGCCGCTGGCGCCACGCCTGCCCAAGGGTGACGGGCATCCGGTGCTCGTGGTGCCCGGCCTGCTCGCCGACGACGTCTCCACCCTGGCGCTGCGCAGGACGCTGCGCCGGCTGGACTACCGCGTCCACGGCTGGGGCCTGGGCCGCAACATCGGGCCGACGGCGCTGTGCGTCAACGGCCTGCGCGACAAGCTGGACTACCTGCACGGCCGCTACCGCCGACCGGTGACGATCATCGGCTGGAGCCTGGGCGGCATCTTCGCCCGCGATCTCGCCCGCCGCTCCCCCGACTCCGTGCGCCAAGTCGTCACGCTGGGCAGCCCGTTCCGGCTCACCAGGTACAGCCAGACCCGTGCGGCCAAGGTGTTCGACAGATACTCCCACCTGCACGTCGAGCAGCGCACGCTGCCGCTGGAACCCGAGGGCGTGCCGCTGCCGGTCCCCGCCACCTCGATCTACTCCCACCTCGACGGGATCGTGCACTGGCAGACGTGCCTGGACGTCCCCGGCGAGCGCTGCGAGAACATCGCCGTGACCGCCAGCCACCTGGGGCTGGGGCACCACCCGGCCGCGCTCTGGGCGATCGCCGACCGCCTCGCGCAGCCCGAGGGCGAGTGGTCGCCGTTCCGGGCGCCGACGTTCCTGCGCCCGGCGTTCCCGAAGCCGGCGGAGCCCGCCCCCGGCTCCCCCGTCGCCGCGGTCGACTCCGCCGCCTGAGCAGCCTCAGCCCGTGCCGGGAGGAACGCCGGCGTAGACCGCCGGGCGGCTGTCGGCCCCCTCGTCCCGACGCTCTCCGTCGTCGGCGAGGAGGGCCCGCAACCCCAGCACCGCGAGCGGGATGACCGCGGGAAAGGCGAGGAACCAGATCCGGGCGAGGTTGCTGGCGATGAGGAACGGGATCACCAGCGCCACGGGGACGAGCCAGAACAGGCTGCCGGGCAGCGCGCGGACGCGGCGGTTGTGGATGACCCCCACGACGAACAGCAGCCCCGCCGCGCCGAACGTGAGCGCCAGCTCCCGGAGCGTGTAGGGCAGGCCCGACCAGCCGAGCACGTCGGTCACCTGGCGGGTGAACCGGTCCACGTTGTACGAGTACCCGACCTCCGTCGGCGCGAGGACGAAGCGGAAGAGCGCGTAGCCCACCACGCCCGGGACGAAGCAGGCGAGCTGGCGGAGCCGGACCGACCACGGCGCCGGCACGACGAGGACCAGCAGGGCGGCGAAGACCGTCGTCTCCCGCACGAACATGCCGAGGGTCGCCACCACGAGCAACAGCCGGTACCGCCGGGCCACGACGGCGTAGGCCGCTCCGGCCAGCGCCGCGTGGCTCCAGGCGTCGACCAGGACGGCGCCACCGAAGCGGAGCACCGGCCAGGAGGCCAGGAACAGCAGCCCGCCGGTGAACCCCTCCCGGGCGGTGAAGCCCCAGCGCAGGAGGAGGTGGTGGACGGCCCAGGCCGCGAGCGCGAGCCCCACCAGGTTCAGGACGGCGAACGCCACGTACAGCTCGTACAGGTCCTGCCGGTCGGCCAGGCGCATCCACAGGTGGGCGAGGAAGGGGACGACGACCCGGTAGCGGAACGGCTTGGGGACGTCGTCGAGCTCGCCGGTGAGCGCCATCCGCGCGTACGCCGCGGAGTCGCCCGTGTCCCCGCCGGTCGCCGGATCGTCGACGGCGAACTCGCGGTAGCCCACGTAGACGATCGGCGCCGCCGCGAGGACGAAGGTGAGGAACAGCAGCACCTGGCGTCGTCCCCGGCCGAGCGCCACCGAGGCCCGGCGGCCCGTGGCGCCGCCTTCCAGCACGGTCATCCGCTCGCCATACCCCGGCGGACCGCCAGGAGAAGCACGAGAGCCGTGGACGGGGTGGGCGCGGCAGGGTTCGAACCTGCGACCACTCGCTTGTAAGGCGAGGGCTCTACCGCTGAGCTACGCGCCCGCGGCGCCCACAGTAATGAGCGCCGCGATCGGTCTCGGGGGTCAGGCCGCGAGCTGGGCGACGGCGTCCTTCCAGCCGGACTGCTCGCGGGCGTCGCCGGGCTGGTTGACCTCGGCGAAGGCGACCTTCCCGTCGGCGTCGACGAGGAACGTGCCGCGGACGGCCATCCCGGCCTTGTCGTTGAACACGCCGTAGGCCTGCGCGGTCGCGCCGTGCGGCCAGAAGTCCGACAACAGCGGGAAGTCGAAGCCCTCCTGCGCCTTGAACGCCTTGAGGCTGAACACCGGGTCGGTGCTGATCGCCAGGACCTTCACGCCGGCGTCGGTGTAGTTGCTCAGCTCGTCGCGGAGCTGGCACAGCTCACCGGTGCAGATGCCGGAGAAGGCGAACGGGTAGAAGACCAGCAGCACCGGCGTGCCCCGCAGCTCGGCGAGGGAGACGACCTGCTTGTCCTGGTCGGGAAGGCTGAACTCGGGCGCGACGTCGCCGACGGAGAGACTCATGGCTCCGATCGTGCCGCACCCGTCATCGGCGGTTGCGGGCGGTCTTCGGGCTGACCAGCCGGATGCCCGACCAGTCCTTGGCCGCCGACACGCTGCTGGTCTGCTGCAGACCCGCCGTCGGAGCCACCTCGGTGACGTCACCGGGCTCCACGTGGCCCGGTCGGCCGGACTTCGGCACGAGCAGCCAGACGACGCCCTCGTCGGCCAGCGAGGTGATCGCGTCGGTCAGGGCGTCGAACAGGTCGCCGTCGTCCTCCCGCCACCACAGGATGACGACGTCGGCCACCTCGTCGGTGTCCTCGTCGACCATCTCGCCCCCGGAGAGCTCGATGATCGCATCGCGCAGGTCCTCGTCGGCGTCCTCGTCCCAGCCGAGCTCCTGCACGACCATGCCCGGCTTGATGCCCAGCCGGGCCGCCATGCCGGCGCTGTCGACGCTCATCCGTGCTGCTCCTCCATGGGTGGACCTGCTGCTCCTCGATCGTGGGGTGGCTCGTGGCCGTGATGCTGCCCTGCCGGGCGGCCGCTCGCGCGCGGACGCCTCACGGACGTGGGTCCGGCGGTGGACGGTCGCTGCCCGGACGGGCGCACGGGGGCCGAGGACGGCTGCGGAACGCGGACACGACCGGCGGGAGACCTCCCCGCTGCCTGGTCATGTCACCCCTCTCGTCCTCACCGTGGCCGTGCCACCTGGCACGACCCCGTGGCTCCGCGCCACGTGGGCGGAAGCGTAGGGCATGGCCGCCACGACGCAAGCCCGCCGGGACCGGACCGTCCGTCGCGTCCTCCGGCGACGCGCGACCTCGGACCCCCGCAGGACGTGACGCGGACGCCCGGGAGGGGAAGCATGGGGTCATGAGCGCCACGCAGCAGCAGGGCGGCGATCCCGCCCACGGACCTGCCTCCGAGACCAACGCACCCCGAGCGGTCATCACCGACGGTCTGCCGAGCCAGCTCCCCGACATCGACCCGGACGAGACCCAGGAGTGGATCGACTCCCTGGACGCCGTCGTCCAGCACGCCGGCCGCGACCGGGCGCGCTACCTGATGCTCCGGATGCTCGAGCGCAGCCGGGAGCAGCAGGTCGGCGTCCCCTCGCTGCGGAGCACCGACTACATCAACACCATCCCGCCGTCGCGGGAGCCGTGGTTCCCCGGCGACGAGCACGTCGAGCGCCGCATCCGTGCCTACATCCGCTGGAACGCCGCGATCATGGTGCACCGCGCGCAGCGGCCGGGGATCGGCGTCGGCGGGCACATCTCCAGCTACGCGTCGTCGGCCTCGCTGTACGAGGTCGGCTTCAACCACTTCTTCCGCGGCAAGGATCACCCCGGCGGCGGCGACCAGATCTTCTTCCAGGGGCACTCCTCCCCCGGCATCTACGCCCGCGCCTTCCTCGAGGGCCGGCTCACCGAGCACCAGATGGACGGGTTCCGCCAGGAGGTCAGCCACCCGGGCGGCGGGCTGTCGTCCTATCCGCACCCGCGGCTGATGTCGGACTTCTGGGAGTTCCCGACGGTCTCCATGGGGCTCGGTCCGCTGAACGCCATCTACCAGGCGCGGTTCAACCGCTACCTGCACCACCGCGGCATCAAGGACACCTCCGACCAGCACGTGTGGGCCTACCTCGGCGACGGCGAGATGGACGAGGTCGAGTCGCTCGGCGCGATCGGCGTCGCCGCCCGCGAGGAGCTGGACAACCTCACGTTCGTCATCAACTGCAACCTGCAGCGGCTCGACGGCCCGGTGCGCGGCAACGGCAAGATCATCCAGGAGATGGAGTCGTTCTTCCGCGGCGCCGGCTGGAACGTCATCAAGGTGATCTGGGGCCGGGAGTGGGACCCGCTGCTGGCCGGGGACCGCGACGGCGCGCTGGTCAATCTCATGAACGTCACGCCCGACGGCGACTACCAGACCTACAAGGCCGAGGACGGCGCCTTCGTCCGCGAGCACTTCTTCGGCCGGGACCCGCGCACCCGCAAGATGGTCGAGCAGCTCAGCGACAAGGAGGTCTGGGACCTCTCCCGCGGCGGGCACGACTACCGCAAGGTGTACGCGGCCTACAAGGCGGCCTTCGAGCACAAGGGCCAGCCGACCGTCATCCTCGCCAAGACGATCAAGGGCTGGACGCTGGGCAGCCACTTCGAGGGCCGCAACTCGACCCACCAGATGAAGAAGTTGACCGCGGACGACCTCAAGATGTTCCGCGACCGCCTCTACCTCGACATCCCCGACGAGGCGCTGGACACGACGCTGCCGCCCTACTACAAGCCGCCGGCGGACTCCGAGGAGATGGAGTACATGCTCGAGCGGCGCCGCCAGCTCGGCGGGTCGATCCCCCGCCGCCGGGCGGAGTTCAAGCAGCTCAAGGCGCCCGAGGACAAGGCCCTGGAGGTCTTGCGCCGCGGCTCGGGCAAGCAGGAGGTGGCGACGACGATGGCGTTCGTCCGCCTGCTCAAGGAGCTGCTCAAGGACAAGGAGCTCGGCCCGCGCTTCGTGCCGATCATCCCGGACGAGGCCCGCACCTTCGGGATGGACTCCCTGTTCCCGACGCAGAAGATCTACTCGCCGCACGGCCAGCGCTACACGTCGGTGGACCGCGAGCTGATGCTGGCCTACAAGGAGTCCGAGCAGGGCGTGATCCTGCACGAGGGGATCAACGAGGCCGGCTCGGTGGCGTCGTTCACCGCCGTCGGCTCCTCGTACGCCACGCACGGCGAGCCGATGATCCCGATCTACATCTTCTACTCGATGTTCGGGTTCCAGCGGACCGGTGACGGCCTGTGGGCCGCCGCCGACCAGATGACCCGCGGCTTCCTGCTCGGCGCCACGGCCGGGCGGACGACGCTCAACGGCGAGGGCCTGCAGCACGAGGACGGGCACTCGCTGCTGCTGGCGGCCACCAACCCGGCGGTCGTCGCCTACGACCCGGCGTTCTCGTACGA
The DNA here is from genome assembly GCF_005222955.1 of Blastococcus sp. CCUG 61487. Lineage (GTDB taxonomy): Bacteria > Actinomycetota > Actinomycetes > Mycobacteriales > Geodermatophilaceae > Blastococcus. The sequence continues at coordinate 20,239 of NZ_LWUA01000243.1, read as the reverse complement.
GGTCGCGCACATCACCCGTGACGCGCTGGTCCGCATGTACGGCGAGGACCCCGGTGGCCCGCTCGGCGGCAGCCGCTCTCCCGACGTCATGTACTACCTGACCGTCTACAACGAGCCGTTCAACCAGCCGGCCGAGCCGGAGGGCCTCGACGTCCAAGGGCTGCTGGCCGGGATGTACCGGTACGCCGACGGCCCGCAGCTCGAGGGCGGGCAGAAGGCGCAGGTCCTCGCCTCCGGGGTCGCGGTGCCGTGGGCGCTGCGCGCCCAGGAACTGCTGGCCCAGGACTGGAACGTCTCGGCCGACGTGTGGTCGGTGACCTCGTGGACGGAGCTGCGGCGGCAGGCCGACGAGGTCGCGCGGCACAACCTGCTGCACCCCGAGGATGACCCGCAGACGCCGTACGTCACGCAGCGACTGCAGGACGCCGAGGGCCCCGTGGTCGCGGTGTCGGACTGGATGCGCGCCGTCCCCGACCTGATCGCGCCGTACGCCCCGCACGGACTGCAGTCGCTGGGCACCGACGGGTTCGGCCTGTCCGACACCCGCCCGGCGCTGCGCCGGCACTTCTCCGTCGACGCCGAGTCGATCGTGGTGCGCACGTTGGCCTCGCTGGCCGACTGGGGGCGGCTCGACCGCTCCGTCGTCCGGGAGGCCGTGGAGAAGTACCAGGTCCGCGACGTGCAGGCCGCGCCCGCCGAGGAGCGCACCGACCCGAGCCCCGCTACTTGAGCGCGTTGAGGGCCATCTGCGCGTAGAGGGCGACGCCGGCCGGCAGGGGCTCCTCGTCGAAGACCACGAGGTTGGAGTGGTTGGGCGGGGCGTCGGCCGGGTCGGTCCCCGGCGGGCAAGCGCCCAGCCAGGCCAGGGCGCCGGGGACCTCCTGCAGCACGTAGGAGAAGTCCTCGGCGCCCATCAGCGGGGCGGGCATCAGCAGCGCACCCCGGTCGCCGAGCAGGGACGCCGCCGTCTCCAGCACGCGCGCGGCCGCGTCCGGGTCGTTGATCGTCACCGGGTAGCCCTGCTGGTGCTCGAACTCCACACCGAGTTCGTGGGCGGCGGCGACGTGGGTCGCGACGCGCTCCACCGCGGCGACGACGTCGGCACGGCGCTCGGCCGACAACGTCCGGATCGTGCCCTCGAGGAACGCCGTCTCGGGGATCACGTTGTTGGTCGAGCCCGCCTGCAGGTGGGCGACGGTGACGACGGCGGGATCGAAGACGTCGACGCGGCGGGTCACCATCGACTGGAGTGCGAGCACCACCTCGGCCGCCGCCGGGATCGGGTCGGAGGCGTCGTGCGGAGCCGACGCGTGGCCCCCCCGGCCGCGCAGCGTGATCTTCCACTGGTCGGCGGCGGCCATCACCGGTCCGGGCCGGACGTGCACGCTGCCGCTGGTGAACGTCGAGGAGACGTGCAGCGCGAACGCGCCGCTCACCGGAGCCTCCGGGACGACGGAGAGCAGCCCTTCCTCGAGCATGAAGCGGGCGCCGTGGAAGCCCTCCTCCCCCGGCTGGACCATGAACACGACCTGGCCGGCGAGCTCGTCGCGGCGCTGGGCCAGCAGCCGGGCCGCCCCCACCAGCATGGCCACGTGGGTGTCGTGGCCGCAGGCGTGCATCACGCCCGGCACCTCGGAGGCGAACGGCAGGCCGGTCTCCTCCTGCACCGGCAGCGCATCCATGTCGCCGCGCAGCAGGTACGTGGGCCCGGGCCGGGCACCGCGCAGCACCCCGACCACGGAGCTGGTGCGCTTGCCGGTGGTCACCTCCAGCGGCAGCTCGGCGAACGCCTCGAGCACGGCGGCCTGGGTGCGCGGCAGGTGCAGCCCGATCTCCGGGTGCCGGTGCAGGCGGCGCCGCAGGTCGATGGTGCGATCGGCGTCCTCATAGGCGGCGGAGAGCAGCTCTGCGGGGCTGGTCGGCATGGTCTCCACTCTCACACGGTCGGGGTCGGCCGACAGCTCAGTCGTCCGCCCAGGCGGGACGGCCGGTGTCCAGCCGCCAGACCACCAGGGTGGCCGGCGCTGGGAGCACCACCGGACCACCGTCGTGCCGGGTCACGGAGGTGTCCTCCCCCGCGGTGAGCAGCAGCCCCGCCGGGGGCGTGACGGTGACGCCCGGCTCGCCGCGGGAGAGCCAGATCCGCGCGTCGGGACGGCGCAGGTCCACCCATCCCGCGGCGCCGCGGTGGACCTCGTGCTCCGGAGGCGCCGCCGGGTCGTCCGGTCGCAGGTAGCACTGCAGCACCCGGGCACCGTCGTCACCGGCGGCCTCGTCGTGCACGAGCCCCTGGCCGGCCCGCAGCACGGCCACGTCGCCGGCGGTCAGCTCCGCACCCCCGCCCCACCGGTGCTGCAGGGAGCCGGCGAGCAGCACGGCGACCACGTCCACCGACCGGTGCTCGTGCGCCCCGTAGCTCTGCCCCGGCATCAGCCGGTCGTCCGACACCCGGAGCAGCGGGCCGAGCGATCCGTCGTCGGGCGCGAGCACGGTGCGCAGGTCCGGCCCGCTCATGGCGTCCTCCGGACGACCGGCAGGACGCCGAGGACGACGGCGGTCAGCAGGGTCCAGCCGACGCCCAGGGCCCACCCGGCGACGACGTCGGACAGGTAGTGCACGCCCAGCCACATCCGGGTGAGACCGACGAGGAGGACGAGCCCGGCCCCGATCACGGCCGAGCGCCGCCGGCCGGCCGCGGACAGGTGCGGCCAGGCCAGGACGAGGCCCATCACCACCAGCGTGGCGATGCCCGAGGAGTGCCCGCTGGGGAAGCTCAGGGTCTCGTAGCCCGCACCGCCCTCGGCGAAGTCCGGGCGCACGCGGTCGAAGAACTCCTTGAGCGCCGACGTGAGGTGCCGGACGAACACCGCCGTCACCACGACCCAGAGCACCGTCCGCCAGTCCCGCCGGCGGACCAGCCAGACCAGCACGGGCACCGCCAGCGCGTACCTGACGACGGAGAGTCCGGGGGCGGTGAGGACCTCGAGCAGCACGTCGAGCGCGGCGCTCCTGTCGTCGCCCGCGTAGAGCGCCTCGCTGACGGTGCGGTCCAGCCGCAGCAGCGGGCCGAAGTCCGTGGACACGGCCACCCCGAGCAGGGCGACCAGCGCCGCGCACCCGGCGACGACCGAGAGCACCGGCCCGACGGCACGCGTCCGGGTGACCGCCGTGCTGCCGGACGGGGGAACGCTCACCGCTCCACTCTCCCCGACCGACGCCGCACGTGACACGCTGGCCGGGTGAGGAGTCGCGAGAGCTCGCCGACCGACGCGACCCTCCGTCGGCTCGAGCGGTCGTCCGGTGCGCTGGCCACCCAGGCCGTGGCTCGGATGGACGAGGAGCTGCCCTGGTTCCGCGCCATGCCGGCCGACCAGCGGTCCTGGGTGACCCTGGTCGCGCAGGCCGGGCTGTCCTCGCTGGTCGAGTGGTGCCGCCACCCCGGCCGGCCGCCGAAGCTCACCGGTGAGGTGTTCGGCGCCGCACCCCGCGAGCTGGTCCGCGTCGTGGCGCTCAAGCAGACCGTCGACCTGATCAAGGTCACCGTCGAGACCCTCGAGGACCACGTGGGATCGGTCGCCGAGCCCGGCGACGAGGACACGCTGCGACTGGCGGTCCTGCAGTTCAGCCGCGAGGTCGCCTTCGCCACCGCGCACGTCTACGCCAGCTTCGCGGAGAACCGCGGCGCCTGGGACGCCCGCCTCGAGGCGCTGCTCGTCGACGCGCTGGTGCGCGGGGAGCGGACCGAGGAGATCTCCGGCCGCGCGGCCGCTCTCGGCTGGTCGCCGGCGACCCCTGTCACCGTGCTCGTCGGCGCCACACCGGACGTGGACGACCCGCACGCCACGGTGCGCCGGGCCGCGCGGGCCGTGGACAGCGACGTGCTGGTCGGGGTGCACGCCGAGCAGCTGGTAGCCGTGCTGGGCGGCCACGAGGACCTGTGGTCGGTGGCCGAGCGCGTCGCCGCGGAGTTCGGACCCGGTCCCGTCGTCGGCGGACCGGTGGTGGACGGGCTGGGGCGGGCAGGGCAGTCGGCCGCCGCGGCGCTGGCCGGTCTCCGGGCGGCCCGCGCCTGGCCGGAGGCGCCGCGCCCGGTCGCCGCGGACGACCTGCTCCCCGAGCGGGCCCTCGACGGCGACCCGCTGGCCCGTGCCGCGCTGCGCGACGAGATCGCCGTCCCGCTGCGCTCCGCGGGGGGTGGCGTGCTGGAGACGGTCCAGGCGGTGCTGAGCAGCGGCGGCAACCTGGAGGCCACCGCGCGAGCGATCTTCGTCCACCCGAACACCGTCCGGTACCGGTTGAAGCGGGCCGCGGAGCTGACCGGGCAGTCGGCCACGGACCCCCGGGGCAGCTGGACCCTACAAATCGCGCTCGCCCTCTCCTACCTGGAGTCGACCGGGTGAGGCCCGCCGCCGCAACGCGCGAACAGTACGGTCTCCACCACCGGAAGGCACCTCGAAGCGCTCGAGTCGGGTCGATGTTGTAGGAACCCTCCAAAGATCACCGGTGTGCTTTCGTGCCGCTCGCCGCCGCGAGGACCGGCCCGCGTTTGGCACGGTAGGCAGGTGCTCGCCGTTCTCGCCCCCGGTCAGGGTGCCCAGAAGCCCGGAATGCTCAGCGCGTGGCTGGATCTGCCCGGGGCGGAGCCGTTCTTCCGCTGGGCCGGCGCGATCGCCGATGCCGACCTGCTGACGCTGGGCACCGAGGGCGACGCCGAGGCCATCACCGACACCGCCGTCACCCAGCCGCTGGTCGTGGCGATGAGCCTCTTCGTCGCCCGCGAGCTCGGCGGCCTCCCGGGTCCGGTCGCGCACGTGCCGCACGACGGGAGGGACGTCGTGATCGCCGGGCACAGCGTCGGCGAGCTGACCGCCGCAGCCCTGGCCGGGGTGCTCAGCGTCGAGGCGGCGATCGCGCTGACCGCCGTCCGCGGCCGGGCGATGGCCGCCGCCTGCGACCGGACGCCCACCGGCATGTCCGCGGTCCTCGGTGGCGACCCCGACGAGGTGCTGGCCGCGATCGAGGAGCACGGGCTCAGCCCCGCGAACATGAACGGCGCCGGGCAGATCGTGGCCGCCGGCCCGCTGGACGGCCTGGCGGCGCTCGAGGCCGACCCGCCGGCGAAGGCCCGGGTCATGCCGCTGTCGGTCGCCGGCGCCTTCCACACCCCGTTCATGGCCTCGGCCCGCGAGGAGCTCGAGGGCCTGGTGGGCGGGCTGCGGCCGACCGACCCGAGCCGGCTGCTGCTGTCCAACGCCGACGGTGCCGCGGTCGACTCCGGCGCGGAGACCCTGCGCCGCCTGGTCAGCCAGGTGACCAGCCCCGTGCGCTTCGACGCCTGCCTCGCCACCCTGCGCGAGCTGGGGGTCACCGCCGTCATCGAGCTGCCACCGGCGGGCGCGCTCGCCGGCCTGGCCAAGCGCGAGTGGAGGGGCGCCGGCATCGAGATCCTGGCCCTCACCGGGCCGGACGACCTCGCCCGGGCCCGGGAGCTCATCGACGCCGAACGGGGCCGCTCGGAGGCCGAGCACTTCCCCGACTGGCGCATGGTCGTCGCCCCGGCCCGCGGGACCGTCAGCCCCGCGGCCATCGCCGAGGGCACCTCGCTGCCCGCCGGCACCCCTCTCGGCTGCATCCGCGGCCGCCGCGAGGAGGTCAACGTCTCGGCCGGCTACGACGGCGTCCTCGCCGAGTGGCTGGTCCACGAGGGAGACCTCGTGGACGCCGGCGACCCGATCGCCCGTCTCTACCCGGAGGTGCCCGCATGACCGCCATCCAGCTGCGCTCGGAAGCACCCGGCGCCCGGATCCTGGGCTTCGGCGAGTACCGCCCCCGCCGGCGGGTGACCAACGACGAGCTCGTCCAGGTCATGGACACCAGCGACGAGTGGATCCAGAGCCGCGTCGGGATCGCCGAGCGGCGCTGGGCCGGCGAGGACGAGACCCTCGTCGAGATGGCGACCGCTGCCGGGGGCAAGGCGCTGGCTGCCAGCGGACTGGCGCCCGACGAGATCGACCTCGTCGTGCTGGCCAGCGCGAGCCTGCGCGAGCCCATCCCCGGGATCGGGCCGCAGGTCGCGCACCGCCTGGGCATCCCCCGGCCGGGCGCGTTCGACCTCAACGCCGGGTGCGCCGGCTTCTGCTACTCCCTCGGGCTGGTCTCCGACGCGATCCGGGCGGGCTCGGCGCGCAACGCGATCGTCATCGGCGTCGAGCGGCTCACCGACGTCACCGACATGGCGGACCGGTCGACCGCGGTGATCTTCGCCGACGGCGCCGGCGCCGCGGTGGTCGGCGCTGCCGACGAGCCGGGCATCGGCCCGGTGGCCTGGGGCAGCGACGGCGACCAGCACTCCGCCATCGAGATCGCCGCGGGCAGCTCGACCATGACCATGGCGGGCCAGACGGTCTACCGCTGGGCGACGACGAAGCTGACCGACACCCTCCACGAGGCGATGAGCCGGGCCGGGGTCACCGCCGCCGACATCGACGTGTTCGCCCCGCACCAGGCCAACCTGCGGATCGTCGAGTCGATGACCAAGCGGCTGGGCTTCGGCGCGGACACCGTGGTCGCCCGCGACATCGTCCAGTCGGGCAACACCTCGGCCGCCTCCATCCCGCTGGCGCTCTCCGCCCTGCTCGAGTCCGGCGAGGCGCGCTCCGGCGACCTGGCGCTCATCCTGGGGTACGGCGCCGGGCTCACCTTCGCCGGCCAGGTGCTCCGCCTGCCGTGAGCACCCCCACCAGAGACCTCCGGGGCACCCGTCCCGGACGACGTACGTCGCCACCAGAGAGAGGAAACGCCGCGTGAGCAGCACCCAGGAGATCCAGTCCGGTCTGGCCGAGATCCTGGAGGAGGTCGCCGGAGTAGCCACCGCCGACGCCACCCCCGAGAAGTCGTTCACCGACGACCTCGACGTCGACTCGCTGTCGATGGTCGAGATCGCCACCGCGGTCGAGGACAAGTTCGGCGTCGCCATCCCCGACGACGAGCTCGGCAACATCAAGACCGTCGGCGACGCCATCAGCTACATCGAGAAGAACCAGTAACCGACCACTCGGTCCAGGAGGAGTTCCCATGAGCAGCACGTCCGACGTCGTCGTCACCGGACTCGGTGCCACGACCCCGCTCGGCGGGGACGTCGCCAGCAGCTGGGACGCCCTCCTGGCCGGGCAGTCGGGGATCAGCCGGATCACCGACGACTGGATCCAGGAGTACCCGGCCCAGCTCGTCGCTCGGCTGGCCGCCGACCCGGCGGAGAAGCTCGAGCGGGTCCGCGCCCGCCGGCTGGACCGCAGCCAGCAGGTGGCCGTGGTCGCCGCGGAGGAGTCGTGGGCGGACTCGGGCGCCGCCGACGCCGGGGTCGCGCCCGAGCGCATCGCCGTCGTCTTCGGCACCGGCATCGGTGGGGCGCTCACGCTGCTCGGCCAGGACGACGTCCTGGAGCAGAAGGGGCCCAAGCGGGTCTCGCCCTTCACGATCCCGATGCTCATGCCCAACGGCCCGGCCGCCGCGGTGGGGCTGTCGATCGGGGCCAAGGGCGGGGTGCACGCGCCGGTGAGCGCGTGCGCCTCTGGCGCCGAGGCGATCCGTTGGGGCCTGGACCTGCTGCGCTTCGACCGGGCCGACGTCGTCCTGGTCGGGGGCACCGAGGCGTGCGTACACCCGCTCCCCATGGCGGGCTTCGCCGCGATGCGGGCGATGTCCACCCGCAACGACGAGCCCGAGCGCGCGTCCCGTCCGTTCGACAAGGCCCGCGACGGCTTCGTCCTCGGCGAGGGGGCCGCGGCGATGGTCCTCGAGCGCGCCGACGCCGCCCGGGCCCGCGGAGCACGCATCCACGCCCGGCTGGCCGGTGCGGGCGCCACCGCCGACGGCTACGACCTGGTCGCTCCGCACCCCGAGGGCGAGGGCGCCGGCCGTGCGATCAGCGCCGCGCTGCGGGACGCCGACCTGAGCCCCACCGACGTCGGCCACGTCAACGCGCACGCGACCTCCACCCCGGTCGGTGACACCGCCGAGGCGGCCGCCATCCGCTCCGCCATCGGCGACCACGTGCTGGTCAGCGCCACCAAGAGCCAGACCGGTCACCTGCTGGGCGCGGCCGGCGCGCTGGAGTCGGTGTTCACCGTCCTCGCGCTGCGCGAGCAGATCGCGCCGGCGACGGCCAACCTCGACGACCCGGACGACGACGCCGCCGTCCAGGCCCTCGACATCGTGCGCCGCGAACCGCGGCGGGCCACCTTCACCGCCGCGGTCAACGACTCGTTCGGCTTCGGCGGCCACAACATCGCGCTGGTCTTCACGACGGCCTGAACGGCACCCGGAGGTTCCCGTGACCACAGTGCACGCCGCGCCCGCCCCCGTCACTCCCGATCCGCGGGACCCCGAGGACCGCCTCTCGCGGTTCTTCGACCCGGGCTCGCTGCGCCTGCTGGCCGCGCGGGACACCTCCGGCGTGCTCGCCGCCCGCGGCACCGTCGCGGGCAGCCCCGCGATCGCCTTCTGCACCGACGCCACCGTGATGGGCGGCGCGATGGGGGTCGACGGCTGCCGGCACATCGTCGACGCCATCGACACCGCGCTGCGCGAGCGCGTGCCGGTCGTCGGGATCTGGCACTCCGGCGGCGCCCGGTTGGCCGAGGGCGTCACGGCCCTGCACGCCGTCGGCGAGGTGTTCGCGGCGATGGTGCGCGCCTCCGGGCGGATCCCGCAGATCTCCGTCGTCCTCGGCGCCGCCGCCGGCGGAGCCGCCTACGGGCCGGCGCTCACCGACATCGTGATCATGGGCCCGGCGGGCCGGGTGTTCGTCACCGGCCCGGACGTGGTCCGGTCGGTGACCGGTGAGGACGTCGACCAGGAGACCCTCGGCGGCCCCGACACCCACGGCCGGCGCTCCGGCGTCGTGCACGTGGTCACCGACTCCGAGGCGGCTGCGCTGGAGACCGCGCGGCTGGCGGTCGACCTGCTCGCGGCTCAGGGCACCTTCGGTCCGGCCGCCGACGAGCCCGACGTCGACCTGCGGGCGCTGCTCCCGGAGCAGCCGCAGCGCGCCTACGACGTGAAGCCGCTGATCTCCACGGTCCTGGACGAGCCGGGGCTGGAGCTGCACCCGCGGTTCGCGCCGAACGTCGTCACCACGCTCGGCCGGCTGGCCGGGCGCACCGTGGGCGTCATCGCCAACAACCCGATCCGGCTGGGCGGCTGCCTGGACTCGTCGTCGGCGGAGAAGGCGGCTCGCTTCGTGCGGATGTGCGACGCGTTCGGGGTGCCGCTGGTGGTGCTCGTCGACGTGCCCGGCTACCTGCCCGGCGTCGGCCAGGAGTGGGACGGCGTCGTGCGGCGCGGCGCCAAGCTGCTGCACGCGTTCGCCGAGGCGGTGGTGCCGCGGGTGACGCTGGTGACCCGCAAGTCCTACGGCGGCGCCTACATCGCGATGAACTCCCGCTCGCTGGGCGCCACGACGGTGTTCGCCTGGCCCGGTGCCGAGGTCGCCGTCATGGGCGCGAAGGCCGCCGTCGGCATCCTGCACCGCAAGAAGCTCGCCGCCGCGCAGCCCGGCGAGCGGGAGGCGCTGCACGCCCAGCTCGCCGAGGAGCACGAGCGGATCGCCGGTGGCGTCAACCGCGCGCTGGAGATCGGCGTCGTGGACGAGGTCGTGGAGCCGGCGCACACCCGGCGGCGGCTGGTGCAGGCGCTCGGCGCCGCGCCGCTCGGCCGCGGGGCGCACGGCAACATCCCCCTCTGAGCCACCGGCCCTGGTGATCAGCTTCCCTGATCGAACTGGGTCCTCCCTCGTGGTCGACGGTGAGGGAGGACCCGGAACGATCAGGAGAGCTGATCAACAGCGCAGGACGACGACGGTCGTCCGGGTGCCGCTTCCCCGACGGCGCCCGGACGACCGGTCCCAGGGTAGGTCGCTCAGACGACCTGGTGCAGCCAGGTGACGGGGCTGCCGTCGCCGGCGTGCCGGTAGACCTCGAGGTCGGCGTCCCAGGCCGCGCCGAGCAGCTCGTCGACCCCGTGCCGGAATGCCTCGATGGACGACGCCGTCGCCGCGAGGTGCCGCAACTGCTGCTCGCTGATCATGATGTCACCGTTGGCGCTGGTGGGGGCTCGGAAGACGCCCTGCCCCGGCACGTAGGACATGCGCTCGCCGTCGTTGCCGTGACTGGCTTCCTCGGTGACCTCGAAGCGCAGCATCGGCCACTGGCGCAGGGCGGCGACGAGCCGCGCACCCGTGCCCGGCGCTCCGGTCCAGGCGACCTCGGCCCGGTAGGAGCCGTGCGCGGCCGGCTGGTCGTCCCACGACAAGGAGACCGGCGCGCCGACGACGCGTTCCAGCGCCCACTCGACATGCTGGCAGAGCGCCTTCGGGCACGCGTGCACGAAAACGACACCCTGGGTTGACCGTCGCTGCACCGGGCACCTCCATCGACTCGATCGGTCTCGTCTTCCCCTACGGACCCATCGATTCGGTGACGCGCTGTGTTCGGCAGTGGCGGAACAGGGCTTGCCGGACCAGTCTGCACGATGGTGCCGAGGTCGCGCCAGCCCGGATGGTGCGGATGTGCCGCACGTGACACATGAGTCTGCATCGGCCGTTTTATCGCAGGTCAGCGGGAATACCACGGCAGGTGGCCCGGCGTCTACCGGGTCCGGCGTACCGAGCCACGGTCCACGCAGCGCCACGCTCGGCGCCGGACGGCAGGCGGCGTGCCCGGTCCGCACCGCGTAGCCCGCGATCACGGAGCGTAGTCGACGTCCAGGACGCGCGGTGGCCGCCCGACCACGGTGGGCGTGTCCCGAGCGACCCCGGAGGGCTCAGCTGAGCAAGTGGACGACGCGGTCGCCGCCGGCTGCCTTCGCCCGGTACATCGCAGCGTCGGCTCGGTGCAGCAGGTCGGCAGCGGCGTCCCCCGGGCGCACGTCGGCGACGCCGATGCTGGCCGTGACGCCGCCGGCGTCGCCGATCCGGGCGACGGCGGCGCGCAGCCGCTCGGCGAGCTCGTCGCTGGAGAACGTGTCGGTGACCTCGGCCAGGACGGCGAACTCGTCGCCGCCGAAGCGGGCCACCGTGTCGGTCTCGCGCACGGCGACGCCGAGGGCGGTGGCGACGGCCTGCAGCAGCGCGTCACCAGCAGCGTGCCCGTCGCGGTCGTTGACGCCCTTGAAGCCGTCGAGGTCCACGAGGCAGACCACCGCGCGGGCACCGGTGAACGCGGCCCGGACGGCTCCGGAGAGACGCTCGAGGAACAGCCGCCGATTGGGGATGCCGGTGACGGGATCGGTGGCGGCCAGTGCCTTCTGCGTGCTGATCAGCATCGCCTGGCGCTCCTGGGTGGTCCACGTGTTGGCCGAGGCCATCGTGCAGATCAGCGTGAACGCGACCATGACGCCGGTGAAGAAGGCGGCCGACGTCGTCAGGCCACCGGCGCCGAACACCAGGACGTAGCTCCCTGTCATCACCGCGCCGATGGCGACGACCCCGTGCGGCGGATAGGTCGCGGCCATGTAGGTCAGGGTGAGGAACAGCAGGGCGTCCAGCGGGCTCGCCGAGCCACCGTCGAGAGCGGTGGCGACGAGGATGACCACCGTGGTGGCGAGGGTCCAGAGGTAGAACATCACCGGGCCGCGCCGGTCCCGCAGGATCGTGTCGAGCGGCAGCAGCAGCAACGCCGGGCACAGCACCACGACCATGCTCACCAGACCGACCACCAGCCAGGCGTGCCGGCCGGCCGGGGTGTCGGTGAACAGCGCGTAGACGAGCACGCCCAGCGCGCAGAGCTCGCTGAGCAGGACGCCGTACCGGACGTGCCGCACCAGGTAGGCGACGCGGTCGTCGTCGGCAGCCAACGGCGGGAACAGCCCGTCCAGCAGCGCGCCGAGGAGCCGGCGGACCCGCCCCGCACCGCGGGCGTCCGCCGGCCACGCGCCGCGGTCGCGGCGGTCCCCGGGCAGTGCACTGCTCACGTCGACAAGATCGACATCGGTCGGCCCGCCCTTGAGCACCCGCTCACCCCGCGGAGGGAGACCACTTGCGGACTGAATCGGTACATACCCCAGGCCTGTCGGACGGCGGACCGGGTAAGGCGCGCCCGTGGAGCGACGACAGGGCATGGCCGACGCCGGCCGGGATCGGATCAGCGGCATGGTGCTGGGAGCGTGGGACGCCTTCATCGCCGAGGCGGAGAAGGTGGATCTCGACCACGACTCCCGGCTGCCGGGATGGCGGGCGCACGAGATCTGCGTGCACCTCGGCAGCTGGCCGGACCACACCGCGATGGCCGACCTGATCGCCTCGGCGCGGTCCGGCGGCTCCGGGACGCAGCCGGATCCCGACGCCGTGAACGCCCGCGTCACCGCCGCCCATCGGGACGCCTCGCGCGAGGAGGTCCTCGCGGCGCTGCACCGCAACCGGGAGGCCACCGCCCGCTACCTCGCCGAGGAGCCGGTGGAGCTGGACACCGCACCGACCGTGTCCGTCGTCGGGCGGCTGCCGCTGCTCAGCGTCGTGCTCGGCCAGGCCTACGAGCTCGCCGTCCACGGCCTCGACCTCGTCTCGTGCGGTGCCGAGCCGCCACCGGCGGAGGTGCTGCAGGCCGGTCTCGCCGCCCTCACCGACGTCACCGGAGCGCTGGCCGTCTCCTGCGGCATCACCGGCCGGGTCACCCTGGCGACCCCCGACGGCGGCTGGTCGTTCGCCGCCGACCCCGACGGCTGGGTGGTGCGCCCGGTGCCCGCCGACACCTACGACGGCCCGGCCGTCGAGGGGGCAGCCGATCTGCTGCTCGAGGCCGCGTCGGGCCGGATCAACCCCGTGCCGGCGGCCGCCATGCGCCGGATCAAGGTGCACGACGTCGGTGGGCTGCTGCAGCTGGCCCCGATCGTCCAGAAGGTGCCCGGCATCCCCGGCGGCCCGATCCTGCAGCTGGCCGCACGCACCATGGGCAGCGCGGGCGGGGTGCTGGGCCGGTTGTTCAGGAGAGGCTGAGGCCCGCGCGTCGACGTCGGAACCAGACCACCGCGACGACGACGAGGACGAGCACCGGGACGGCGACGGCCGCCGCCGCGCTGGAGGCGAGGGCCGGCGCCGACGCGCCCACGCCCACCTGGACGACAGTGCTGGGCAGGATGCCGAGGGCGGTGGCCGCGACGTACGGCAGCAGCCGCATCGCGGTCAGCCCGGCGCCGTAGCTGAGCACGACGAAGGGCACCACCGGCAGGAGCCGGCCGACCAGCAGCGGGACGAAGCCCCGCTCGGCCAGCAGGCCGTCGAGCCGCTCCAGGCGTGACCCGGCCAGACGGGTGACGGCTTCGCGGCCCAGCCACCGGCTGAGCCCGAAGCTGACGACGGCGGCCACCATCGCTCCGGTCAGCGCGACGACGAGGCCGGGGACGAAGCCTGCGACGAGACCGAGGGCCACCGAGACGGCGGTGCGCGGCACGGGTGCGGTCAGCACCAGGGCCACCCCGGCACCGAGCCCCATCCACCCGAACGGCCCGGCGTCCCGCAGCCAGTCGCGGACGACGTCGACGTCGGGCAGGTCGACGCTGACGGCGACGACGGCGCCGACGGCGAGCAGCCCGACCAGGACCGTCGCCCGGAGCCACGTGGTGTCAGCTCCCCCCGGCGTCCGCACCCGTCCATGATCCGGGACGGGTGCGGGCGGGGATGTCAGCAGCCGCCGAGGGAGATGCCGCGGGCGTTCAGCCACGGCATCGGGTTGGTGCGGTTGGCGTAGAGGCCGCCCTTGTGGACCTCGAAGTGCAGGTGCGGGCCCGTGGACTGGCCGCGGTTGCCGACCTCGGCGATCCGCTCCCCCGCCGCGACGACCTGCCCGGCCGACACGAAGAACTGGTTGACGTGGCCGTAGAGGGTGATCGTGCCGTCGCCGTGCTGCACCGCGACGGCCAGGCCGAAGCCGCTGGCCGGACCGGCCTGGAGGACGACGCCGCCCTCGGGCGAGTACACCGGCGTGCCGATCGGGGCGGCGATGTCGACGCCCGAGTGCATGGTGCCCCAGCGCGGCCCGTAGCAGGAGGTGACCCGGCCGGTGGTGGGGGCGACGGCGCCGCCGGGTGCCACCGAGACGGCGCTGGCCGCGGCACCGGCGGCGAGCCGGACGGTCTGCTGCGCCTCCCAGGCCGCAGCGGCGTCCGCCGCGCCCTGCATCTCCAGCAGGCGGATCTCCGCCGCGCGCAGCTGCTCGTCGAGGGCCGCCTTCTCGGCCGCGAGCGCGTCGAACTCGGCCTGCGCGCCGGACAGCTTCTCCTCGGCGGCGTAGCGGGCCTCGGCGGCCTCGCCTGCCGCGCGGTCCCGCTCGGCCGCGGCGTCACGGGCGGTCCGCTCGGCGCGGGCCTGCTCCACCTCGATGGTCTTCATCTCCGCCAGGGTCTTCGCCCGGCCGGCGCCGAGGACGTCGAGCGTCGCGGCCTGCTGCAGGAGCTCGGCGGGGCCCGAGGCGTCCAGGAGCAGGTCGATGCCGCCGAATGCCTCCTGCTGGCCGCCCATGTAGGCCTGCCGGCCGATCTCGCCCACCTCGTCCTGGGCCTGGTCCACCGCCTCGCCCGCCTCGTCCAGCGCGATGCCGGCGAGCCAGGCCTGCCCGTTGGCGGCGTCCAGTGCGGCCTGGGCTTCGAGCGCGTGGCCGGCGGCTGCCTCGGCCTCGAGGGTCATGCGCTGCAGGTGCTGCTCGGCCTCGGCGACCCGAGCGCCGAGGGCGGCGACCTCCGCGGCGACGGCGTCGTGCTCCGAGCGGGCGTCGTCCACCGGGGCGGCGAGAGCCGCGGGCGCGCCGACCATCGCGGCCACGAGAACTCCGGCCAGGGCGAGCGAAGTGCGCAGTCGCCTGCGGCGGGGGGACGGGAGGGATGTGCTGTGCGGGTTGTGCAGGGTCGCCAACGCGACGCGTCTCCGTTCCTCACGTCCGCCTACCGAGTTAGCTGACGGGTTCGGGCCGTTAGGTGCCCTACCTGCCCGGCGTCCCCGTACGCGGGCAGGACTCACCCCAGTGCTGCGGTGGGTCCCCGGTCCCGCCGACCATCAGGCCGGCGAGTTCGGCGGGGTCCGACCGAGGCCCTCGGGTTCGAGGACGGTGCTCGGTGGACCGCGGGCGACGGTAATAGCGCGACGCGGGAAAGTCACAGGCTCGTAACGACGGCGGGAGGTGGCTGCCGGCCGACTCGCCGACGTGACCAGCGACCCTCACTCCTTGAAGTTTCTACGGTGTGAGGCACGCCTCTCTGGCAGGCTGTCGGGCCGGGGGCGGTAGCTCAGCCGGTCAGAGCATGGGACTCATAATCCCTGGGTCGTGGGTTCGAGCCCCACCCGCCCCACCGATATATGTGCAGGTCAGAGGGTCGGTGCTTTCCTCGCCGATCTTGACGACGGGCCCGGTGCCCACACGGTGCCCACAGATCGCGCGGCCTTGTGGGCGTCCTGCGCGGCATCTACGCGTTCGGCGAGCGCGCTGAGGTTGTCGCCTGTGGGTCGACGACCAGGTCGCCGACCCACAGCCAAGGGACGCGATCCAAGCGTCGGGCGGCCTTATCGCTCGATCATGGTCATCTGCTCGTCGGTGTGGTGTCCCCCCACCGCGGGCGGCAGGTTGGTCAGCCGCTGCACCTGCTCGGGAGTGAGGACGACGTCATCGGCAGCCGCGTTCTCCTCCACCCGGCTCACCCGGCGCGTGCCGGGGATGGGCACGATGCCCTCGTCCTGGGCCAGTAGCCAGGCCAGTGCCACCTGAGCGGGGGTGGCGCCGACCTGGGCGGCTACAGCCTTGGTCTCCTCGGCAATGCGCATGTTCTGCGCGAAGGCCTCCGGCGTGAACCGCGGGTGGCCCTTGCGGGAGTCGCTGTCGGCGAGGTCGGCCGGTGAGCTGATCGAGCCGGTGAGGAAGCCCCGCCCGAGCGGTGAGTAGGCCACGAAGCCGATGCCGAGCTCCCGCAGCACGTCCAGGAGCTCGCCCTCCGGATCACGGGTCCACAGCGAGAACTCCGACTGCAGCGCGGTGATCGGATGGACGGCGTGGGCGCGGCGGATGGTGCCTACCCATGCCTCGGACAGGCCGATGTGCCGGATCTTGCCCTCGGCGACAAGTTCGGCCAGCGCGCCGACCGTGTCCTCGATCGGGGTGTTGGGGTCGACCCGATGCTGGTAGTAGAGGTCGATGCGATCGGTACCCAGCCGACGCAGCGAGCCCTCGACCGCCGTGCGGATGTTGGCCGGGCTGCTGTCGAGGTCCCCGGCCCGCCGCCGGCGTGGGAGACCAAGCCGAACTTCGTAGCCAGCACGACGTCGTCGCGGCGGCCGGCGATGGCGCGGCCGATGAGCTCCTCGTTGACGTACGGGCCGTAGATCTCGGCGGTGTCGATGAGGGTGACGCCCAAGTCCAGCGCGCGGTGCACGGTGCGGATGGACTCTGCGTCATCCAGGGCGCCGCCGCCCTCGTAGGCCATGGACATGCCCATGGCACCCAGGCCGATCCGGGAGACGTCGAGGGTGCCTAGAGTGGTGTGCCGCATGGCTGTTCCTTCCGGTCAGGGATGCTGCTGGGTCGGTTTTTCGGTAGTGGAGGGACGTCAGTCCGGCAGGAGCCCGGTGGTCCGTAGCCACCGCTGGACGTCGCCGTCGGCGTCCGCGACTGTCTCGCCTTGCACGGCGAGCCCGTCGCCGATGGTCGAGGCGGGGAGCAGTCGCGCGTAGTCGCGTGGGGCGTTCCCGCGGCGGCTCATGGCGTGAGTGGTGAACGGCAGGACCGTCCTCCCGGCCAGGTCCAGGCCCTCAACGAACGTGGACATGATCATCGGTGCGCGCACGTTCCAGATCGGGCTCCCCGACCAGAACGGTGTCGTACTGCCCGACTGCCGGCAGCGGATGGGCGATGGCCGGGCGGGCGTCAGCGTCCTGTTCGCGGACGTTGCGGGCGACGGTGTCGTCGTAGTCCTCGGAATAGGGGTCGGCCGCCTCGATGCGGTAGACATCGCAGTCGAGGTGCCGCCGGATCAGGTTGGCCAGCACCTCGGTGTTGCCGACGCTCAGTCGCCGTCGGCCGCCGTAGTGGTAGTTCTCCCCCGCCCGCGAGAAGTAGGCGAGCAACACGTTGGTCCCGGGCACGGTCGAGTCTGCCTCCGTTGGTTGTGTCGAGGGAGCTGTGCTGGTGGTCCGCGGCGTCGCCGTGCTGCAGCCGGCAAGCCCGGCCCCGGCCACCGCGCCGGTGGCGATCGTGAGGGCCGTTCGCAGGAACGCCCGCCGATCCAGCGCGGTGGCCGGGGCAGGCATCAGAGCTGTCCCGCCGGGCGGATGAGCACCTCGTGAATGGCCAGGTGGCGGGGGCGGCTGAGGACGAAGGCGATGATCTCGGCGATGTCGGCGGCGCTGACCTCGGCCTTGTCGTAGAGCGCCTGAACGCCCTCTCGCGTCTCCGCGTGGGTGATGTGGCCGGGCAGCTCGGTGGCCACGACGCCGGGCTCGATGAGCGTGACCCGGACGTCGGGCAATAACTCCTGGCGCAGGGACTCCGACCAGCCGTTGAGGCCCCACTTGGTGGCCGCGTAGACGCCGTTGCCGGCCCGCGCGGTCCGCCCGGCGACCGAGGAGATGTTGACGATGTCGCCACCGCCGTCCTTGAGCTGGTCGAGGAACACCTCGGTCGCGGTGAGCGCGCCGAGCAGGTTGACCTCGACCATTTGGCGGTGGTCGTCGCGCTGGTCCCCCATGAAGGGGCCCAGCAGCATGACGCCGGCGTTGTTGACCAGCACGTCGGCCCCGCCGAGCTCCTGGCGGACTCGATCTGCTGCGGCCACGAGACTGTCGCGGTCGGTGACGTCAGCGGCAATGGCGATCGAGCCGTTGGCCAGTTCCTCGGCCAGTGCGGTGATGCGATCCAGGCGGCGGGCCAGCAGCGCGACCCGGTAGCCGCTCGCCGCGAGCGCCCGGGCGGTTGCCTCACCGATGCCCGATGACGCACCGGTGACGACGGCGACGCGGTTCTGGCTGTTGGCGGTGGCCATGGTGCTCAGGCCTCCGGGATGGGGCGGCCGAAGGCCTCCAGGGTGATGGCCTCGGGCTCGGGGCCACCGCGCTTGCCGGTGTCGAGGCCGTCGATGGCGGCGAGCTGGTCGGTGCTGAGCTCGAAGTCGAAGACGTCGATGTTCTCCGCGATCCGGTGCGCCTTGGTCGACTTCGGGATGACCGAGCGCCCCTGCTGCAGGTGCCAGCGCAGCATGACCTGCGCCGGGCTCTTGGAGTGGGCCTCGGCGATGCCGACGATCGTCGGGTCGGCCAGCGTGCTGGTGTGCTCACCGTCGCGGTAGAACGTGATGCCCCCGATCGGGGACCACGCTTGGGTCACGATGCCGCGCTCGGCACCGAACGCCTGCACCTCGCGCTGCTGGAAGTACGGATGCACCTCGATCTGGTTGACCGACGGCACGACGCTGACCTCTCCCAGCAGCCGGGTGAGGTGGTCGACCATGAAGTTACTGACGCCGATGGCACGGACCTTGCCGTCCGCCAGCAGCTGCTCGAGCGCCTTGTAGGCGGCGATCGTCTTGTCGAACTCCGAGGGCAGGGCCTGGTGCAGGATCAGCAGGTCGATCTGGTCAACCCCGAGCTTCGCGGCGCTCTTGTCGAAGCCGTGCAGCGTCTGGTCGTAGCCGTAGTCGCTGATCCAGATCTTGGTCTCCAGGAAGACCTGCTCGCGGGCGACGTCGGAGTCGCGGACCGCCTCCCCGACCTCCAGCTCGTTGCCGTAGGCCGCAGCGGTGTCGATGTGTCGGTAACCGGCGTCCAGCGCCGCGGAGACCGCAGAGCGCGTCTCATCCGGCGGCGTCTGGAAGACCCCGAGGCCCAGAGCGGGCATCTCGACGCCGTTGTTCAGTGTGATGGTCTGCATGACCTGTCCCTTGCTGGTCGGGTGGTGCACTCGCGCTGTCCGCGGTGGCTTCTTCGCCGCTGGCACTACAGAACCCCCTTCCGCGCGGGCGTGGCAGTGCACGCCTTTACCGGTAACGCCAGACCCTCCCTGCCGGTGGGCGCCCGCCCTACGGTTGGGACATGGACAACCGGGCCGAGGTGCGCGACTTCCTCACCAGCCGTCGCGAGCGCCTGACCCCGGAGCGGGCAGGAATGCCCTCCTACGGCGACCGGCGCCGGGTCAAGGGACTGCGCCGGGAGGAGGTCGCGATGCTCGCCGGGATGAGCACCGACTACTACACCCGCCTGGAGCGGGGGAACCTGACCGGCGTCTCCGAAGCAGTCCTGGAGTCACTGGCCCGCGCGCTGCAGTTCGACGAAGCCGAGCGGGCCCACCTGTTCGATCTGGCCGGTGCGGCCAGTCCTTCCGGGCGTGCGCGCGGGCAGGCCGCCGACGCCTCGCGGCGGTCCTCGGCCCGAACGAACGTGCGCGAGGGCGTCCGCCGCATCCTCGACAGCCAGGGCGCCCCGGCCTACGTGGCCAACGGGCGGATGGACGTCCTGGCCACCAACCGGCTCGGCCGTGCCCTGTTCACCGACGCGTACGGGGACACGAGCAGCGGCTTCAACCTCGCTCGGTACCTGTTCCTCGACCCCCGCTCACGGGACTTCTACCTCGAGTGGGACACCGTCGCCCGCGACTCGGTCGCCTCGCTGCGCGCCTACGCCGGCCGCAACCCCTACGACCGCGGCCTCACCGACCTGGTGGGCGAGCTGACCACCCGCAGCGAGGAATTCGCCGGCTGGTGGGCTACCCACGCGGTGAAGTTCCACCGCACCTCCACCAAGAAGATCCACCACTCCGTCGTCGGCGACCTCGAGGTCACCGGCGAGGCTCTCGAACTTCCTGGTGACCCCGGCCTGCGCATCGTCGTCTACACCGTCGAGCCCGCCAGCCCGTCGGAGCAGGCTCTTGCGTTCCTCGCGAGCTGGAGCAGCCGCGCCCCGTCGGAGCACGAAGAGTCGACGCGTCGGCAGTAGCGCATCCGCCCTCGCATGACCTGCCCAGGCGTGCCCCTTGGTCCAAGGACCGCAGCGGGCACACAGTGGGCACATTCGCGCGACGCAGAGTCGATCGAGCGCGAACGGTTTCGGACCAGCGACGTGGTCTGACCTGGTCGAACGTGCGCACTCGGCCATCAGCAGTCACGGCCGACACCCGTTGCGCCTGACTCATAATCCCTGGGTCGTGGGTTCGAGCCCCACCCGCCCCACCGTTATAAGCGCTGGTCAGCGCGTTGGGTGACGTCCCGCGGGGTG
>NZ_LWUA01000242.1 GCF_005222955.1 Blastococcus sp. CCUG 61487 | reverse complement strand
GTGGCGTCCACCAAGGTGGTGTGCGACGGCCCCGGTGACCAGCGGGCCGAGACGTGAAGGCGGCCACCGCGTGATCTTCTGGATGACCTCTCACAGTCCTTCAGGAGTACGACGCGATGACCGCACCTTCCAGTATCGACCCTGCCCACTTCCTGCACGAGCAGCTGGCCCAGGCCAGTCCTGACCTGCTGCGCCAGATGCTCACCACGTTCATCAACACGCTCATGTCCGCCGAGGCCGACGTGGTCTGCGGCGCCGAGTACGGCGCCCGCTCGGCCGAGAGGACCAACGTCCGCAACGGCTACCGGCACCGGGACTTCGACACCCGCGCCGGCACCCTGGACGTGGCCATCCCCAAGCTCCGCAGCGGCTCCTACTTCCCGGACTGGCTGCTGGAGCGCCGGCGGCGGGCGGAGCGGGCGCTGACCACCGTGGTCGCCACCTGCTATCTGCTCGGGGTGAGCACCCGGCGGATGGAGAAGCTGGTCGAGTCGTTGGGGATCACCCGACTGAGCAAGTCCCAGGTCAGCGAGATGGCCAAGGACCTCGACGCCCAGGTCGCCGACTTCCGCCACCGCCCTCTGGACGCCGGCCCGTACACGTTCGTCGCCGCCGACGCGCTCGTGCTCAAGGTCCGCGAAGGCGGCCGAGTGGTCAACGTGCACGCGCTCGTGGCGACCGGGGTGAACGCCGACGGGCACCGGGAGATCCTCGGCCTGCAGGTCACCAGCGCCGAGGACGGCGCCGGTTGGCTGGCGTTCTTCCGGGACCTGACCGCCCGCGGCCTCACCGGAGTCCAGCTGGTCACCTCAGATGCGCACGCCGGCCTGGTGGGCGCGATCGGCGCGACCCTGCCGGGTGCGGCCTGGCAGCGCTGCCGCACGCACTATGCGGCGAACCTGATGGCGGTCTGCCCCAAGAGCTCCTGGCCGTGGGTGCGGGCGCTGCTGCACTCGGTCTACGACCAGCCCGACGCCGCCTCGGTGCACGCCCAGTTCGACCGGGTCCTCGACGCGCTGGCCGACAAGCTCCCGCGAGTCGCCGAGCACCTCGAGCAGGCGCGGGCCGACGTGCTCGCGTTCACCGCGTTCCCCAAGGAGATCTGGCGCCAGATCTGGTCCAACAACCCCAGTGAGCGACTCAACCGCGAGATCCGCCGCCGCACCGACGTGGTCGGCATCTTCCCCGACCGCGACGCCCTCATCCGGCTGGTCGGTGCGGTGCTGGCCGAGCAGCACGACGAGTGGACCGAAGGCCGCCGCTACCTCGGCCTCGACGTCCTCGCCCGCTGCCGACTACGCCCGGCCGCCACCGACGACACCGCCCAGGAGGTGACCACCCAGACCACGATCCCGGCGCTCAGCGCCTGAGCCAACCGAAGATCACGCGGTAGCCGTCACACACCACGCCCGCGGGCTTGACCAGCACCAGGCGTTCCCGCGGGAACGCCGCACCCCTTGGAATCAGTCATCTAGTCCGCACCGACCGC
>NZ_LWUA01000241.1 GCF_005222955.1 Blastococcus sp. CCUG 61487 | reverse complement strand
CGCCGCCCGAGGAGCAGCATGCGCTGGCATGGCGACGGTGCCACAGGCCCTGCCTCCGCCGGGCCGCGGCGGGGCCGGTCGTGCGGCCGGCGAGCCCGGCCGCGCCGGCCATCGCCCGCGTGCGCCGGCGGCGCCGTCCCTCGGGCGAGCCGCCCGCGCTCCCCCGGCAGCTGCGCACGTCCGGCCGGTGGTGGCTGGGGCTCAGCGGCGTGGTCCTGCTCGCCTGGCTGGTCGTCGTCGTCACCGGCACGATCCGGTACTTCGACGTGGTCGACACCCGCGTGCTGCAGGTGTTCGCCGGGTTCCGCTCCCCGCTCGGCATCGACGTCGCCCGGGTCACCGGCTCGCTGGCCGGCGAGGGCGCCCTGCACGCCATGTGGCTGACCAACGTGGCGCTGCTGGTGGTCTTCCGCCGCTGGCGGCACCTGTTCGTCTGGCTCGGTGTCGTCCTCGTCGTCGTCAACGTGGCCGCGATCATGGCGACGACGCTCCAGCGGCCGCGGCCTTTCGAGGTGGAACTGATCGGCTCGTGGTCCGGGTTCGCGATGCCGTCGCTGCCGATGACGGTGCTGGCCGCGTTCCTGGTGAGCACCGTCTACTCGCTGGTCCCGCCCGGCCGGACGCGCACCATCGGCAAGTGGGTGGTCTGCGGCCTGATCGTCGTCACCGCGCTGTCCCGGCTCTACCTGGCCCAGGACCATCCCTCGGGCATCGTCGCCGGCGTGGTGCTCGGGGTGGCCGCGCCGCTGGCCGCCTTCCGGCTGCTCACCCCGAACTCCGTCTACCCGGTGCGCTACAGCCGGGGGCGCCCCGCGCACCTCGACGTCTCCGGGGAGCGCGGCGACGCGATCGTCCGCGCCCTGCAGGACCAGCTCGGGCTGCTGGCCACCGACGTGACGCCGTTCAACCTGGCCGGCTCCGGGGGCTCCACCCCGCTGAAGATCGCGGTCAAGGCGCATCCGTCGTCCGGTGACTGCGAGAGCTGCGTGTTCGCGAAGCTCTACGCGATCACCCACGTGCGGTCCGACCGCTGGTACAAGCTCGGTCGCACGCTGCTCTACGGCCGGCTGGAGGACGAGAAGCCGTTCCACAGCGTCCGCCGGCTGGTGCAGTACGAGGACTACATCCTGCGGCTGTTCTGGGAGGCGTCGCTGCCGGTGCCGCATCCGCTCGGGATCGTGGAGATCACCCCGGAGCGGGAGTACCTGCTGGTCACCGAGTTCATCTCGGGCGCGCAGGAGGCCGGCGACGCCGAGATCGACGAGGCGATCATCGACCAGGGCCTGGCCGCCGTCCGCCGGATGTGGGACATCGGCATGGCCCACCGCGACATCAAGCCGGCCAACCTGCTCGTCCGCGACGGCGAGCTGTTCCTCATCGACTCCGCCTTCGCCGAGGTCCGGCCCAGCCCGTGGCGCCAGGCCGTCGACCTGGCCAACATGATGCTGGTGCTGGCCCTGCGCACCCACGCGGCGCGGGTGCACGCGCGGGCCCGGCGACAGTTCAGCGACGAGGAGATCGCCGAGGCGTTCGCCGCCACCCGCGGGCTGACCATGCCCACGCAGCTGCGGCGGATGCTGCGCCAGCAGGCGAAGCAGGGCCGCGACCTGCACGCGGACTTCCTGCGGCTGCTGCCGTTCCAGCTGCCGCCCGTGCACATCCAGCGGTGGACCTGGCGACGGTTCGGGCTGACGGTGGTCACCCTGGCGGCCGCCGCGGCCGCCGTCGGTGCGGTCGTCTCCGTCGGCCTGCTCGGGTCGCCGCTGTGAGAGGGTGCAGGCGCCGGGCGGCGCTCGCGGTCCTGGCTCCGCTGCTGCTGGTCGGCTGCGTGCGGACCGAGCTGCTGGACTCCGAGGTGGTCGCCTGCCGCGAGGGCGACGAGGGCAACCCGGCCAACGGGGTGGTGCTGCTGGCGCAGTCGGTGCCGACCGCCAGCTGGGTGCCGTGCCTGGAGGTCATCCCGCTGGGCTGGGACGTCTCCGGCCTCGAGGCCACCGACGAGGACGCCCGCTTCTGGCTCGACTCCGACCGCGACGGCCGGCACGCCGTGGAGATCCGGCTCGACGAGCGCTGCGACACCTCCGGCGCCACCCGCATCCCGAGCGACCGGGACGGGATGCAGCGGTGGGAGCAGGTCACCTCGGTGACCCCGGAGTACGTGGGGACGCGCTTCTACGTCTTCGCGGGCGGCTGCATCAGCGTGCTCTTCCGCGTGGCCGGGGAGAACCGGGCCGAGCCGCTCGGCTTCGCGACCCAGGGGATCGGCGCCGTGCCGCGGGACGCCGTCCGCGCCGCCGTCCGGGAGCAGACCGAGGGGCGGCTGGAGCTGGACCCGTGACCGTCGGACCGAGCGCCCTGTCCCCGCGCGGTCGACGGCTGCTGGGCGGGCTGCTCTCGCTGGCCCTGGTGGCGGCCGTGTTCGCCTGGTTCCTCCCCCAGTTCACCAGCCTCGCCGACGTCGGCACGACGGTCCGGGACATGACCTGGCCGGAGCTGACGATCCTCGTGGTCGCCGCGGCCTGGAACCTGGCCACCTACCAGTTCGTCATGGTGGCCGCGACGCCCGGGCTGACGCTGCGGCAGGCGTTCGTCTCCACCCAGACGACGACGGCGGTCTCGAACACCGTCGTCGGCGGCGCGGCCCTCGCGCTCGGCCTGACCTATGCGATGAACTCGTCGTGGGGGTTCTCCCGCTCCCGCACCTCGGTCGCGCTGCTCGTGGCCGGCCTGTGGAACAACTTCGCCAAGCTGGCCCTGCCGGTGCTCGCCCTGGTGCTGCTGGCGTTCAGCGCTCCGCTGACCGCGGGCCGGCTGACCGCGGGGCTGGCCGGCCTCGGCGCGCTGGTCCTGGCCGTGGCGCTGCTCGGCGCGCTGCTGCGCAGCCGGGAGGGAGCCGAGCGGATCGGCCGGGGGGCGGCGGCGGTGGTCTCGGCCGTGCGCCGGCCGTTCGGGGGCGGGCCGGTGAGCGGCTGGGAACAGGCGACGACGAAGTTCCGCGACCGGACGGCGCTGCTGCTGCGGGCGCGCTGGCACCGGATCACGCTGGTGACGCTGGTCAGCCACCTCTCGCTGTTCCTCCTGCTGCTGCTCAGCCTGCGGTTCGCCGGCGTGGACGGCGACCAGGTCAGCGCGGTGGAGGCGCTGGCCGTGTTCGCCTTCGCCCGGCTGCTGACCGCCGTCCCGTTCACCCCCGGTGGTCTCGGCGTGGTCGAACTGGCGCTGATCACCGGCCTGGCGGCGGCCGGCGGACCGCGCGCCATGGTGGCCGCCGCCGTCCTGGTGTTCCGGGCCCTCACCTACGTGCTGCCGATCCTGATCGGGCTGGGGACCTACCTGTTCTGGCGGCACAACCGGTCGTGGCGGCGCGCGCCCAACACCGCTCCCCGGACCCCGCTGGTGCCCGAGTCGGTGTGACGGAGCGCGCCCGTCATCTCCCCGTCAGAGCACCCGGCGGACGACGACCGCCGCTCCCCACGGCTCGGGTGCGAACCCGCGGGCGGCCAGCACCTCGGACAGCGCCCGGTTCATCGCCCGCTGGACGGCGGCGTCGGCGGTCGCGCCGTGCACCTGGTCGACGCTCATCCGGTCGTGCTGCCGCCAGGCGACCACCACGCCGTCCTGGTCCGGAGTGGGCGTCAGGCAAGCGCCGCCGACGGTTCCCTCCGGACCCGAGGAGTCGTGCAGAGACAGCCCCGCCTCGTTGAGCGCCGCGGTGACCTCGACCAGCAGCGTGGTGAGGGGGTCCTCCTCCGATAGCAGCGGAGCCCACTCGTCGGGCACCCGGTCCAGCTGCTCGGTCAGGTGGGCGAGCCACGCCCACTCCTCCGGCGAGGGCCGGCGGCGCAGCTCCCCGTGCGGCCGGCGGCTGCCGTAGACGGGGCGGACCGCCCGCCCGTCCGCGAGGGCCGCGGCCGACCAGCCGGCCTCGGCGCGATCGGAGAACGGACCGGCGACCACGGGACCGGTGCCCTCGCCGTCGCTGCCGACGAGCCACCACCCCTCGATGCCCGACGCTCCGGCGACGACCTGGCTGCTCGGCAGCCCACCCATGACACTCACGCTGTCCATCCATCCATGGAGGAGTCCCCGCCCCCCGGGGAAGTGCGGGGCGGGCATCGCCGTCCGGGGGGACCCGTCCGTGGCGATGGGAGAAAACTAGGCGACGCCGACGCCGCGCAGGGCCCGCGGCGACGCGTTGGGTCGACGCGTGGCCGGATCGTTGCGGAGGCCCCCGTACGGGCCGGTGACCAGCCCTTACGCGGGGCCACATGTCGACAGGACCGGCGTCCGCACGCGGGGATCCGGACCCCCGACGGTCGGTCACGCCGGCGGGGGCGTGTCCGTCAGGACGTGCCGGCGGGCTCCTCCGTGCGCAGCAGCGCGCCGGCCTCGTCCGCCCGCATGGGGCGGTAGAGCAGGTAGCCCTGGGCCTGGTCGCAGGCCTGCGCCTTGAGCCGCGCCAGCTGCGCGGGCTCCTCGACGCCCTCGGCCACGACGGTCAGGCCGAACGTGTGCGCGGCGCGGATCATCAGCGTCACCAGCTCGCGGTGGGCGGGCTCGGTGGAGGCCACGAAGCTCCGGTCGATCTTCAGCGTGTCGATCGGCATGTTCCGCAGCTGGCCGATCGAGGTGTAGCCGGTGCCGAAGTCGTCGATGGCGATGCCGACGCCCATCCGCCGCAGCTCGGTCAGGTGCTCGAAGGCGACCGGGTCGTCGACCAGCACCGTCTCGGTGACCTCGAGGATGAGCAGCTCGGGCGGCAGACCGGACGCGCTGAGCGCGTCGGCGACGTCGGTGAGGACACGCGGGTCGGCCAGGTGCCGGCCGGAGATGTTCACCGCGATGGTCGGCTCGGGCTGACCCGGCACGGCCGGGCTCTGCACGCGCCACTCGGCGAGCTGGCGGGTGGCCTCGAGCAGCACCCAGCGGTCGATCTCGCCGATGAGCCGGGAACCCTCGGCGACCGGGATGAACTGGTCCGGCGGAACCAGCCCGACGCCGGGCCGCTCCCAGCGGATGAGCGCCTCGTAGCCGGTGAGCCGGTCCGACGCGACGTCGACGACCGGCTGGTAGGCCAAGTACATCTCGCCGTCGGCCAGGCCGGAGGAGATGGCCGCCTCGAACTCGGCGCGCTCGGTCAGCTGCCGGCGCAGGGTCTCGTCGTAGATCTCGGCCCGGCCGCGGCCGTGGGCCTTGGCGCGGTAGGCAGCGGTGTCGGCCTCGGCGAACAGCAGGTCGGCGTCGGTTCCGCCGTCCCGGCTCACGGCCACACCGACGCTCGCGCCGATGCGGACGACCTCGCCAGCCACGGGGATCGGCGCGCTGACCGAGTCGATCAGCCGGTGGGCGAGCTCGAGCAGGTCGCCCTCGGCCTGCACCGGCTCCACGAGGACGACGAACTCGTCGCCGCCCAGGCGGCAGACGACGTCGCCCGGCCGCACCGCGGCACGCAACCGCCGGGAGACCTCGCGCAGCACCTCGTCGCCGGCCGCGTGCCCGTGGCCGTCGTTGACGGCCTTGAAACCGTCGAGGTCGACGAAGAGCAGACCGGTCATCTCACCGGACCGCTGGGCCCGGTGCAGCGCCGAGGTGACGAGGGTGACCGCCTGGGCGCGGTTGGGCAGCTCGGTGAGCGCGTCGTGCGTCGCCTGGTGGGCGAGGGCGAACTGCAGCTCCTCGCGCTGGCGGACGGAGTGGACGATCTCCTTGACCGACGCGTGCACGACCTCGCCGAGGGGGCCGGGCAGCGGCTGGTCGAGCAGGGCGTCGTCCAGGTCGCCGCGGGCCACCGCCTGCGCCTGGTCCTGGATGCGCCGCAGGCCGGCGACGGCGGCGCCGAGCGCGGCCGACACGGTGCGGACCTCGCGCGGACCGTCGACCTCGACCTCGACCAGGGAGCCCTGGCTGATCTCGGTGGCCTGGCCGGCCAGCAGACGGAGCGCCCGGGCGACGCGGCGGCCGAGCAGCAGCGCGCCGACGAGCGAGACGGCGAGCAGCAGGGCGCCGAGCGCCAGGACGGTGTTCAGGGCGGTGACCGCGCGCTGGCGGTCCTGCGCGACGATCGCCTGCGCCTCGTCCACCGCCCGGTCGACCAGGCCGGTGAGCAGCGCGCTCCGCTCCTGGCTGTTCACCAGCAGCCGGACCATCTGCTCGATGGCGAACTGGCCGTCGGCCGTGCCGGCGGCGCCCGCGGCGAGCAGGCCCTCGATCTCGACCACGGCGGGGGTGGCGCGCACGTCCTCCCACGCCGCGCGCAGCTGCGGCTGCGACAAGCCGGCCATCTGGTGCTGGGCCTGCTGGTAGTCCAGCCACGTGGTCTGCCAGGCGGTGTGCGACCCGATGACGCTCCCGGCGTCGGAGACGAACAGGGACCCCATGTAGAGGGGCATCTGCCGGCTGGCGACGTGGGTGAGCCGCGCGATGGTCTGCACGTCCCGGATGGCACCCAGGGTGGCGACGGGCACGCCCTCGGAGGTGGCGATCGCCGCCACCTCTTCCTGGGCGGTCATGAGGTCGGTGGAGATGGCGAGCATCTGCAGGTAGATGTCGTCGATGTTCAGCGGGCCGTCGGGGCTGACGTCCCGCAGCTCCGCGAGGGCTGCCGCGGCGCGCGCGGCGGAGTCGGCGCCCGGCGCACCGGCCGGAATGCGCGCGAGCGCGTCATCGGTGCGCTGCCGGGCCCGCGCCGCGTCGTCGGCGGCGGACTGCTGCTGGATTTCGACGAGGGGCTCCGGGATGCCCAGGGCCGCCACGAGGGCGTCGTCGGCGATGACGCGCAGCGAGAGGATCGGGATCAGCTCCTGCTCGGCACCGCTGCGGGCCTCGTCGAGCAGCCCCAGGAGCCGGACCGACTCCTCGGCGTGCTCGGCGCTGGCCGCCTCCGCGGCACGGTCCTGCGCCACGGCCGCCGCCAGGACGACGACGCCGACCATCGGCAGGAGGACGAGCGCAGTGAGGTACCGCCACAGCGGCGCACCGCGCCGCTTGCGCTGGGGACCCCGGAAGTTTCGCACGCATTCGTATCGGCACTCCGCGAAACCTCTTGAGAACGCCTCCCACCCCCAACGGGGGGTAGGGACACGGCCGCGGTCAGGTAATTCACAGGCTGCGCCCCTGGAAGTGTCAGACCCGACGGCGAAGCTCGGCACCCACCGCAGACCCGAGGAGCGCCGTGACCGACCCGTACGCCCGTCCCGACCGCCCTCGGCAGGTCGGCCCACCCCCGGCCGGGCCGCGCCTGCCCGCTCAGCTGCGTCGCCGCCGGTCGCTGTCCGTGCCGCCCGCCGGGAGCCACGTCGCCCGGGCACGGTCCCGTACCTGACGGCGCTGCCCGGAGGTCAGCCGGGAGCGCGGGCGGAGACACCGAACCCGGCGTCGGCCGTCCTGCCGGTGACCTCGGCGAATCCGTGCCGCCGCAGTGCCTCCTCGACGATGCCGAGCACGCGCTCGCCGCCGGTCGGCCCGCTCGCGCCGTAGAGGACGTGCAGCCGGCCCCCGGGGCGCAGCAGCCGCCGGAGCACGACCAGTTCCCGGGACGCGTCACGCACCCAGAACAGGTTGACGTCGAGGGTGAGCGCGGCGTCGAAGCCGTCGGGCGGCCCGTCGAGCGCGTCGAGCTCGCACTGGACGACGTCCAGCCGCCCGGACGCCACGTGGTGGGCGTTGCGCTGCGTCGTCCGCCTGACCGCGACGGCGGACCTGTCGACGGCGAGCAGGTGGCCGGTGGTGAGCCGGTCGCAGATCAGGGCGGCCGAGACGCCCGGGCCGCCGCCGATCTCGACGATCCGGTCGGCCGGCGCCGGATCCAGCACGTCGACCGCCCAGCGGACGCGGGCCGGCACCGGAATCCCCATGCCCCGGGTCGTGGCCGATGGTGTGCGCTCGCGGCGCATTCCCGGCCCTCGAATGCGCCGCCGCCGCACATCGTCGGCCGGCTCGCACACCGGGCGTGTGGGCCCCCGGGGGATCGAACCCCGAACCCGCGGATTAAAAGTTCCTCGGGAAACGGTTCCTCCCGGGTCGTTCTCGTTCAAAGCGCAGGTCAGTACGGGTGGGTGAACGGCGGTGAACCCGCCGGAACCGCGGTGGACGGGACTCGCTGGCACACAAGCTGGCACACCCGGCCGACCTGACCGTCACGCTGGCGGCACTGCTGTCGTAGTTCGGGCGGGAGCCGGACTGTCGCCACCTGTGCGGTCTGGCGCCGCCCTCACTGTCAGCGCGGCGATCCGCCGATCAGAAGGCGGGTGCATCAAACCAGAGCCGCCGCAACGACCTCGGACCGTCCTGACCGCCGTCGTTCAGCGCGCGAAGTGCGGCAGCCGGCTCAAGCGCGAGGCCGTGGTCGGCAGCGAAGCGGTCAGCGGCCAACTCGGCCCGCCGGCTGATCGCGGCGTCGGCGAGGGGACAAAGCACCGCCGCCAGCCCGACAAAGACCAGCACTCCCCCCGTCATCCACTGGCTCTGGTGCAGTGTCCGCGCCACGGCGACAGTCAGTCCGGCAACCACGACGATCAGGGGCCCGCGGCGGAGCTGGCGGCCGGACAGGATGGACAAGACCGGTTAGCAGGCTCGCCGCCATGCCGCCACCGCGTGGCAATCCAGGACAGGAGCAGCATCGGCCCCGTGGCTCCGGTGGCGTGAGGACCAAGCTCGTGCGCCAGCACGGCCACCACCTCATCGGCGGAGCCGATGTACCCGGTACCGCGCGATCAGCCCGGTGGTGACCGCGTTGCTGCGCCGACCGACGGCGTAGGCCTTGACGTGGCGGCCGCACCGCACGTACAGACCGACGTCGCCAGCCGCAGTTTCGGTCCTGCGCAGCGCCGCCGCTCACAGCGGTGCCAGCGCCGCAGCCTGGTGGTGCTCGGTCGGCGAAACCGGTAGTCGAGCCGCACCGCGATCCGCTCACCAGCCGGGATGGACAGCGCCGCTTCCGACGCCAACCAGGCCAGCAGGGCAGCCACTTGCCACCGGCCCGACCCGCCGAGCAGCAGTCATGAGACCCGCGGCGAGGGCGTCAACGCCGAGCGCGCCGGACGGTGTCAGCCCGGCGGTCCGAGCAGCGAAGGCGACCTGCAGGCCGCTCGCGGGCCACGCGCCGGTCCTGCCCTTGGCCCGGCCACGGGCGACCTGCGCGGCTCGCCGCGCCTCCCGGTGCCCGGCCGGGGTGTCCTGCCACTGGCGGGCACCCCGGCCGAGGGGCTACATGCAGTGCGCCGCGATCCACGGATTGCGACCCGAGGCCGGACAGGGCTTGCGGAAGACCGTGCCGCCCCTCTCGTCGTCGCGGTCGTGGTCCACGAACACCCACGGGTCGGTGCGTTCGTCGATGCCTTGCTCGGTGCCGTCGTGGCGACGGTCGATGAGGTAACCGCAGTCAGGGCAGTACGCAGCTCTCGGCATGCAGCGGACGGTAGCCGTCACCGGCGACAGAGTCGGTCGCCGACTTACTGACTCACTACGAGGCCGTAGGCTCGTCGTACTGGAGTGCGCTCCTCCGGTCGTTCTCGCGTGCACTCGATGGACGTGACGGACCGGCCAGCCCGGGAGCAGCTCGGTTGGTCGAGCCTGCAGGACCTGCCCAACCGAACCGTCCAGGTCGCCGAGCAAGGCATCGGCGGCGCGAGCAGCGCCGACAGCTCCTGCCTGTGGACAAGCGCCGGCAGACCTTCTCGGCCGCTGCCCCGGGCAGGCTGACACACCACGGCGACGCGTTGCGACACCGACCCGGCGAGGGTCCCTGCCTCGATGCGGTGTGGGGGCTCACGCTTGACCACCTGGTAACCCGAGCGAGGGATCCGCAGTTCACCTCTGACGGGGCCTGGCCGATCACTCCGGTGTCAAGGACCTAGACCACCCAGAGGCGAGACATGGCCAGGCAGTCGGCGGCACCGCCGCGCGCTGCGATAGCGGCGACCGTCGTAACGATGGTGAGCTGCCTGCTCTTGTTGTGGCTCCTGCCCACGACAATCGCGGCGGACGTCTCGGACGTCGCTCAGGGCGGGGCCGCGCTGGCTGCCGCCATCGGGGCGACATGGCGCATGCGGCACGGCGGCGACCGGCGGATCCGTGCAACGTGGGCCCTGATTGCCACGGCGTGCCTCCTGTGGGCGTCGGGTAAAACCTATTGGTGCTGGTACGCCTCGGCCTGGCCGCGCTGACCGCAGACGATCCGCCGATAACGGCCGACACACTGCTGACCCGCTCGGATGCCGCCATGTACGCCGCCAAGCGGGCCGGCAAGGCCAGCCTCGTCGCGTTCGATACCGCAGCGGCGGCCACCATGGGCGGGGATCGCCGACCCGTCTTGTCCGCAGTCGCCGGTTGACGAAGAGGCTCTGTTCGCCGTCAGATGCCGTCGCTGGCGGTGACGTCCACGTCTAGGCCGTGTTTGAGAAGTCGGCGGAAGCGCTGATCGGGCGTGTTGGTGCCGGGAAGTAGGCGAGGTCTCCGGTAGAGGGATCAACGACCAAGAAGACCCTCACCACGGAGACCTCGTGGACGGCACCCTACCGGCCGGTGCCCGCCACGACCTGACCGACGAGCAGTGGATGATCCTGGCGGCACTGCTCCCGGTCAGGTCCCGGATGGGCCGACCTCGTCGCTGGTCGTTGCGGCCGCTGATCAACGGCATCCGCTTCCGCACCCGCACCGGATGCCCGTGGCGGGATGTGCCCGAGCGCTACGGCACCTGGCAGTGCGTGTACGGGTTGTTCCGCGCCTGGCAGCTGGCCGGCCGCTGGACGGTGATCGAGACCGCGCTGCAGGCGCTGGCCGACGAGGCCGGGCTGATCGACTGGACGGTGTCGGTGGACTCCACGGTCAACCGGGCCCATCAGCACGCCGCCGGCGCCCGCCGCCATCCCGAGCAGCAGGTCCAGCCGCCGGTCGGGGAGCCGGCCGACCACGCACTGGGTCGCTCCCGCGGCGGGCTGTCGACGAAGGTGCATCTGGCCGTGGAGGCCGGCCGCAAGCCGCTGGCCACGGCGCTCACCGCCGGCCAGGCAGCCGACAGCCCGCAGTTCACCGTGGTGCTCGGCCGGATCCGGGTACCGCGTCGATCCGGGCCCGGACGGCCCCGGACCCGGCCGGACCGGGTGCTGGCCGACCGCGCCTACTCCAGCCGCGCCAACCGCGCCTACCTGCGCCGACGCGGCATCCCCGCGACCATCCCGAACAAGGTCGACCAGCTGGCCCACCGCCGCGCCAAGGGCTCAGCCGGCGGCCGACCCCCGGCGTTCGACCGGGACCGCTACAAGCAGCGGCACGCCGTGGAGTGTGGCATCAACCGGCACAAACAGAATCGCGCCTTCGCCACCCGGTACGACAAGCTCGCCGTCCGCTACGACGCCACCGTCGAGATCACCAACATCAACATCTATCTCCGCGACTTATCAAACAGGGCCTAGGAGGGTGAATGACGCATAGTCGAGGCCTTCCTCGATGCGGTGCGCTATCTCTGCCTCCGCCATAACCAAGCGCTCCAGCAGGAGCGCCTGAAGCAGAACCGTCGTCGGCACGTCAGCCAGCGCGAACGCCTCGCTCGTCAGGGATTCGGCCGGTGGTTCCGACGCGCTGACCCCGAGGTGTCGGACGTCGGGCAACAAAATGCAGGCACGGAGCGAATCCTCGTCAATGTCCATGGTGACTCGAATATCCACGTGCATGCGACGTCGGCCCACGTGCCCACCTTTCCGGTCGGCCCGGGAACTGCCGCTCCCGACGCCGCAGCCTATCGGAGGAACCCTGCCCTCACCGGGAGCGCTGGCCCAGCCGCGAGGCGCACGTCTGGGTGGAGGGAGCCATCTGCTCTTCCTGCACCACGGCACCGCGCCAGTCGTGACACGATCGCCGACCAGGCTGACACCGTCGCGGTCGGGGCCGGCCGTTCGGACAGGGCGGTGACGGCCGGCGCCGCGGGCTGCGGCGCCGGCGCAAGGGCCATGCTCCCGAGCGAGCCGCCTATCCCGTCGCCGACCGCTGGCCTACCTCGTGTTCCCCGTGCACTTGGCAACCCAAAGGCCGTCGCATCGGCGGGCGCCGCATGGCGTCCGTAACCCTCCAAGTCTCGCCGCAGGACCACGGTGTCCTGCTCAGCAGGCTCAGGCAGCACCGGGTCGGTCGCTCGATGGCGTCCGCGCGGCGCTGCCTCCCCGACCGGCCGGGCAAGCTGTCGCATCACTGCTTCAGCGTTAGCCGACATGCCATGGTCATCGGCAAGCTGGATCGCCAAGCGCACTGTCATCGCCGGTCGATGACCGAGAAGTCGGCTCACGCATCTCACCGTCCTCACGTCCCTCGTCCGGCACACGGTCAACAACTCGTCGACGCGCTCCGCCGGCCACAGTCGCGGAACGTACGTTGCGACAATGCGCCTCCGGCACCGCGGCTCATACCTGCGCAGCCCGGTCGCGCTGCCACCGGTGAGGAGTCGACATGGACCGCCGCAGAGGAGACACGCGAGAAACCGCGGTGAGTGGCTCCACCAAGGTGGAGTGCGAAGTGTTCACGGACCTTGTCGGGAGTGACCTGGATGGCGGTGAGCCGCTCTCGCAGCAGCCGCAGTCAGACGGCGTAACTGGATCGCTTGCCGGTCGCCTGCCGCCACGAACGCGGCTCGCTCATCCTCACTTTGACGAAGTGTTCTCCAAATAGGCCGCGATCGCCGGCGACGAGGTGCTGCCACCGCCACCCTCGACCGGTTGCTGCACCACTGCGAGGTGCCGTCCATCGAGCGCGCGGGAATGACATGTCAGGCCGTACGCCCAACGACACGTGAAGTTGTACGCCGACACCGCGAACACGGAGGAGAGGTATCTACTTGCTCTCACTCGCTGACCGACGGTCGCTCAGTGAGGGTCACATCGACTTCGCGCTCCTGGGCATCGGCCCCGCGGATACTCATCGTGACGGTATCCCCTGGCTCACGATCGCGGAGGATGGCGAGGAGGTCCTCGGGACTCGCCGTGGGTTCCCCATCGACGGCAGTGATCACGTCCCCGGGCGCGATCCCGGCGTTGGCCGCGGGACCGTCCGGGACGACCGCTCTGACGATGACGCCGTCGGTGTTGGGCAATCCGAGCTGCTCGGCGATCTGAGGGGTGATGGGCGCCGGCTCCACTCCTACAAAGGCGTGTTCTGCCCGCCCGTCCTCTTCCAACTGCTCGACAACATCGATTACCGTGGCGGATGGAATAGCGAATCCCAGGGAGACCGCCCCGGCCTGTGGGGGAATGTAGGCCTCGCTGATTCCGACGACTTCTCCGTCACCGTCGACCACCGCACCACCGCTGTTTCCGGGGCTGATGGCGGCATCGGTCTGTATCAGGTCCACCAGAGCCTGGCTTTGACTGGCACTGCCGGGGATGTCGCGGTGCAGCCCGGAGATGATCCCCGCGGTCACCGTGTTCTGAAATCCCAAGGGGCTACCGATGACGACCGCGAGCTCCCCGATCTGCGGGAGCTCGCGTTGGAACTCGGCTGCGGGCAGGCCGGTGCGGTCGGCTTCGACCAGGGCGAGGTCGGTGACGGCATCGGCCGCGAGCACGGTGCCTGGGACCCGTTGCCCATCGGCGAAGGCCACTTCCACCGTCGTGGAGTTTCGGACCACATGCTCATTGGTGACGATGAGCCCGTCGTCGCGGTACACGACTCCGCTGCCGCTGCCTCCGGAGGTCAGGATGGTGACCACGCTGGGTTGCAACCGCGCCGCGAGCTCCGGAACCACGGCCAAGGTGTCTGAGGATCCCGTTGCAGGCTCGTTTTTTGGTGCGGGGTCCGTCCCCGTGCACGCGCCACCAACCAGCGCCACAGTCAGCAGGGGCCACAGGATCCGAATCTTGTTCGTCGATGCCGCCACGTGACGTCTTCCTCCTCACAGGATCCGTCATTTGCCGGGCCAGACCGGGGGCGAAGCGCCTTCGCCGAAGGCGTGGCTTGAGGAGCCCGAGGCCCTGGCGAGTACCCACTCAACGTCAATCAACCCTTTTCACCGCCACAGCGCCGGGTGCCGCCTCTGGTGCGGTGAGCACTCTGCAGCTCCCACTGCTCAAGATCCCGACGGAGCCGGGCAAGCCGGTGTGCACGGCCCCTCTGCCGCATTGACGTCGGTCTCCCAGAAACCGACCTGGCCGCGGAGGCTCGACGGCCTCCTGCCGCGGTTTAGTCTTTAGTGCAGCCAGCATCAGACGCCCACCCTCTCCGTCGCGTACTGCGCGGGCCATCAGGACTGCGGCTCGTTCGGTTCCGTCGTGGCGGGCGATTCTGTCGTGGCGGGTTGCTCGCCGCCGAGGAGCGGGGCTTCCCCTCGGGTGGCCTGCCAGGCAGAGTCGACCCGCTGCCGGGGTCGCTGAGGATTGGCCTGGCCCGCCGTTGGTTCGGCGAGCGGGATCTCGCGGACAGCAAGAAGTTCGACTCGTACCCAGGTGGCCCGCAGCGCGGACAGCTCACCGAGTCCGGGGCGGTGGGCGCGGTGACCGGGATGCCGTTCAAGGAGTAGTACTCCCAGATTATGCCGTGTCCGTCTTCGACGTGCTGGACGTCGTAATCGGTGTTCCACACATGTCCGCATTTTTCGGGACAGGCGAACCGGAACCGTTCCACCGCAAGCTCTTTGAGCACCACCGAGCTCCTTCGCTCGCCAACACCGCTCGGGGGAACCTGCCTACCCGGCTCGGCTCTCCTCAATGCGCCCTGCGCTGTGGCGCACGTCAGGTCACGCGCGCCTGCCCGACCCCTAAGGTCGCGTTGCGGTTGCGCGAGCCGGGCGCTGCAACCGGGCAGTCGGGAACCTCCGCACTGGTCAGGATGGCATGGTCCAGTTGTGACCTCTCGGGAAGCCGTCCCTGATCGCGACCCCCTGCAGTCGTTGCTGCGGGCGTCTCACCTTCTTGCTCCCGCTGCGTTGGGCGCTGTGGTCGCCACGCATGCCAGCCTGCTGGGTGCAGCGCAGGCGGTGGTCTACCTCGCCGACTACGAGCAGCTGGTCCTGGTGCCGCTACGAGGCCCAGGAGTACCGTCCCGCGCGGAGCTCACCGTGGACGGCTCGGTGGCTGGCCTGGCCTACCGGCGGATGGAATTGACGCGGTCACCCGCTCACGAGGGGCCGCAGCGGATATGGATTCCGCTGTTGGACGGAGTCGCGCGGGTGGGAGTACTCGAGCTCGTCCTCAGTAACACACATGTGGACGAGAGCGGACTCGAGGATCGAGCACGCGTCTTCGCCGCACTTGTCGCTGAGCTACTCATGACGCACGACACGTATAGCGACTTGTTCTTGCGGCTGCGCCGGCGCAGGCCCCTCAGCTTGGCCGCGGAGATCCACTGGGAGTTACTACCACCGCTCACCTTTGCGACCGAACGTCTCGTGATCAGTGGGGCGCTCGAGCCGGCGTACGACATCGGCGGGGATTCCTTTGACTATGCCGTCAACGAGTCGACCGCCGAGCTGATGGTTTTGGACGCCGTCGGCCACGGCTTGCCCGCAGCGTTGCTCAGCAGCGCCGCAGTGGGCGCTTACCGGCACGCTCGCCGTGACATGCGGGATCTGCGAGACATCGCCGCAGCGATGAACAGCGTCATCGCGGAACAGTTCCTGGACAGCCAATTCGCCACTGGCGTGCTGGCGCGCCTCGACTTGGAGACTGGGCTGCTGAGCTGGGTGAACGCCGGCCATCCAGAACCATTGATCGTCCGCGACGGCACCTTGATTCGACCGCCACACTGCCCACCGGGTCCACCACTGGGACTGCAGGACATCAAACCGGAGCCATGCCAGCTGCAACTGAGCCGGGGCGACCGTGTGCTGTTCTACACCGACGGCATCGTGGAGGCGCGGTCACCGACGGGCGACTTCTTCGGCGAGCAGCGGCTGGGCGAATTCATCATCCGGGCCAGCGCCGCGGGTGAACAGGCTCCCGAGACCCTTCGTCGGCTGATGCGATACATCCTGAACCACCAAGCCGGTCAATTGCAGGACGATGCAAGCATCGTCCTAGTGGAGTGGCACACCGGTTCGGAGGAACAACTGGTGCTCTGATCCTGTCCTCCGGTAGTGGCGTCCACCAAGGTGGT
>NZ_LWUA01000240.1 GCF_005222955.1 Blastococcus sp. CCUG 61487 | reverse complement strand
CAAGCTGCAGTTCTGGCTGACCTTCATCGGCTTCCACGGCACGTTCCTCATCCAGCACTGGCTGGGCAACGAGGGCATGCCGCGCCGGTACGTGGACTACCTGCCGACCGACTCGTTCACCACGCTGAACATGATCTCCACGATCTTCAGCTTCGTGCTGGGCGCCTCGATCATCCCGTTCCTGTACAACATCGTGCGCTCCTGGAAGTACGGGCAGCTCGCCCTGCGCGACGACCCGTGGGGCCACGGCAACTCCCTGGAATGGGCCACCTCCTCCCCGCCGCCGCGACACAACTTCGTGGAGATCCCGCGGATCCGCTCCGAGCGGCCGGCGTTCGAGGCGCACTACCCGCACCTGGTCGAACGGCTCCAGGCCGAAGCCCACTCCGGGCGACGCCACGAGCCCTACGCCGGCGTCAGCGAGATCGGCGGGACCGCA
The DNA here is from genome assembly GCF_005222955.1 of Blastococcus sp. CCUG 61487. Taxonomy (GTDB): domain Bacteria; phylum Actinomycetota; class Actinomycetes; order Mycobacteriales; family Geodermatophilaceae; genus Blastococcus. The sequence continues at coordinate 10,617 of NZ_LWUA01000240.1, read as the reverse complement.
GGTCCCCGGCAGGGCCCGCAGGACCCCGACCCGACGTAAGCACCCACCCGCTGCACGCGAGAGGCCCAGAACCGGCTCGGTTCTGGGCCTCTCGCGTTCACCGGACCCTGCGCCGGGCGCGGGTCATGGCAGGAGAGCGTCCTCGTCGAGGTCGTCGAACCCGGCGACCTCGGCATCGGCCGCGCCGGCGCCGTCGAGCGCCTCGCGGACCACTCCGGCGGCCAGCCCCCCGCCGTAGCCCTTGCGCGCCAGCATGCCCATGAGGCGGCGGGTCGCGGTCGCGCGGTCCAGCCGCTGCATGCTCGGGAGCTTGCGTGCCACGAGCCGGCGCGCCGTCTCCCGCTCGTCGTCGTCGTCGACCGCCAGCACCGCGGTGGCGGCGATCTCGTCGTCCACGCCCTTGGCCCGCAGCTCGGCCTTCAGCGCCCGGCGGGCCAGCCCCCGACCCGACTGCCGGGACCGGACCCAGGCGTCGGCGAACGCCTCGTCGTCGATCAGGCCGACCTCGGTGAGGCGGTCCAGCACCGTCTCCGCGGCGTCCTCGGGCACCTCGCGCTGGTGCAGCAGGTCGGCGAGCTGCTGACGCGTCTTCGGGGAGCCGGTCAGCGCACGGAGGCAGAGGTCGCGGGCGACCGCCTCGGGATCCCTCATCGGGCCGCCCGATGCGCCGTCCGCGCCGTCGGCACCGCTGGCGTCACTCGCCGGCGCCGCCCGCCGCCGCGAACCCCAGGAACTGCTGGGCCCGCGGCGACGAGTACCGGACCGCTCGGTCACCGGGCGACTCAGAAGTCGACCGGGTCGACCGCGGGCGGTGCGTCCAGGGTCGGCCCGATGCCGAGCTTCTCCTTGATCTTCTTCTCGAGCTCGTCGGCGAGGTCGGGGTTGTCCTTCAGGAAGTTGCGCGAGTTCTCCTTGCCCTGCCCGAGCTGGTCGCCCTCGTAGGTGTACCAAGCGCCGGACTTCTTCACGAAGCCCTGCTCGACGCCCACGTCGATGAGCCCGCCCTCGCGGCTGAAACCCTGACCCCAGAGGATGTCGAGCTCGGCCTGCTTGAAGGGGGCGGCCACCTTGTTCTTCACGACCTTGACGCGGGTGCGGCTGCCGACGGCGTCGGTGCCCTGCTTCAGGGTCTCGATGCGGCGGACGTCGAGGCGCACCGACGAGTAGAACTTCAGCGCGCGGCCACCGGTGGTCACCTCGGGCGAGCCGTAGACGACGCCCACCTTCTCGCGCAGCTGGTTGATGAAGATCGCCGTCGTCCCGGAGTTGCTCAGGGCACCGGTGATCTTGCGCAGCGCCTGGCTCATCAGCCGCGCCTGCAGGCCCACGTGGCTGTCACCCATCTCGCCCTCGATCTCGGCGCGCGGCACCAGGGCGGCCACCGAGTCGATGACGATGATGTCGAGCGCGCCGGAGCGGATCAGCATGTCGGCGATCTCGAGCGCCTGCTCACCGGTGTCGGGCTGGCTGACCAGGAGGGCGTCGGTGTCCACGCCGATGGCCCGGGCGTACTCGGGGTCGAGGGCGTGCTCGGCGTCGACGAAGGCGGCGATGCCGCCGGCGGCCTGCGCATTGGCCACGGCGTGCAGCGCGACCGTCGTCTTGCCGGAGGACTCCGGGCCGTAGACCTCGATGACGCGACCGCGCGGCAGGCCGCCGATGCCCAGCGCGATGTCCAGGGCGATGGAGCCCGTCGGGATGACCTTCATGGCCACCTCGGGCGTGTCACCCAGGCGCATGACCGAGCCCTTGCCGAACTGCTTGTCGATCTGGGCGAGGGCCATGTCGAGGGCCTTGTCGCGGTCGAGTGTCGCCATGGTCGTCACCTTCGGTTCGCGGGAAGCGGGTCGGGACCGACGCTAGGACGACCCACCGACAATTCTTCGATCGCGACCGGATCTGTGGAGAGCCGGCCGCCTGTGGATGCCACTGTAGGCCGAACACCTGTTCGACTGCCAGGTTCGACACGCCCACCGTGCCGAGAGTGACGGGAGCGGCGTCAGCGGTCCTTCGGTGGCACGTCGTAGGCCTCGCAGATCGCCAGCCAGACCCGCCGCACCGGCACGCCCGCCTCGATCGCGTCGACGGCGGTGCGGCCGCCGAGGGCCGAGAAGACGTGGTCGCGGGTCATGCTCTGGGCGCGCATCGGCCCGAACCGCTCCTCGAGCCGGGACCAGAACTCCTGCAGACGCACGACCCGACGCTAACGCGTGCCCGCCGCCCGGCCCCGACGCCTAGGCTCGGCGCATGGTCCCCGGCACCGGCTCCGAGACCCTCGACCTCGTCCTGCAGCTCGGCATCGTGCTCGCGCTCGTGGTCCTCCTGGTCCTGCTGATCCGCAACTACCGGGACCGCTGAGGTCGCAGCACCACCGACGCCCACACCACGGCCAGCGGCAGCACCATCGCCGCCGACACCCCGGACACCAGGCCGAACCCGCCCCAGGTCAGCAGCGGGCCGCCCACCACGCCGGCGAGGGCTGCCCCGAGCCCCATGAGCAGGTCGGTGCCGCCCTGGGCGGTCGGCCGCAGTCCGGCGTCCACCGCGCCGGTCACCAGGGTGGAGCCGGCGATGAGCCCGCAGGACCAGCCCAGTCCGAGCAGCAGCAGACCGATCCCGAGCTGCAGGGAGTCCGCGGGGCCGGCGGTCCCGGCGACCGCCGCCGCGGCCAGCAGCAGCCCGCCACCGAGCGCCACCACCATCGGGGCCCCGACCCGGTCGGCGAGCAGGCCGACCAGCGGCGAGAAGAGGTACATGCCCGCGACGTGCACGCTGATGACGACGCCCACCACGCGCAGCACGGCGTCGTCCGCGCCACCGGCGTGCCCCATGTGCACCGGCGTCATGACCATGACGCCGACCATCACGGCATGGGCGACGACGACGCCGACCAGCCCGAGCCGCCCGGTCGGCACCGCCCACACCGCCCGCAACGCGGTCCCGGTCGGCGTGCGAGGCGCCGGCCCGTCGGAGACCCCGCCGAGACGCCGGGCCAGGAGCAGCGGATCGGGGCGGAGCAGGAGCAGGAGGCCGAGCGCCACCACCCCGAAGACCCCCGCCGAGACGACGAACGCGCCGGCCAGTCCGGGCAGACCCAGCGCGGTCCCCAGGCGGGCGCCCGGCGCGGCCAGGTTGGGGCCCAGGACCGAGCCGACGGTGGTCGCCCACACCACGAGCGACAGCGCGCGGCCGCGGTGCTCCGGCGTCGCCAGGTCCGCGGCCGCGTAGCGGGCCTGCAGGCCGCAGGCGGTGGACGCGCCGAACAGGAAGAGCCCGAGCAGCAGCAGGAGCAGCGAGGAGACCGCCGCCGCGGCCACCGTGACCACCGCGCCCAGGACGGCGACGGCGTACCCGACGGCCAGCCCCGCCCGGCGGCCCGACGTGGCGCTGATCCGCGCCAGCGGGACGGCGAGGACCGCGGCACCCAGCACGCCGGCGGTCTGCCCCAGTCCGCCCGCGCTGTCGGTGCCGGCCACGTCGCGTGCGAGCAGGCCCCCGGCGGTGATGCCGACGGTCACGCCGAGTCCGGCGAGGGCGACACCGCCGGAGAGGACCTGCACGGTCCGCCGCTGCACGGCCGCGACGTCGGTACCGGCCGGATCCCCGTCCACCGCCGGTCGCATGCCGGGCAGTCTGCCGCACCCCGGGCCGCGGACGGGACTCCGTTCTCGCTCGGGTGGTCCTGCCCGCATCGACCGGCGAACTGTCGTACCCCGCGGGGACACTGGTGCACGTGTCCGCACTCGACAGGTTCTCGGAGGCCACCCGGGCCTGGTTCACGGGCGCGTTCGAGGGGCCGACGGCCGCCCAGGAGGGCGCCTGGAGCGCGATCAGCAGCGGCGGCCACGCCCTGGTCGTCGCGCCGACCGGCTCGGGCAAGACGCTGGCCGCGTTCCTCTGGTCGCTCGACCGGCTGGCGGCCGTGCCACCGCCGGCCGACGAGCAGCTCCGCTGCCGGGTCCTCTACGTCTCCCCGCTCAAGGCGCTCGCGGTCGACGTCGAGCGCAACCTGCGGGCACCGCTGTCCGGCATCGGCCAGGCCGCCGCGCGGCTCGGGCTCGAGCGCCCGGAGATCCGGGTCGGCATCCGCTCCGGCGACACCCCGGCCGAGGAGCGTCGCGCCTTCACCCGCCGGCCCACCGACATCCTCATCACCACGCCCGAGTCGCTGTTCCTGCTGCTGACCAGCGCCGCCCGCGAGGCGCTGCGCGGCGTCGAGACGGTCATCGTCGACGAGGTGCACGCCGTCGCCGACTCCAAGCGCGGCGCGCACCTCGCCGTCACCCTCGACCGGCTCGACGAGCTGCTGGAGCGCCCCGCCCAGCGGATCGGCCTGTCGGCGACGGTGCGACCGATCGAGGAGGTGGCCACCTACCTCGCCGGAGGCCGGCCGGTGCAGGTCGTGGCGCCGCCGTCGGCCAAGCGGTGGGACCTCTCGGTCGTCGTCCCGGTCGAGGACATGAGCGAGCTGGGCCAGCCCACCGGCGAGCTCGAGGGCTCGGCCGCGGGCAACCAGCCGCGCAGCTCCATCTGGCCCGCGGTCGAGGAACGCGTGCTGGACCTGGTGCAGGCGCACCGCAGCACGATCGTGTTCGCCAACTCGCGGCGGCTGGCCGAGCGGCTGACCAGCCGGCTCAACGAGCTCGCCTACGAGCGCAGCACCGGCGAGCCGGTGCCACCGGGGACCAACGCCGCCGCGCTCATGGCCCAGGCCGGTTCCGGCGGCGGCCTGCCCGAGGCGTTCCAGCCCGTCGCCGCGGCGCACCACGGCTCGGTCTCCCGCGAGCAGCGGGCGATCGTGGAGGAGGCGCTCAAGTCCGGCAGGCTGCCGGCCGTCGTGGCCACGTCCAGCCTGGAGCTGGGCATCGACATGGGCGCCGTCGACCTCGTCGTCCAGGTGGAGTCCCCGCCGACGGTGGCCAGCGGCCTGCAGCGCGTGGGCCGCGCCGGCCACCAGGTCGGGGCGGTCAGCCGCGGCGTGCTCTTCCCGAAGTACCGGGGGGACCTGGTGCAGTGCGCGCTGGTGGCCGAGCGGATGAAGGCCGGCGCGATCGAGTCGGTCCGGTACCTGCGCAACCCGCTCGACGTCCTGGCCCAGCAGATCGTCGCCATCGTCTCCGAGCGACCGCGCACCGTCGACGAGGTCGCCGCGCTCGTCCGGCGCTCGGCCGCGTTCAGCTCCCTGCCCGAGTCGGCACTGCACGGCGTCCTCGACATGCTCGCCGGCCGCTATCCCTCCGACGCCTTCGCGGAGCTGCGGCCCCGGCTGACCTGGGACCGGGTCACAGACACCCTCACCGCCCGCGCCGGCGCGCAGCGGCTGGCGGTCACCAGCGGCGGCACCATCCCCGACCGCGGCCTGTTCGGTGTCTTCCTCGTCGGCGCCGAGGGCACCGGCGGGCGCCGGGTCGGCGAGCTCGACGAGGAGATGGTCTACGAGAGCCGGGTCGGCGACGTCTTCCTGCTCGGCTCCTCCTCCTGGCGGATCGAGGACATCAGCCACGACCGCGTCCTGGTCACGCCCGCGCCCGGGCTGCCCGGCAAGATGCCGTTCTGGCACGGCGATGCCCCCGGGCGCCCGCTCGAGCTGGGCCGGGCGCTCGGCGCGTTCCTCCGCGAGGTCGGGACGGCGACCCCGGAGGCCGGGCTGGAGCGGGCGCGCGCCGCCGGCCTGGACGAGTGGGGCGCGGCCAACCTGCAGGCCTACCTCGCCGAGCAGAAGGCGGCCACCGGCCACCTCCCCGACGACCGCACGCTGCTGGTCGAGCGGTTCCGCGACGAGCTGGGCGACTGGCGGCTGGTCGTCCACTCCCCCTTCGGGGCCCAGGTCAACGCGCCCTGGGCGCTCGTCCTCGCCGCTCGGCTGCGCGAGCGCTACGGGGTCGACGTCGCCTCCATGCACTCCGACGACGGCATCGTGCTGCGGCTGCCCGACACCACCGGTGAGCCGCCGGAGGCCGACCTCGCCGTCCTCGACCCGGACGACGTCGAGCGGGAGGTGACCGCCGAGGTCGGCACCTCGGCGCTGTTCGCCAGCCGCTTCCGGGAGTGCGCGGCCCGCGCGCTGCTGCTCCCCCGCCGGGATCCGCGCCGCCGCACCCCGCTGTGGCAGCAGCGCCAGCGCGCGGCCCAGCTGCTCGCGGTGGCCAGCGAGTTCTCCTCGTTCCCGATCACGCTCGAGGCCGCCCGCGAGGTGCTCCAGGACGTCTACGACGTACCGGGGCTGGTCGAGCTGATGACCGACGTGCGGTCGCGGAAGGTGCGCGTCGTCGACGTGCAGACCGACACCGCCTCCCCGTTCGCGCAGTCGCTGCTGTTCGGCTACGTCGGCCAGTTCCTCTACGAGGGCGACGCCCCCCTCGCCGAGCGGCGGGCGCAGGCGCTGGCGCTGGACACCGGGCTGCTGGCCGAGCTGCTGGGCCGCTCGGAACTGCGCGAGCTGCTCGACGGCGAGGCCATGGCCGAGGTCGAGTCGGAGCTGCAGCGCCTGCCGGCCCAGCGCCACCCCCGGGACGTCGACGGCGCGACCGACCTGCTGCGCGGTGTCGGCGACCTCACCGCGGACGAGACGGCCGCCCGCGGCGTCCCCGCGGAGTGGCTCGACGAGCTGGTCGCCGCCCGGCGGGCCCTGCGGGTGCGGATCGCCGGCGAGGAGCGGTACGTCGCCATCGAGGACGCCGGCCGGCTGCGGGACGCGCTCGGCACCGCGCTGCCGGTGGGCGTGCCGGAGGCCTTCACCGAGCCGGTGCCGGATCCGCTCGGCGACCTCGTCGGCCGATACGCCCGCACGCACGGCCCCTTCCAGCCCGCCGACGTCGCGACCCGGCTCGGGCTCGGCGTCGCGGTCGTCACCGCGACGCTGCAGCGCCTCACCGGCACCGGGCGGCTGGTGTCCGGCGAGTTCCGGCCCGGCGGCACCGGCCAGGAGTGGTGCGACGCCGAGGTGCTGCGCTCCGTGCGCCGCCGGAGCCTCGCGAAGCTGCGCCAGGAGGTGGAGCCGGTCCCGGTCGGCACGCTGGCGCGGTTCACGCCGTCCTGGCAGGGGGTCGGGGGGCGGCTGCGCGGTGTCGACGGCGTGCTGACGGTGGTGGAGCAGCTGGCGGGGGCGCTGGTCCCGGCGAGTGCGCTGGAGACCCTGGTCCTGCCGTCCCGCGTGCGGGAGTACTCCCCCGCGATGCTCGACGAGCTGACCAGCGCCGGGGAGGTGCTGTGGGCCGGTGCAGGAGGCCTGCCCGGCGGCGACGGCTGGGTGAGCCTCGTCCCCGCCGACCTGGCCCCGCTGCTGCTCCCGGAGCCCCTCGAGGTGCCCGGGGAGGGCACCCCGCTGCTGGAGCAGCTCGCCGGTGGTCAGGCGCTGTTCTTCCGCGGCCTCTCCGACCTGCTGGGCGCCACCGACGACGCGGCGATGGCCGACCTCGTCTGGGACCTCGTCTGGGCCGGCGTGCTGACCAACGACACCCTCGCGCCGCTGCGCTCCCGGCTGGGGGGCGGCGGCACGCACCGCAGCAGGCCCAGCGCTCCCCGCGCCCGGTCCGGCTCGCGGCACGGGCGCATGCGGCTCGGCCGCCGGCGATGCCCAGCCGGACGGGGCCGCCCTCGGTCGCCGGCCGGTGGTCGCGGCTGCCCGAGCGAGAGGCGAACGCCACGCGGCGCACGACGGCCCGCGCCGAGGCGCTGATCGAGCGGCACGGCGTGCTGACCCGGGGCGCGGTGATGGCCGAGCAGGTCACCGGCGGGTTCCCGGCGGTCTACCCGGTGCTGCGCGCGTTCGAGGAGAACGGCCGGGCCCGGCGCGGTTACTTCGTCGAGACGTTGGGTGCCGCGCAGTTCGGAACCCCGGGCTCGGTCGACAGGCTGCGCAGCTTCGCCGCTCCGGACCGGCTGCCCGGCGGCGCCGTCGTCCTCGCCGCGACCGACCCGGCGAACGTCTACGGCGCCGCCCTGCCGTGGCCGGAGCGCACCGTCGCCGCCGACGACGCGGCCGTGGACATCGGCGAGGGCACCGGCACGCGGAAGACCGGGCACCGGGGGGGGCGCAAGGCCGGTGCCCTCGTCGTCCTCGTCGACGGCGACCTCGTGCTCTACGTCGAGCGCGGCGGGAAGACCCTGCTGTCGTGGACCGAGGACGAGCAGACGCTGAAGGAGGCGGCCACCGCGCTGTCGGGCGCGGTGTCGGCCGGGGCGCTGGGCCGGATGGTCGTGCAGAAGGCCGACGGCGCCTCGGTGCACGAGTCCACCCCGCTGTCAGCGGCGCTCCAGGCCGCCGGGTTCAGCGCGACCCCGCGGGGGCTCCGGCTGCGCGGTTAGCCGCCGCCCGTCAGTCGTCGTCGTTGCACACCTCGACCTCGAGGCGGCCGTCGTCGATCTCGGCCTCGAAGTCCAGCTCGATGCCGTCGCCCCGGAACTCGACCTCGACCTCGTCGTCGTCCCGGTCGATCTCCACCGCCGTCCAGCCCTCCGCGGGGACCACCTCGCCGAGCACGAGCCGCTCGCCCTCCCGGGTCACCGTCACGGTTCCGGCGTCGGCGACCGCGTAGCGGCCGTCGGCCGCCTCCGGGAGGTCGACGCAGGTGTCGGGGGGCGGGCCGCTGCGCGGCGTCGCCGTCCTGCGTCGGCGACGGCGCGGGGGTGGTCGTCGACTCCGTCGTCTCCGACGACGTCGCGGTGGCGGCGGTGCTGCTGTCCTCGGTTGCGTCGTCGCCTCCGCAGGCCGCGAGGGCGAGCACGGTGAGGGGGGCGAGCAGGAGCGGAGCGATGCGCACGGTGGGACCTCCCGGTAGATGTCATCCTGACTGCACGACACGGTGCCGGGCCAGGGTGAGACGGCCATGGCCCGGCGATGAGCCCTCTCTCATCATCTGCCCGGGCGGCGAGACCCACCTCCGGAGCGCGTCACGGCCCGACATCCCACAGCAGCCGGTAGAACGCCGTCCGCTCCGCGTCCGGCTCGACCCCGTAGGCGTCCAGCAGATGCGGTTCCCAACCCGGTCCGAAGTTCCATTCCGTGCTCCAGGTCGCGATCGCCAGGTCCGCCCAGCGATCGGCCACCCCCAGCGAGCCGAGATCGACGTGCCCGGACCACTCCCCGTCATCGGTGAGCAGGGTGTTCGGCGCGCAGGCGTCCCCATGGCAGACGACGAGCCGGTCCACGTCCGGGACGTCGGCCAGCCGGGCCCGCACGTCCGCCGGCGCGAGCCCGGCGTGCACCGCGTGCCACCGCGCCGGTCGCCACGTCCCCATCGCATCGAGCGCCTCGGAGACGCGGGTGGCCGCTGTCCAGCCGAACGGGCAGCCCTCCACCGGCAGTGCGTCGTGCAGCGCGCGGAGGCCGGCACCCACCCCTCGGACAGCTCTCCGTGGATCGGCCAACCACACGGGGTCCACGGCACTGCGCCCCGGGAGCCCCCGGGTCAGCAACCAGGTGCCCCCGTCGTCCGCGCCGTGGTCCAGGACCGGCGGTACCGGGTGGAACCGTGCCGCCCAGCGCAGCCGCTCCACCTCGTCCTCCAGTCGCACGCCGCTGCCCGCAGGTGCCCACTTCACGAAGCGGCGGTCCGGTCCGTCACCGATCCGCCAGGTGAGGCCGCCGAGCTCGTTGCGCCAGACCGGCACCAGCGACGCGGCGCCGGCGAGCGCGGCGACGGCCGTCGGGAACCTCACCGGCTCCCGGGGCGCTCCAGCGATCACGCGGCCCACCCTGGCACGCCGGACGGGGGATCATGGTCGGGTGCCCGAGGGAGACACCGTCTGGTTGGCGGCCAAGCGGATGAACCAGGCGCTGGCCGGGGCCACCCTCCGCCGCGGCGAGTTCCGCCTGCCGCAGCTGGCCGCGCTCGACCTCGCCGGCATCACCGTGCGCGAGGTCGTCCCGCGCGGCAAGCACCTGCTCGTCCGGCTGGCCGACGAGCGGACCCTGCGCACCCACTTCCGGATGGACGGCAGCTGGCACATCTACCGCCCCGGCACGCGGTGGCGGGGCGGTCCCGGGTACGACGTCCGCGTCGTCCTCGCCACCGACGAGTGGGAGTGCGTCGGCTACCGGCTGCACGACGTCGAGATCGTCCCGACCGCCGACGAGGACCGGCTGGTCGGCCACCTGGGCCCCGACGTCCTCGGGCCGGACTGGGACCTCGACGAGGCGCTGCGCCGGCTCCGCGCGCACCCCGACGAGCAGATCGGGGTGGCGCTGCTCGACCAGCGCAACCTGGCCGGCCCGGGCAACCTCTACAAGGTCGAGGCGCTGTTCCTCTGCGGCGTGCATCCCTGGGCCCGCGTCGGCGACGTGGACGATGTCCTCGAGCGCCTGGTCACGCGGGTCCGGACGCTGATGCTCGCCAACCGCGACCACCCCGAGCAGAGCACGACCGGCGACCTGCGCCGCGGCCAGGACCACTGGGTCTACGGCCGCAAGGACAAGCCCTGCCGCCGCTGCGGGACGCCGATCCTGCGCGGCGACCAGGGCCCCACGACGCAGGAGCGGGTCACCTACTGGTGCCCGCGCTGCCAGGCGGCGCACTCCCCCGTCGACCCGCTCGCCCGGACCGGCGAGCCGGGCCGGCCGCGGCCGCTGGCGACGCCCGGCTGACCCGGCCGGGCGCCGGATCAGGCCGGGTCGGG
>NZ_LWUA01000239.1 GCF_005222955.1 Blastococcus sp. CCUG 61487 | reverse complement strand
CGCGCCGAGGTGCGCCGGCCGGGGGCGCGCGGCGATCCGCGCGGCTCCCGGCACCGCCCAGGCCGGAGGTTGCGGCCAGCCCGGCGGCGGTGGGGAGTGCACCGGTCCCACGGGGGACCGGGGACCACGCCGGGCGACCGGCGTGGGACGAGGCGCCGCAGCGGGGGAAGGCGCCGCGGGCCGGATCGTGGGGGTGCTGGGCAGTTCGTGCAGGACGATCGGGGGGTCGAGCCGCCGGCGGGCCGCCACGGGCGCACCCCATGCCAGGTACTCGCCGTGCTCGCCGGCGCCCCAGAGGGCGGCCCTGCGGACGAGCGCGCGCACGCGCGTCCGCTGCGAAGGGCGCGGCGCGGGCGCCGCCGTCCGCCAGGCCAGGTACTCGCCGTCGGCGCCGCCGCCCCAGAGGGCGAGGCGCCGGACCAGGTCGCGCAGCCCGGTGATCGGGACGCGCTGCCGTTCGGGCACGACGACGACGCGCGGCGCGGGAGCGCTCGGCACCCGGCCGGCTCGGGCCGGGGGAGCCGGCTGCACCGAACGCAGCGGCACCGGCCGTCCGGTGGCCCGGAAGGCGGTCGAGTGCACCGGGCGGTTCCGCGGGCGGGGCGGCGGCCCGTCGGCCCGGTCGAGCACGCCGATCAGCCCGATCAGGGCGGAGTCGCCAGCGGTCGAGGAGCCACGGGCGGCGATCTCGCCGGCGAGGGTCGCCTCGCTGGTGCTCATCACGCCTCCCAAGTCGTCGTCCGCGACCGGGGAAGGTGTCGCGGACAAGGAGAAAGCTAGGCAGTAGGGCCGGCCGCGGCGGCCATTCCCGACCCTCTCCGGAGGGCGCGTGACCCAACCGTTGCGGAGCCCTCCCACGGCAGCCGGTGACCCCTCTCCGGGCTCGCCCACTTGTCGACATCGGGCACGTCCCACGCGGGTTTCCGCCCATCCGGCGGGCCGGTCACGTCCGGTCCAGCCCCGACGCGCCCGCGTGTCGCCCGATCGGGCGCCGTCCGAATTACCGAGGGTCCGGCGCGCCCCAAGACTCGGCGCGTGCGTGATCACGACGACGTGGCGACGGCTCCCGACCAGGACGGCGACGAGACCCGGTTGCGCCGGGCCGTCACCGGACGCCTGCTGTTCCTGTTCATCCTCGGCGACGTGCTGGGTGCCGGGGTCTACGCCCTGGTCGGCGAGATCGCGGGCGAGGTCGGTGGTGCGGTGTGGCTGCCGATGCTGGTCGCCCTCGTCCTGGCCCTGCTCACCGCCGCCTCCTTCGCCGAGCTGGTGACCAAGTACCCCCGGGCCGGGGGCTCCGCGGTCTTCGCCCAGCGGGCCTTCCGCAGCCCGCTGATCTCCTTCCTCGTCGGCTACTGCATGCTCGCCGCCGGCGTGACCAGCGCCGCGGGCCTGTCGCTGGCCTTCGGCGGTGACTACCTCAGCGTCTTCCTCGACGTGCCGGCGGTGCCCGCGGCGATCGTCTTCCTGGTGCTGATCGGTCTGCTCAACGCCCGCGGCATCCAGGAGTCGGTGCGGGCCAACGTGGTCATGACCGTCGTCGAGGTGTCCGGCCTCGTCCTCGTCGTCATCCTGGGCGCGCTGGTGCTCGGCCGCGGCGACGGCGACGTCGGCCGGGTGACCGAGTTCCCGGAGGGCGTGTCGGTCACCACCGGCGTCCTGGCCGCCGCGCTGCTCGCCTACTACTCGTTCGTCGGCTTCGAGGTCTCCGCCAACGTGGCCGAGGAGGTGCGCGACGTCCGCCGGGTGTACCCGCGGGCGCTGTTCGGCGCACTGCTGGTCGCCGGCGTCGTCTACGTGCTGGTCGGGCTGGCCGCGTCGATCGTGCTGCCCCCGCAGGACCTCGCCGGCTCGTCCGGGCCGTTGCTGGAGGTCGTCCAGGCGGCGGACGCCGGCATCCCCGACGAGCTGTTCAGCGCCGTCGCGCTCATCGCCGTGGCCAACGGCGCGCTGCTGACCATGATCATGGCCAGCCGGCTGGTGTTCGGGATGGCGGAGCAGGGGCTGCTCCCCCGTCCCCTCGCCACCGTGCTGCCCAACCGGCGCACGCCGTGGGTCGCGATCGTCGTCACCACCGTGGTCGCGATCGCGCTCACCCTCACCGGCGACCTGGGCGAGCTGGCGAACACCGTCGTTCTCCTGCTCCTCCTCGTCTTCCTCAGCACGAACATCGCCGTGCTCGTGCTGCGGCGGGACGAGGTGGCGGCCGACCACTTCCGCGTGTGGTCGATCATCCCGGTGCTCGCGATCGGCTCCTGCGTGCTGCTGCTCTGGCAGCAGGAGGCCGGCATCTGGCTGCGCGCCGGCATCCTGCTGGCGGTGGGCATCGTCCTGTACCTGGTGGCGCAGGCGCCCTGGTGGCGGGCCACGCCGGAGGACCCTGCCGACGACGAGGAGCCCGTCGCGACCGCGTCCTGAGGCCCTGCGCTGCGAGGATGCGGTCGTGGCCGAGCGCATCCCGTTGGTGATCGACACCGACCCCGGTATCGACGACGCGCTGGCGATCCTGCTGGCGCTGGCCAGCCCGGAGGTGGACCTGCGGCTGGTGACGACGGTGCACGGCAACGTCGAGCTCGCGCAGACCAGCGAGAACGCGCTGCGCGTGCTGCACCTGGCCGGCCGCTCGGACGTGCCGGTCGCCGCCGGGGCGCGCGGCCCGCTGGTGCACCCGCAGCCCCGCCGCGCCGGGCACGTCCACGGCGCCGAGGGGTTGGGCGGCGTGGCACTGCCGCCCTCGCCGGCGCCGCTCGATCCACGCCCTGCGGTCGTCGCCCTCGCCGAGCTGCTGACCAGCTCGCCGGTTCCGGTGACGGTGGCGGCGATCGGGCCGCTCACCAACCTCGCGCTCCTGCAGGCGGTGTTCCCGGAGGCCGCCCAGCGCATCGGCCGGCTGGTCGTCATGGGCGGGTCGGCGGCCCGGGGCGGCAACATCACCGCGGCGGCGGAGTTCAACGTGTGGTCCGACCCGGAGGCCGCGGCGGTGGTGCTGGGCGGGACGGTCCCCACCGTCCTGGTCGGCCTGGACGTGACGCTGGCGACGGTGCTGACGCCGGACGACATCGCCGGGTTCTCCGGCTCCGGGCCCACCGGGGCGACCGCCGCGGCGATGCTGCAGCAGTACCTGGACCACGCCCGCACGGCGTACGGCGTCCCCGGGGTGGTGGTGCACGACGCGCTGGCGCTCGCCGAGGCCGTCGCGCCCGGCACGCTCGGCCTGGTGCGCCGCGACGTCGTCGTCGACACCGGCCTGGGTGCCGGGCGAGGCCAGACGCTGGTGGACCGGCGGGCCGTCTCGACCTCCCCCACCGCGGTCGACGTGGCGGAGACCGTCGACGCCGGGGCGGTGACCGAGTTCCTGGTCACCCGGCTGGCGACCTTGGACGACTAGCTGCCTTGCGTGCCCTCGACGATGCCCAGCGCGATCTCGCGGAGCTTGCGGTTGTAGCGCTGCGAGGCCTCGCGGAGGATCTCGAACGCCTGCTCGGCGGTCACGTGCCGCTGGGCCATCAGCACCCCCTTGGCCTGCTCGATGACCGCCCGCGACTCCATGGCCAGGCGCATGTTGCGGGCGTGGTCGGACAACTGGGCGTGCGCGTCGGCGTTGGCCACCACCACCGCGATCGTCTCGGCGACGTCGAGGCCCGCCTCCAGCGACTCCGGTGAGGCGAAGGCCCGGGGCCGCCTGGAGTACATGTTCAGCCCGCCGATGCTCGACCCCTGGTAGGGCAGGGGCACCGACAGCGAGCTGCGCACCCCGTGCGCGCGCACGCGCGGGATGTAGTCGGGCCAGCGCTGCTCGGTCTCGGTGTCGTCGATGCGCAGGATCACCCCTCCGCGCGCGGCGTCCATGCACGGGCCGTAGCCCTGCTCGTACTGCAGCTCGTCGGCGACCTGCGCCAGCTCGCTGGAGTGCGCGGCGGTGAACGGCTTGTCCCCCCGCAGCATCGTCGTCGACACCGACTCGGCCCCGGGGACGCCCCGGGCGGCGATCGCGGTGATCTCGCCGAGGACCTCCGAGAGCTCCCGATCGGCCAGGGCGACCCGGCTCAGGTCGCGCAGCAGTTCGTCCACATCGGCATTGTGCCTGGCCACGGCGGTGGTCCGACCTCCCTTCGCGCCGGGCAGCGCGATCGGCCAGGATGAGCAGCGGCGGCGACCGGACGGGTGCCCGCCACGAACAGATGCAAAGGGGAGGCGGATGGCCGACCAGCCGGCCCAGCAGGCGTGGCCGAGCGCTCCCGTCCCGTCCGTCCCCGGTGATGTCTGGCACTGGCAGCTCGAGGCGATGCACGTCGTGTCCCGCGTGCGGTCGGACCTGCGTGCCCGCATCGCCCATCCCTCGGTGGCGTCCGGGTCGACCGAGGACGCCCGTGACGGCCTCCTCCTGGTGTTCGAGGAGCTCGCGTCCAACGCGCTGCGGCACGGCGGCGGCGACGTCCGGGCCGTCGTGGTCGCCGGCCCGGGCGCGTGGCTGCTGGACCTCAGCGACGAGGCGCCCGACCGTCCGCCCGTCCCCGCCGTCGACCGCGACCCGGCGCTGGGCGGCATGGGGCTGCACCTGGTCAGCCAGCTGTCGATCAGCTACGGGTGGGAGCGCCGTCCCGGCCGCAAGCACGTCTGGGCCAGGCTGCCCTCCGGCCGGGCCGAGCAGGCCGAGTCGCAGCGCGACTGGCTGCCCGAGCCCCGCTCCGGGGACTACCGCCGCGACTGACGGGCCCGTCGTCCCGGCGCCGCGTCCTCCCTCACCCCCGCGCGTCCTCCCTCGCGGTGCACGCCGAGGGAGGAGGCGCCACGATCAGGTTCGCTGATCCCGGACGGGGGGCGGCGGCTGTCAGTCGACCGAGCGGGCCCGCTCCTCGCGCAGCGCCTGGAAGACCCGGCGCCGTGCCCGGTCCTGCTCCTTCTCCGGGATGTCCACGAACCTGATCGACATCAGCCAGCGAGCACCGCGGGCCTGGACGCGGACCACCTCGGCCTTGGTGCGCAGCTCGCCGTCCTCGAGGGCGACGGAGAGGTCCATCGACGTCCCCGGCTCCGGCAGCATCCCGAACCCCTCGAACTGCGCGCGGATGCCGTTCTCGCTGAGGTCGATGCTGTCGCCGGAGATCTCCACGGCGCCGTACTCGGCGGTCACCGGGACCACCACCCGCCCCCGGACGGCCGTCCGGCGCTGGCTCTCCTCGGCCGGGCCGGTCATGCGCAGCCGCCAGCGGACGACGGTGCCGGACTCGACGTCCACCACCTCTGCAGGCACGGCCCGCCGCGTCTCGCCCGCCAGCCAGTAGACCAGGACGGCGTTCCCCGGCACGGCGACGCTGCCGTCCACGTACTCGCTGGTCGACGGCCGGACGACGACGACGCCGTCACCGACGAACTCCACGCGGGTGCTGATGGTGATGTTGTGCCCGGTCAGCACGACGTCGGCCTCGGTCTGCTCCTCGGGGTGATCGACGCCGGGAACGCTGGTCATGCTGTCTCCGTTCTGAGCCACGATGCGCCGGACCGCAGCCGTGGCCGCCCCCCGCGCGCAGGGACCCTAACCGCCGGATGGGCGGGTGTCAGGAGCGCCGTGCCGTATAGGAACTGACGAAGTCCCGAAGGCTGCGGGTCGGCCGCAGCCACGCGCCGTCGGGCGGGAGCGCGTCCAGCCGCACCCGGTCCAGGGGCTCCACGAACGCGCCCGGGACGTCCTCGATGTCGATGAACTCCAGCACGTCGGAGCTGATCGCGTAGCCGGCCACCTCGCTGAACGCGACGACGACGACGCGGGTCCCGGCCCGTGCCAGCTCCTCCAGGGGCTCGGAGAAGTTCCGGCCGTCGCCGGAGAAGACGACCAGGCGGCGCAGTTCGTGGCTGTGCGAGCGCACCGCGATGTGGTCGAGCATGTCCTGGTCGATGTCGTCGTCCGGCGACGTCTTGGGCCGGGCGAAGACGGCGTAGCCGAACCCCCGCAGCGCCTCGACCCACCGCTGCAGGGTCCCCGGCGAGGGCGGGATGTTGGCGAAGACGCAGGCCTCGACCTCGGGCACGTCGGCGTCGGCCCGAGCGGCGTCCGGCCCCCCGGCACCGTCGACGAACCAGGCGGCGATCGCGTCGAACCGTGGTCGCGAGGCCGCGGTGGGCCGCGCACCGATGACCGTCGACAGGGTCATGTCGATGTTCGGCGCGTCCCAGATGAGCAGGTCCAGCGCCGGCTTCGCGGGCACGGGGGTGGTCGCGCCGTCGTCGGAGGAGAGCGTGCTCACCGGCGACGGCGTGGGTCCGGCGTCGTCGAGCGAGGTGTCGGTGTCGCCGGCCGGGGCGGGGGCGGAGGGGCTGTCCAGCACGGGTGCAGTCTGCCCCGCCGAGGGCGGTCCCGCCGGAGCCGTCGCCCGCCGCGTTCCGCGGTTGCCGCTCACCGGACGGCGCGCAACGGCGTCCCGGCGGCGGCGAGGGCGCACACGTCGCCGCCGGCGTCCTGCACCCCGCGCACCCACCCAGGGACGTCCGCAGCCGGCATGGGGTGCCCGAGCAGCCACCCCTGGACGAGGTCGCAGCCGGCCTCCCGGACCATCCGGAGGTGCTCGGCGGTCTCGACGCCCTCCGCGATCGCCTGGATGCCGAGCGTCCTGGTGAGCGCGACGATCGCGGTCAGCACCGCACCGCTCTCGCCGCCGGTGACCTGCTCGGCGGCCGCCAGGAGCGATCGGTCGATCTTCAGGATGCCGATGGGCAGCGCGAACAGCTGGGCCAGCGACGACCAGCCGGTGCCGAAGTCGTCGATCGCGACGCGGACCCCGGACCGGCGCAGCACCTTGAGCTGGTCCTCGGCGCGGGTGGGGTCCTCGGCGATGCTGGTCTCGGTGAGCTCGAGCACCAGCCGGTCCGGCGGCAGGCCCGACTCGCGCAGGGCGAGCCGGACGTCGCGGACGAGGGTCTCGGCCGCGAAGTGCCGGGCGCTGACGTTGACCGACATGCGCAGCGGCAGCCCTTGGGCGGCCCACTCGGCGGCCTGGCGGGTGGTCTCGGCGAGCAGCCAGCGGGTGATCGGGATGATCTGGCCGGTCTCCTCCGCCACGGAGAGGAACGTGTCCGGCGGCAGCAGGCCGCGCTCGGGATGCTGCCAGCGCACCAGGGCCTCGACACCCTCCACCGCGCCGGTGTCCAACCGGACGACCGGCTGGTAGTGCACCACCAGCTGGTCGACGGCCTCGTCGCGGAGCCGGGTGGCGACCTCCAGCCGCCAGCGCGCGGCCTCGCGCAGCCCGGGGGTGAACAGGCGCACCCGGTCGCGGCCCATGCTCTTGGCCGCGAACATCGCCGCGTCCGCGTCGCTGAGCAGCTGGTGGGGGTCCCGGGCGTCGGGCTGGGCGACCGCCACGCCGACGCTCGCCGACAGCGGCACGGAGATGCCGGAGGCCGGGAACGGCCGGGTGAAGGTCGACTGCAGCCGGAAGGCCAGGCCCGCGGCCTCCGCCGAGTCGCAGTCGTGGGCCAGGACGACGAACTGGTCGCTCCCCAGCCGGCCGACGGCGTCCCCCGGCCGCAATGCCGCCGCCAGCCGGTGCCCCACCTGGCGCAGCAACTGGTCCCCGATGCCGTGCCCCAGCGAGTCGTTGATCGTCTTGAAGCCGTCGAGGTCGAGGACCAGCAGGGCGACGCGAGGGCCCTCCTCCCCCGACCCGGCCGCGAGCGCTGCGGCGACCAGGTCGAGCAGGGTTCCGCGGTTGGGCAGTCCGGTGAGCTCGTCGTGACGGGCCCGCCAGGCGAGGGCCTGCTCGCTGCGGACCCGCTCGGTGATGTCGGTGTGGGTGATCACGACCCGCTGGGAGAGCTCGACCCGGGAGGCCTGCAGCCGGAACCAGGAGCTGGTCGTGGGCGTCGAGCGGGGGTACTCGTGGTCGAACGTCACCGGCACGGTCCCGGTCGGCGCGGCCAGCAGCCGGCGGAGACCGGCGTCGATCGCCTCGACGTCGGAGGGCGCCAGCCCCGTCCGGACTGCCTCCAAGTAGTCGCTGCCCGGGACGCCGAGCGACCGCTGGGGCACCGCGAGCGTGCTCTCCCAGGCCCGGTTGCCGGTGACGATGCGCCCGTCGGAGTCGACGAGGACGGTGGCCGAGGGAAGGGCCTCGAGCACGGAGGCGAACCGCCGCAGCTCTGCCTCGCGCCGGGCGTCGGCGCGGTAGCGGCTGTCCACGTCGCGGAAGAACACCGAGATGCCGGGCGGGTCGGCGAAGACGCGGATCTCGTACCACCGTTGCTGCGGTTCGAAGAAGAAGTCGAACTCGCGGGGCTGCCCGTCGGCGATGACCTGCCAGTACCGCTCCTCGGCCAGCGAGTTCACCGCGGCGGGGAAGCAGTCGCCGGCCGTGTGGCCCAGGAGGTCCTCGGCCCGCTTGTCCAGCAGGAACTCGGCCGCCGCGTTGACGTAGGTGAATCGGCCTTCGGCATCGAGCCGGAAGACGGCGTCGGGGACCGTACCGAGGTCCGGTCGCGACCCGTCATCTGGTTGCACGCTGCCCGCGCTCCGTCCGCTTGCTGGGTGTTCCGCGTACGCGGAGAGATTACGGTGCGAATCCGTCCGACTTACCTCGTGCGGGTCGGTGGACCGCCTCCGAGACTACTGCTCCGGAGGGCTCAACTGACAGCCTCGACGGCCGATCGTTCGACCAGCGCGGCGACGTCGGTGGCGGCGGGGAGGGTGCCGAGCACGGCGCCCCAGTCACCGCCCAGCCGGGAGGCGCAGAACGCGTCGGCGACGGCGTGCGGCGCGTGCCGCAGCAACAGCGAACCCTGCAGGCACAGCGCGAGCAGACCGGCGATCCGGCGAGCCCGCAGCGGCAGCCGGTCCGGGTCACCGAGCTCGGCGGAGAGCCGCTTGACCGCGTCGTCGAAGCGCGGGTCGGCTCCCCTGGCCAGGTCGATCTCGGCGGTCACGGCGGCGAGCGAGTCCGACGAGCGCCCCATGGCCCGCAGGACGTCGAGGGCGATGACGTTCCCCGAGCCCTCCCAGATCGAGTTCAGCGGCGACTGGCGGTACAGGCGGGGCAGCCCCGAATCCTCGACGTAGCCGTTGCCCCCCAGCACCTCCATGGCCTCGGCCACGACGCCGGGCGTGCGCTTGCAGACCCAGAACTTCGCCGCGGCCCCGGCCAGCCGCAGGAACGCCGTCTCACCGGCGTCCACCGCGGCGGCCAGCCGGACGGCCAGCGCCGTCGCGGCCTCGCTCTCGACGGCGAGGTCGGCCAGCACGTTGCCCATGAGCGGCTGGTCGACGAGCAGCGCGCCGAAGGCCGAACGGTGCCGGCTGTGGTGGATCGCCTGGGTGAGGGCGGCACGCACGGTGGCCGCGGAGCCCAGGACGCAGTCGAGGCGGGTCATGTTGACCATCTCGATGATCGCGGGCACCCCACGGCCCGGTTCGCCGACGAGCCACCCGACCGTGCCGTCGAACTCGACCTCGCTCGAGGCGTTCGACCTGTCGCCGAGCTTGTCCTTGAGGCGCTGCACCCGGAAGACGTTGCGGCTGCCGTCGGGGAGCACCCGCGGGACGAGGAAGCAGGAGACCCCCTCGTCGAGCTGCGCCAGCACGAGGAACACGTCGCTCATCGGCGCCGAGGTGAACCACTTGTGGCCGACGATCCGGAAGGAGCCGTCCGGCTGCGGCACGGCGCGGCTGGTGTTGGCCCGGACGTCGGAACCGCCCTGCTTCTCGGTCATCCCCATGCCCGCGATGAGGCCGGGCTTGGCGGCCGGGTCGGTGAGCCCGAAGCTGTAGGCCCGGGCGGTGAGCCCGGGCTCGTACCGGGCAGCGAGCTCGGGCGTCCGCCGCAGGGCCGGCACGGCGGCGTAGGTCATGGTCACCGGGCAGCCGTGCCCCATCTCCACCTGGGTCCACCCCAAGTAGCCGACGGCGCGGCGGACGTGCGCGTGCCGGTTCCCGGAGCCGGCGTCGGCCCAGGGCGCACCGGCGAGGCCGTGCTCGACGGCGGTCCGCATCAGGTCGTGCCACGCGGGGTGGAACTCCACCTCGTCGATGCGATGCCCGTAGCGGTCGTGCGTGCGCAGCCGCGGCACGTTCTCGTTGGCCAGCCGGCCCCACTCCTGCGCCTGCTCGCTGCCGGCCAGCCGGCCCAGGTCCGCGAGCGAGGCGAGCGTCGCCTGGTCGGCGTGCCGGACGCAGGCCTCCGCGAGCGCCGCGTCGCCGGCAATCGGATCGTGGCCGATCAGCGGCGGCACCTGGTTGGTCACCTCGTGCGTGGCACTCATGAGGGCACCGTACGAGCCCGTCAACCCGTCGATGGTCACGATCTGTTACCACTCGAACGGGTGTGAGCGAGGACACACCGAACCGGAAATCGGGCGCACCGGTTCCCATAGCGGACGAGACGGACCGGTTCCTAGCTTCCGCTCCATGACGTGCCACGCAGGAGGCGACGACGACCGGGCTCCGGCCCGCGTCGGTCGCTCCTGGTGGCGCCGCACGCTCGCGACGGGCCTGATGGGCGCCGGCGTCTACGCCGGCCTGGCCCTGGCCGCCGACGCGGTCCGGGCCGACGAGCCGCCCCCCAGCCCGCCGGCGGAACAGACGGCGACCCAGCCGGCCGCGACGCCCGAGCCGCAACCGGCTCCCGCGACGGCATCGACCACCACGTCGACGCAGCAGGTCACGATCTCGAGCTCGTCCACGACGTCGTCCACGTCGTCCACGTCCTCCACCTCGACGGTCATGTCGACGACGTCGACCAGTTCGACCACGACCTCCTCCTCGACGTCGACCGCCTCGACCACCACCTCCTCGACCTCGTCGGCGAGCACCGCGGAGGGGCCCGGCACCACGACGGTGTCGTCGGACGGGGCCACCACCACGACCACCACGACGAGCACGACGACGGCCGAGGACGGCCGCACGGTCACGACGTCGGTCACCAGCACGACCACGGACACCGCCACGGCACAGCCCGTGAAGGGTCAGCCTGCGACGGCCACGACCACCGCGTGCGGTTCGGCGGCGCAGCCGGCCGGCGTCGAGCCCCCGGCCGGCCCGTGCGCCGCGCCCGCGCCCGCGCCCGAGTCCGCGCCGACCACCACGACCACCGCGGGGGAGGCGACCGAGCAGGCCGCCTCGCCGTCGGACGCCTCGGCCCCGGCCAAGCGGCGCAGCGCCGGCCCGGCGAGGGCCCCGAGCGCGGCCGCCCCCGCGGCC
>NZ_LWUA01000238.1 GCF_005222955.1 Blastococcus sp. CCUG 61487 | reverse complement strand
GGCGGTGGCAGGGGCGTCGGCAGGGGTGTCGTCGCGGCCGCGGCGGCTGCCCGCCACCCGCGGGCGCGGACTCGGGCGCCCCGGACCGCCCGCGCGGCTGCGGGGCGTGGGGCGCGGCCGGCTCTCGGACTCCTCGGTCATCGTCGGCTCACCGCCCCGAGATCCCGGTCAGCAGCCAGCGGTCGTCGACCTTCTCCAGGGTCACCTGGATGCGGGACTTCTCGATCGTCGGCCGCGGGTCGACGGCGTTCTGGCTCGTCGCCTGGATGAGCAGCATGACGGTCGCGGTCTCCTCGTCGGCCTGGGTGACGCCCGCCCCGATGACCTCCGTGTTGGCGACCACCTGGTACTCGGTGATCCGCTCCCGCCCGGCCTCGAGCTCGGCCACGGCCTGCTCGGTGAAGTCGCCGGTCGTGACGCGGCGGATCTGCTCCAGGTCGTCGTCGAGGGTCAGGTGGTCGAAGGTGGCGATGTCCACGACGCCCGATCGCGCCGCCTGCAGCGCCGCGGCGTAGTCCCCGGTGCTGACGGCGGAGTCCTCCTGCCGGGTGGCCCACAGGTACACCACCGCGCCGACGAGCAGCACGAGGAGGACGGCGAGGACCGGCACCAGCGGGAGGCTGAGCCGCCTGCGGCTGCGCCCGGCGTCCTCGCCCGTCCCGTCACCGACGGCGGTGGGCACGTCTCCCTCCTCCCCGCGCGTCCGCGCCTCCATGTCCGTCGTCACTCGCGTCATCCTCTCCAACTCGTCCGGCCGGTCCCCGCAGGCGTGCCGCGGTCAGCCCGTCACGGTGGCGAAGGGCGTGGCGCCGAGGAGCCCGTGCAGGATGTCCGACAGGCCGCCGGGCAACCCGGGCA
This sequence comes from Blastococcus sp. CCUG 61487, assembly GCF_005222955.1. Classification (GTDB taxonomy): domain Bacteria; phylum Actinomycetota; class Actinomycetes; order Mycobacteriales; family Geodermatophilaceae; genus Blastococcus. The sequence goes on along the minus strand of NZ_LWUA01000238.1, from coordinate 16,183 downwards.
GGCCACCGGGCGGTGCGGGCAGGCCGCCGCCCGGCGTCTCCCCGGGTGCGCCGGCCCCGCGGCCGCCGTCGCGCCCGATGTTCTGCTCGCCGCGGATGTTGCTGCCGCTCTCGTCCACGGAGTCGCCGGGGTTCGGGTCGACGCCGTCGACGACGTCGCACCGGACCGCGTCGACGTCGACGTTCTCGACCGCGCTCTGGGTGGGGGTGCTCGAGCTCGGCACGTAGCCGGAGACGCAGGCGTGCGGCGCCTGCGGGTTGAGCACGAAGCCGAAGTGCGAGCGCAGCACCCCGTCGGCGTCCCGGCGGACGACGGTGAACCCACCGGTGACGACGTCGGGATAGGTGATCAGCATCTGCCGGACGCCGTCGAGCCGCGGGATCGTGACGCCGTTGAGGATGTCGAGGTTGCGCACCAGCGACCCCAGTCCCGGGCCCGCCTGGTCGACGAGGTCCTGCAGCCCCTGCGCGGCGTCCGGGGCGTTGACCACGATCTCGCGCAGGTCGGGGTCCATCTCCACGAGCGTGTCGCTGACCAGTCGCAGGTCCGACGCCCACTGCCGGATCGCCGAGCGGCTGTCGCGCTGGGTGTCCAACACCGTCTGCGCGTCGACGATGAGGTCCAGGGTCTGCGGCAGGGACTCCTGGGCGCGGGCCAGGAGCAGGTCACCGTTGTCGATGAGCCGGCCCAGGTCCTCCCCCGCGCCCTCGAACGCGCGACCGAGCTCCTCGACCACGATCCGCAGGTTCTCCTCGTCGATCGAGCCCACGAGCCCGTCGAGGTGGAGCAGCATCTGCTCGACCGGCACCGGGATGCTGGTGCGCTCCTGGGGGATCACCGCGCCGTCCTCGAGGTACGGCTCGCCGTCCCCGTTGGGCCGGAGGTTGACGTACTGCTCCCCCACCGCGCTGCGGGTGGCGACCAGCGCCTGGGTGTCGACGGGGATCGGCTCGGCACCCCTGTCGATCCGCATGGTGACGCGGACGCCGTCGTCGACCAGCTGCATGTCGGTCACCCGGCCGACGGCGACCCCGCGGTAGGTGACCTCGGCGTTGACGAAGATGCCGCCGGAGTCCTCGAAGTCCGCGGACACCTCGTAGCTGCCACCCAGCAGGATGCGGTCCAGGCCCACGTATGTGAAGCCGAGGTAGGCCATCCCGAGGACGGCGAGCGTCGCGAAGGCGGCCAGCTTCAACCGGGTGCTGCGCGTGATCACGGGACCACCTCACCCAGGTTCAGCGTGCCCACCGGACCCGTGGGCAGGCCGGACTCCGGCGCCTGCTCGAGGACCCGGCCACCGAGCTGCTCGAGCAGCGAGAAGCCTCCCGGCGACGGCGCCGTGGCGGCGGTCGAGGGATCGCCCGCACCGCCTCCCGCCGTCCCGGGCGGGCCGGTCTCGGTGCCGCACCTGCCCTGCGCGATGGCTTCCTGGAGCGGCAGCTGGACCAGCGCGCCGACCTGGTCGATGACGTATCGGCACAGCAGCTGGGTCAGGTCGAGGTTCACCGTCGCGGTCATGTTGGCGAACATCGCGACGCCGCCGGACTGCGCCTGGCGGTAGTTCAGCGCGGTCAGCGAGCTGTCGGGGAAGGGATAGGTCAACATCAGCTCCAGCGCCTCGGCGAGGTCCGGTCCGGCCGCGGCGAGCTGGGTGAGGATCGGCTGGAGCAGCCGCAGGTCCTCGATCGTGTTGGCCCCCGCCTGGTTGATGATGCGGGTACCCACGTCACCGAGGCGGGCCAGCCCGTCCAGCATCGAGACCAGCAGCGCCCGCTGCTCGTTGATGACGTCGAGACCGGGCCCGATCGTGTCCAGCGCGTTCTCGATCGTCGCGGTCCGCGCGGCCAGCGTCCCGGCCAGCTCGTCCGCCCTGTCGAGGGCCCGGTTGATCTCCGCCCGCTGGGCGTCCAGGCCGCCGATGAAGGTGTCGAGCTGGTCCAGCGTCGCCTTGATCTCGTCCTCCCGGCCCTCCAGCGCGTCCCCGAGCTCGCGGTTGATCGTCTGCAGCTGGGTGAGCCCTCCGCCGTTGAGCACCAGCGACAGCGCGCCGAGCAGCTCCTCCACCTCGACGTTGCGGTTGGTGCGGTCGAGGGTGATCCGCGCGTCGTCCTCGAGGCGGCCCCGCGGCGGCTCGTTGCCCGGAGGAGCCAGCTCGACGAACTTCTCGCCCAGGAGCGAGGTCTGCTGGATCGCCGCGACCGCGTTGGCGGGCAGCTCGACGTCGCCGTTGACGGTGATGGTCACGACCGCCGTCCAGTTCTCCTCGTCGAGCTCGATCGCGTCCACCCGGCCGACGGGCACGTCGGCGACGCGGACACCCGACTGCGGCACGAGGTCGAGCACGTCGAGGAACTCCACCTCGACGGTGTACGGGTCGTCGCCGACGTCGGCGCCGCCCGGCAGGCTGATCGACGACGCCCCCCGGAAGCCGCAGCCGCCGAGCAGCAGGACGCCCGCCGCGAGGGCCGCGGCGCGCTGCGCCGGCCGGTTCACGGTGCACCCACCGGGAGGAGCCCGGGCAGGAGACCGCCGCCGCCGCCGCCACCGCCGCCGCCGCCGATGGCCTGGCGCAGCTCCTCGTAGTCGGGGATGCCGTTGCCGTTGAGGTCGTCCAGGCTGCCGTCGGCGTTGGCGTCGCCGGAGAGCAGCCGGGCGCAGATCTCGTTGACGCCGTCCCTGATCGGCGCCGTCGGGTCGGGCAGCGGCAGCGGCAGGTCGGCCGCCAGGTCGACGCGTCCGATCTGGGCCAGCGCGCCGCAGACGAGCACCTCCGCGTTGAGCGAGGTCACCCCGTTGTCGCGGGTGTCCAGGGTGCCCCAGTCGGGGTTGTAGGCGCGCGCGAGGTTGCCCAGCGCCGCCGGTGCCACGTCCAGCGCCTCCGCGAGCTTGGCCCGCTGCTGCACCAGGACGAGGGTGACGTCGGCCAGCCGGTTGACGTTGGTCGTCAGCAGCGCGGTGTTGTCCCGCACGAACCCGGCCACCTGCCCGAGCGCGTCGCTGAGCAGGGCCACGGCCTCCTGCAGGTCCGTCCGCTCCTCGGCGAGCAGCCGGCTCACCGCGGCCATGTTCTGGTTGAACTGGCCGACCTGGGCGTCGATCGTGGCCAGCGCCGAGGTGAACGCCTGCAGGTTGTCCAGGGAGTCGAACAGCTGGTCGCGGTTCTCCGACAACGTCTCGACGGCCTGGGAGAACCCGGTGAGCGTGCGGTTGAGCGCCTCGCCGTTGCCGTCGAGGTTCGCCGCACCGACGTCGACCAGGTCCGACAGCGCGCCGTCGGCGTTGGCCCCGTTGGGCCCGAGGGCCTGAGACAGCTCGTCGAGGGCGCCGTACACGGCGTCGAGCTCCACCGGGATCGCGGTGCGGTCCAGCGGCACCTCCGCGCCGTCCTCCATCGTGGGTCCGCCGTCGTACACCGGCGAGAACTGCACGTAGCGGTCCGACACCAGGGAGGGCGCCAGGACGATCGCGTTGGCGTCGGCCGGGATGTCGTAGTCCTCGTCGATGCTCATGTCGACGCGCACCCTGTCGCCCAGCGGTACGACGTCCTCGACCGAGCCGATCGCGATGCCGAGCACCCGGACGTCCGAGCCCGGGTAGAGGCCGACGGTCTCGGTGAACCACGCGGTCACCCGGTACTGGCCGACCGGGCGCAGGATGGTCCAGCCCAGGGCGAGCAGCAGGATCAGGGCCGCGCCGATCGCCACCCCGCGCTGCAGGGACCCGCTCATCACTGGCCTCCCGGGGCGCAGCCGGTGACCGGGGTCTCGGCCGCGGTGCAGACGGCCGCTCCGACCACGGTCGGGATCAGGTCGTTGACGAAGCTGTCGAACCAGCGACCGGTGCCCAGCGCGTTGGTGAACACCCGCACGAACGGCGCGAGCTCGTCGACGGTCTCGGCCAGGGCGGCGCGGTTGCGCGACAGGATGTCGGTCACCCGGGACAGCTGCTGCAGCGCGGGGGTGAGCACCTCGCGGTTGTCGGCCACCAGGCCGGACAGCTGCCGGGCGAGCTCCTGGGTGTTGGTCAGGATGGAGTCGATGAGATCCCGGCGCTCCTGCACCTCGGTGAGCAGCGTGTTGGAGTCCAGGATCAGCTGGGTGAACTCGCCGTTGCGGTCGGCCAGCACCTGCGTGACGTCGCGGGTCGCCGTCAGCAGCTGCCGGAGCTCGGCGTCGCGGGAGGCGATCGTGTCCGACAGGCGGGCCAGCCCCTCCAGGGAGGCGCGCACCTCCTCGGGGGTCTCGGAGAAGGTCTCCGCCAGCACCTCGAAGCTCGCCGCCAGCTGACCGGTGTCGATCTCCTGCACGGTGGACGACAGGTCGGCGAAGGCCTCGACGACGTCGTAGGGCGAGGCCGTGCGCTCCAGCGGGATGCGCTCGTCGGGGTCCAGCGGTTCGGCGCCGCGGGGGACGAGGGCCACGTACTTGGCGCCGAGGACCGTCTCGATCTTGATCGCCGCCTCCGACCTGTCGCCGACGAAGGTGTCCTTGATGCGGAGCTCGACGGTCACCGCGCCGTCCTCCAGGGACATGCCTTCGACCGAGCCCACCTTCACCCCGGCGACCCGCACGGCGTCGTCGGGCTTGAGGCCGGCGGCCTCGGAGAACTGCGCCTTGTACACCGTCCCCCCACCGATGATCGGCAGCGACTGGGCGTTGAACGCCAGGTACACCAGGACGGCGATCACGGTCAGGCTGATCGCCCCGATGACCACGGGGTTCTTGTCGCGGAAGTTCGACGACCTCGCCATCAGCCACACCCCTCCGCGCCGCTGTCGAACTCGAAGGTCTGGGCGAGCGGCGCCTGCGTCGGGGTCCCCGGGAGGACGACGGTGCCGCCGGCGCTGCACATGAAGAAGTTGAACCAGCTGCCGTTGATGGCCGTGCGCGTGATCAGCTTGAGCTTGACGGGAGCCGTCTGCATCGCCGTCTCGAGCAGGTCGCCGGTGTCCCCCAGGTTGGTCGACAGGTCGCCCAGCGCCTGGATGTCCGCGGTCAGCGGTGCCCGAGCGTCGGCGAGGAAGTCGCTGGTCGACACGGCCAGCTGGTCGATCGTCTCCAGCGAGTCGAAGATCGCCTCGCTGTCGCCGGCCAGGCCGGTGACGAACTGCTGGAGGCTCACCACGAGGTCCGACAGCTGCTGGTCCCGCGCGGCGAGGGTGTCCATCACCGTCGTCAGGTTGTCGATGACGCTGCCGATCACCGCGTCGCGGTCGGCCAGGCTGTTGGTCAGCGAGGCCACGTGCGCCAGGAGGCTCTCCACGGTGCCGCCCTCGCCCTGGAACACCTGGATGATCTCGAAGGAGACCCGGTTGACGTCGGCCGGCGACAGGGCCTGCAGCAACGGCTGGAAGCCGCCGAAGAGCACCGTGAGGTCCAGGGCGTTGGTGGTCTGCTCTAGCGGGATCACCGCACCCTCCTCCAGGGTGCTGCCGGCCGAGCCCTCGCCCTCGGTGAGCGCGATGTACCGCTGCCCGACGAGGTTCCGGAAGCGGATCGTCGCCTCGACCTTGGCCGGCAGCGGCACGTCGGCGTCGACCTCGAGCTCCACCTCGGCGACGGGCCGGTCGGTCGCGTCCTCCAGGCCGATGCCGACGACCTGCCCGACGCGGACACCCGCGATGCGCACCTCGTCGCCCTCCACCAGTCCGGCGACGTCGCTGAAGTGGGCCCGGTAGGACACTTGCTCGCCGTAGCCGGCGTTGGTGATGGTCGCGACCAGCGCGTAGGACGCCATGATCGTCACCAGGGCGAAGGCGGCCAGCTTCGTCAGCGGGCCGGCCAGCCCGCGCAGCTTGTCCCTCATCGCAGCATCACGGTCTTCCCCCGCAGGAGAGGGGCCAGGGCGGCCGCTCCGATGTCCGAGACGTCGTCGGGGTCGCCGCCGGACCGGTAGGCCAGGAGGCCCTTCACGAACTCGAGTTCGGCCGTCGAGCCCGCCAACTGGTCGGGTAGCGAGGTGCCGGCGCTCCCTGGCCGGTTCCCCGGCACGTTCTCCGGGTTCCCGCCGTCGTCGGCGCCTCCCGCGTAGCAGACGGGCTCGTCGCGCAGCTCGCTCTCCGGGCTCTCGATGCCGTCCAGCGGCGGGTAGGGGCAGTAGAACTCCCCGGCCGCGGCCTGGGCGATCTCGGCGTCGATGTCGTCCAGTCCGCGGCAGTCCGGCCCCGCGGTGTCGGCGTAGACCGGCTGGTCGCCGGGCGCGTAGCCGTTGCGCGAGGGGACGGTGAACACGATGTTGAGGTTCAGCGCCGGGTCGCCGTCGCCGCCGAACGTCTCGCTGATCAGCGGCTTGGAGCGGGCCAGCCCCTCGAGCAGGCAGGGGTACACCGGCGAGTACTCGGCGAGCAGGCCCAACACCGGCCGCGAGGTCTCGGCGAGCGAGATGAGGTTGCGCTCGTTGCGCTCGAGGAAGCCGGCCGTCACGTTCGCGGAGCTGGCGCCGACGGTGAACGTCCGGCGCAGCTGCTCGGCCTGGTCGACCACCGTCGTGTTCGTGATCGCGAGGTTGTCCAGGACGGCGAGCAGGTCGTCGGCCGCGCCTTCGTAGGTCTCGGCGAAGTCGGCGAGCCCCGAGATGTCGGCCTGCAGCTCCGGCAGGACGGTGTTGAGCTCCCCGACGTACTGGCCCACGCTGGCCAGGTTGGCGCCGAGGTCGTCCCCTCGTCCGCGGAGCGCGTCGGCGACCGCCCCGAGGGTGAAGGCGAGGTCGTCGGGGTGGACCGCCTGGAGCAGCGGCAGCGTGTTGTCGATGACCCGCTGCAGCTCGATGGCGTTCTCGCTGCGGTCCTGGCCGATCACGTCGCCGTCCGCCAGCCGCTCCTGGGACGGCTCCTCGGGCAGCTCCAGCGAGACGTAGCGCTCGCCGAAGAGGGTCTTGGGCAGCAGCCGCGCCGTCACGTCGGCCGGGATCTGCTCGAGGTGGTCGGGGTCGAGCGCGAGGGTGAGCGTGGCACCGTCGGCGTCGCCCTCCACCTCGCGGACCTCACCGACGATCACGCCGCGGACCTTGACGTCGGACGCCGGTTGCAGCTGGCTGCCGGCCGTCTCGGTCTCCAGCGTCACCATCGCCACGTCGGCGAACACCTTGTTGTACTGCGCGATCGAGAGCCCGACCAGCAGGGCCAGGACCACCAGGAAGGCGACGCCCTGGAGCCGCCGACGGATCGTTCTGCTCATCGCCGTGTCACCCCGCGATCCGCACTGTCGTCGTCGAGCCCCAGATGGCCAGGGACAGGAACAGGTCGATGATGTTGATCGCCACGATCGAGAAGCGCACCGCACGGCCGACCGCCATGCCCACGCCCGCGGGGCCGCCGCTGGCCCGGTAGCCGTAGTAGCAGTGGGTCAGGATCACCACGACGGCGAACACGCACACCTTGAGGAACGACCACAGCACGTCCTCCGGTGGGAGGAAGAGGTTGAAGTAGTGGTCGTAGGTGCCGCCCGACTGGCCGTACGCCTGGGTGGCGATCAGCCGGGTGGCGAAGTAGCTGGTCAGCAGGCCGAGCACGTAGAGCGGGATGACGGCGACGAAGCCGGCGATGATCCGCGTGGTGACCAGGAACGGCAGCGAGGGCACGCCCATGACCTCGAGCGCGTCGATCTCCTCGTTGATCCGCATGGCGCCGATCTGGGCGGTGAAGCCGCACCCGACCGTGGCCGACAGCGCCACCCCGGCGACCAGCGGGGCGATCTCCCGGGTGTTGAAGTAGGCGGAGAGGAAGCCGGTGAAGGCCGACGTCCCGAGCTGGTCGAGAGCGGCGTAGCCCTGCAGGCCGACCGCGGAGCCGGTGAAGAACGCCAGCGCCGCGATGACGCCGACAGTGCCGCCGATGACCGCCAGCGCGCCGCTGCCGAAGGTGACCTCGGAGAGCAGCCGCAGCGTCTCGCGCTTGTACCGGCGCAGCGTGCGCGGGGTCCAGGCCAGCGCTCGCGCGTAGAACGACATCTGGTCGCCGAGGTCCTCGAGCGTGTCCATCGGCCGCTTGTAGACCAGGCGGACGACGCGTCGCGTGCCGACCTTGATCCGGTCCACCGGGGAGAGCAGTGCCATGTCACTGCCCCTTCGGTGGGACGAGCTGGAAGTAGATCGCGGTCATCACGAAGTTCACGGCGAACAGCAGGATGAAGGTGATGACCACGGACTGGTTCACCGCGTCGCCGACGCCCTTGGGTCCCCCTCCGGCGTTGAGCCCCTTGTACGAGGCGACGATCCCGGCGATCAACCCGAAGACCAGCGCCTTGATCTCCGAGGCCCAGAAGTCCTCGATCTGCGCGAGCGCGCTGAACGACGCCAGGTAGGCGCCGGGCGTGCCGCCCTGGAGGACGACGTTGAAGAAGTAGCCGCCGGCGGTGCCGACGACGCTGACCAGGCCGTTGAGCAGGACGGCGACGAGCATCGCGGCGAGCACCCGGGGCACGACGAGGCGCTGGATCGGGCTGATGCCCAGGACCTCCATCGCGTCGATCTCGTCGCGGATCTTCCGGGCGCCCAGGTCCGCGCAGATCGCCGAGCCTCCGGCACCGGCGATGAGCAGCGCGGTGACGATCGGGCTGGCCTCGCGCACGACCGCGAGCACCGAGGCCGAGCCGCTGAACGACTGCGCGCCGAGCTGGCGGGTCAGCGAGCCGAGCTGGAGGGCGATGACGGCGCCGAACGGGATGGCGACGAGCGCGGTCGGGATGATCGTGACGCTGGCGACGAACCAGGCCTGCTGGATGAACTCGCGCAGCTGGAACGGCCGCTTGGGCAGCGCCTTGAGGACGTCGAGCGCGAAGGCGAAGAGATTGCCGCTGGCCGCCAGCGGGCGCGTCGGCGAGAACTTGCCGTCCAGCAGCCCGGGGGCCTTCGGCTCCTCGGTCGCCGTCACGCGCCACCGCCCTGCCGGGGCAGCGTGGCGGTCGCGGTGGCACCGGTCTGGTCGGCGTCGGGCGCCCAGTGCCGCCCGCCCTGGCCGCGGGTGGGCGCGAAGGTGCCGGAGTCGGCCATCGCCAGCAGGTCCTCGGGCAGGGACTTGCGGATCGCCGCCTGGGTCTCCTCGTCGAACTCGTGCAGCATCCGGGCCACGCGCTCCTGCCGACGCCGCTCGGCCTTGCGCTCGGGCAGGCCCTCGGTCGGGGTCAGCTGCGGCGGGACGGCGTCCCCACCGGTGGCGCCCTTCGGGCCGACGCCGTTGTGGGCGTCGCCGCCGCGCGCCTCGAGCTCCTTCATCTCCGCCTCGACCTGGGCGACGTCCTTCTCCTCGCTCATGCCGATCGGGCCCTCGCGGCGACCGTTGAGGAACTGGCGGACGACGGGCTCGTTCGAGGTCAGCAGCTGCTCGCGGGGGCCGAACATCACCAGGTTGCGGCGGAACAGCAGGCCCAGGTTGTCCGGCACCGTCCGGGCGGTCCCGATGTCGTGCGTGACGATGAGGAAGGTGGCGTCGATCTGCGCGTTGAGGTCGACGATCAGCTGGTTGAGGTAGGCCACGCGGACCGGGTCGAGGCCGGAGTCCGGCTCGTCGAACAGGATGATCTCCGGGTCCAGGACCAACGCCCGGGCGAGGCCCGCGCGCTTGCGCATCCCGCCGGAGATCTCCCCCGGCAGCTTGGACTCGGCGCCCTGCAGGCCGACCATGTCCATCTTCTCGAGGACGATGGACCTGATCTCCGCCTCGCTCTTCTTGGTGTGCTCGCGCAGCGGGAAGGCGATGTTGTCGAAGAGCGTCATCGACCCGAACAGCGCGCCGTCCTGGAAGAGGACGCCGAACAGCTTCCGGATCTCGTAGAGCCGGTGCTCGCTCGTGCGGACGATGTCGGTGTCGTTGATGACGATCGAGCCGCGCTCGGGCTTGAGCAGTCCGACGAGGGACTTGAGGAACACCGACTTGCCGGTGCCCGAGGGGCCGAGGAGCACCGAGATCTCCCCCGGGGGCAGGGTCAGGGTGACATCGCTCCAGATGTTCTGGCTCCCGAACGACTTGGTCAGCCCTTCGACCTCGACTGCGACGCCCACGACTCCTGCCCTCCGCTCCGGCTGCGCTGCCGGTCCCCGCCCCGCCGCATCGGCAGGCCCCGGCAGTGTGCGGCCTCGCCGCCGAACCCGCATCTGGACGGCGACGTCCGCTTCACTACTGGGCAGTAACGACCAGCCGGCGGAGAGGTTACGTGCGTCACCCGCTGCCGGTGACCCAGCTCTCCCGGATGGCTGAAGCCCGGGACGCCTATGTCACCTGGCCGGAGGAACGCCACAGGGGCCGCCCCTCCCGGAGGAGGGACGGCCCCTGTGCGGCGACGCCGCGAGGCGACGCCATGGAACGGCCCCGGCGTAGGGACCCGGCCCGAGCGGAGCGAGGGCTGGGGGGCGCCGGGGTCCTTTACTTGACGGTGACGGTGGCGCCGGCGCCCTCGAGGGCTTCCTTCGCCTTGTCAGCGGCGTCCTTGGCGACCTTCTCCAGGACCGGCTTCGGCGCGTTGTCGACCAGGTCCTTGGCCTCCTTGAGGCCGAGCGAGGTCAGGCCGCGCACCTCCTTGATGACCTGGATCTTCTTGTCACCGGCGCTCTCGAGGATGACGTCGAACTCGTCCTGCTCGGCAGCGGCCTCGCCGCCACCGCCACCGCCACCGGCGCCACCGGCGGCCGGGGCGGCCGCGACGGCCACGGGGGCAGCCGCGGTGACCTCGAAGGTCTCCTCGAACTGCTTCACGAAGTCGGACAGCTCGAGGAGGGTCATCTCCTTGAACGCGTCGAGCAGCTCCGCACTGGAAAGCTTGGCCATGTCTGTCTCCTTGTGGGTCAGGCGTCGCCGGCCGCGTCGTCCGCGGCAGCGTCGGTCGTGTCGGTGTCGGTCGTGGTGTCAGCAGCAGCGCTGTCGTCGGTGGCGGGAGCGGCGGCCTCGGCCGGGGCGTCGGCGGCCTTCTTCTCCTGCAGGGCGGCGGCGAGGCGGGCGACCTGGGACAGCGGGGCCTGGAAGAGCCCGGCAGCCTTGGTCAGGTTGCCCTTCATGGCGCCGGCCAGCTTGGCCAGCAGCACGTCACGGGGCTCGACGTCGGCGAGGCGGGTGACCTCGGAGGCGTCGACCGTGCGTCCGTCGACCACGCCGCCCTTGACGACGAGCAGCGGGTTGGCCTTCGCGAAGTCGCGGAGGGCCTTGGCGCCCTCGACCGGGTCGCCCTCGAGGAAGGCGATCGCGGTCGGGCCGTTGAGCAGCGGGGCCAGGTCGCCGTAGCCGACCTCGTCCGCTGCCCGCTTCGTCAGGGTGTTCTTGACGACGGCGTAGCTGCTGCCCGCACCGAGGGAACGGCGCAGCTCGGTCAGCTGCGCCACGGTCAGCCCGCGGTACTCGGTGAGCACCGCCGCACTCGAATTCTGGAACCGCTGGGAGATCTCATCGATCGCCGCGGCCTTCGCCTGCGTGGGCATGGGCCTCCTCTCGTCTGTCGGGCGACCACTGGCCTCTCGCGCGAACGCGGGCGATCGGGTGCCCCGGAGACGAGGAACGCCCCGGCGCAGGCGCACGGGGCGATGGGCGGGATGCGCGCAGCACGTGCTGCAGCCTGCCTGTCGAACCGTCCTCCTGCGCGGGCCGCCCGGGTGGATCCGGGACCTTCGATCGCACGCGGACGTGCGACGACCAGCGGTCGTGGGGGGAACGGCGACCACAGTACGCGATACGACGACGGCCCCGCCGCGCGGGTGCGCAGCGGGGCCGTCCTCCCTCACCGTTCCGGCACGTCCCTCACGGTCGACCGCGAGGGAGGAGCCATGACGATCAGGTCAGCTGATCATCACGCCGTGGGCTCGTCGGCCAGCAGGTTGCGGGTGCGGTTCGGGTCGACCGGGATGCCGGGGCCCATGGTCGTGGAGATCGTGACCTTCTTGACGTAGCGGCCCTTCGCCGACGACGGCTTGGCCCGCAGCACCTCGTCGAGGGCGGCCGCGTAGTTCTCCACCAGCTTCTCCTGGTCGAAGGACGCCTTGCCGATCACCAGGTGCAGGTTGGCCTGCTTGTCGACGCGGAAGTTGATCTTCCCGCCCTTGATGTCGTTGACCGCCTTGGTGACGTCGGGCGTCACGGTGCCGGTCTTCGGGTTCGGCATCAGGCCACGGGGGCCGAGGATGCGGGCGATGCGGCCGACCTTGGCCATCTGGTCGGGGGTCGCGATCGCCGCGTCGAAGTCCAGGAAACCGCCCTGGATGCGCTCGATCAGGTCGTCCGAGCCGACGACGTCGGCGCCGGCGGCCTCGGCCTCGGCGGCCTTGTCACCGGTCGCGAACACGATGACGCGGGCGGTCTTGCCGGTGCCGTGGGGCAGGTTGACCGTGCCGCGGACCATCTGGTCGGCCTTGCGCGGGTCGACGCCCAGGCGCATCGCGACCTCGACGGTGGCGTCGTAGGACGTCGTCGACGTCTCCTTGGCCAGGGCAGCGGCCTGGAGCGGGGTGTACAGGTTGTCGCGGTCGACCTTCTCGGCCACTGCGCGGAACTTCTTGCCGTGCTTCGCCATGGTGGTTCCTCTCCGGGAGCTGGCGCCCCGGTCGTGTGGTGTACGGGCCGGCGAAGGCCCTCCCACGGGTGGTGGAGTCGCGGGCGACTAGCCCGTGACGGTGATGCCCATCGACCGGGCGGTGCCGGCGATGATCCGCTCGGCCTGGTCGAGGTCGTTGGCGTTGAGGTCGGCCATCTTGGTGGTGGCGATCTCGCGGACCTGGTCCCGGGTGACCGAGGCGACCTTCGTCTTGTGCGGCTCGCCCGACCCCTTGTCGACGCCGGCGGCCTTGAGCAGCATGCGCGCGGCCGGCGGGGTCTTGGTGACGAAGGTGAACGAGCGGTCCTCGTAGACCGAGATCTCGACCGGGATCACGTTGCCGCGCTGCGACTCCGTGGCGGCGTTGTACGCCTTGCAGAACTCCATGATGTTGACGCCGTGCTGGCCCAGCGCCGGACCCACGGGCGGTGCGGGGGTGGCCGCACCGGCGTTGATCTGGAGCTTGATGACCGCGGTCAACCGCTTCCTGGGGGGCATGACTTCCTTCTATCGGTGGTGGATCAGCTGGCGCCGTTGAGCGACTAGAGCTTGCTGACCTGGTTGAACGACAGCTCGACGGGCGTCTCGCGGCCGAAGATGGAGACCAGGACCTGCAGCTTCTGCTGCTCGGCGTTGATCTCGTTGATGGTGGCGGGCAGGGTGGCGAACGGCCCGTCCATGACGGTGACCGACTCGCCGACCTCGAAGTCCACGAGCGCAGCGGGCGCGGCGGCGGCCGGAGCGGCCTCGCCTCCGGCGGCGCGGGCGGCCTGCGGGCTGGTCGGCGGGACGAGGATCTTCACGACCTCGTCCAGAGTGAGCGGCGACGGCTTGGAGGTGGCGCCCACGAAGCCGGTGACGCCGGGGGTGTTGCGGACCGCGCCCCACGACTCGTCGTTGAGCTCCATCCGCACCAGCAGGTAGCCGGGCAGCACCTTGCGGTTGACCTGCGCGCGCTTGCCGTTCTTGATCTCGGTGACCTCCTCGGTGGGCACCTCGATCTGGTAGATGTAGTCCTCCACGTCGAGGGACTGGATGCGCGCCTCGAGGTTGGTCTTCACCTTGTTCTCGTAGCCGGCGTAGCTGTGCACGACGTACCAGTCGCCGGGCGCCAGCCGCAGCGCCTTCTTCATCGCCTCGGCCGGGTCCTCCTCGGCGTCCTCGGCGGGAGCGACCGCGTCCGAGCTCTCCGCCGGAGCGGCGAGCGGGTCGGCCGCCAGGGTGTCGGGGTCGCCGGTCTCGATCTCCGGAGTGACGTCGGCGGCCTCGGTGTCGGTGGCCATGGCGGCGGTGTCGCTGGAGCCCTCGGCAGAACCGGGCTCGCCGAGGCCGGTCTCGACGTCGGCGGTGCCGCGCTCCTCGAAGCGGGCGTCGTCCAGGTCGGTGCCTTCGACCGCGTTCTCGGTCTCGAAGGGCTCGCGGGGGTCGGTCACAGGTTCTCTTCCTTCATGGGGTGGGGGCGTGCGCGGGCGGAGGTCAGCCGAAGACGGCGATCACGCCCCGGGAGAAGACCAGGTCCATGCCGGCCACCAGCGCGACCATGAAGGCCACGAAGACGATCACCACGGTCGTGTAGGTGATCAGCTCGCGGCGGCCGGGCCAGATCACCTTGCGGAGTTCGGCGACGACCTCGCGCAGGAAGCGGGCGACGGAGCGCTTCTGCCTGATCTCCTCGGCCCGCGCCCGCTCGGCCGCGGCCCGCGAGCGGGTCCCGCCGGCGTCACGGCCCGCCGGGCGGGAGGCCGACCGCGCCGCACGCCGTCCGGCGGCGGGCTCGTCGTCCGCGTCGTCGTCGGCGGTGATCCGCCCACGGCGACGGCGGCCCGGCGATGCGACGACCTTGTCCTCCTGGCCGGATGCCTCGGCGGCGACCTCGTCCTCGGCGGCCTCCAGCTCCGCGGCGTCGTCGACGCCGGGTGCCTCGCGGTCGAGCTGCTCGTCGGTCAGCTCGGCGTCGGACACGTCGGGACGGTCGTCCTCGCGTTCCGGCTTCTCGCTCACTGCGCCTCGCTCGCCTCGTGGTGGTCGCCGTCCCCTGCGGGGGCGGTCGGTGGTCGGCCGTGCCTGGTCACTGCGGTGGCAGGGGTGACAGGACTTGAACCTGCAGCCTGCGGTTTTGGAGACCGCTGCTCTGCCAATTGAGCTACACCCCTTGACGGACCCCGTCCTCCCCACCCTTCGCACGCTCAGGATGGGACCCGGGACGGGGCCACGGAACGGTCCGCCTCGCCATGGCAGCGCCCGGCCTCAGGAGATTCCGGGGCACGCCGGTGGCGGGGTCAGCTGCCCCAGGTCGGCCAGTGTACGGGACCGGGCCTCGACGGAGCCAACCTCCTGTCGAGGCCGGTGCCGGCGCCGCTCCGGCACATCGACTCGGTACCGACGCGCCGTCTTTGACACGATGTTCCTATGCCCGCCCACCCCATGCCCCCCGGCTCCCTTGACTCGTCCGCCCCGTCCGCCGAGTTCCCCCGCGTCTCCCAGCGGTGCGCCGGGATCGCCGAGTCGGCGACCCTGGCCGTCGACGCGAAGGCGAAGGCGCTGAAGGCCGCCGGCAAGCCGGTGATCGGCTTCGGCGCCGGCGAGCCGGACTTCCCGACGCCGGACTACATCGTCGAGGCGGCCGTCGCCGCGGCCCGGAACCCCGCGATGCACCGCTACACCCCGGCCGGCGGGCTGCCCGCGCTCAAGGACGCCATCGTCGCCAAGACCGCCCGCGACTCCGGCCTCGAGGTGACCGCCGCCCAGGTGCTGGTCACCAACGGCGGGAAGCAGGCGGTCTACCAGGCGTTCGCCTCCCTGCTCGACCCGGGCGACGAGGTGCTGCTGCCCGCGCCGTACTGGACCACCTACCCGGAGGCGATCCGGCTGGCCGGCGGCGTCCCCGTGCCCGTGGTGGCCGACGAGCAGAGCGGCTACCTCGTCTCGGCGGCGCAGCTCGAGGCCGCTCGGACGCCGCGCACCAAGGTGCTGCTGTTCTGCTCGCCGTCCAACCCCACCGGCGCGGTCTACCCGCGCGAGCAGGTGGAGGAGATCGGCCGCTGGGCGCACGAGGCCGGCCTGTGGGTGCTCACCGACGAGATCTACGAGCACCTGACCTACGGCGGGGTCACCGCGCCGTCGATGCCGGTGGTCGTCCCCGAGCTCGCCGACCGCTGCGTCGTGGTGAACGGCGTGGCGAAGACCTACGCGATGACCGGCTGGCGGGTGGGCTGGATGCTCGGGCCCACCGACGTCGTCAAGGCGGCGACCAACCTGCAGTCCCACGCCACGTCGAACGTCGCCAACGTGTCGCAGGCCGCCGCCGTCGCCGCGCTGAACGGTGACCTCTCCGCCGTCGCCACGATGCGGGAGGCGTTCGACCGGCGGCGCAGGACGATCGTCTCGATGCTGCGGGAGATCCCCGGCGTCGCCTGCCCGGAGCCGCAGGGGGCGTTCTACGTCTACCCGTCGGTGAAGGGGCTCCTGGGCCGGCCGATCGGGGGCCGGACGGCCGAGACCAGCGTCGAGCTCGCCGAGCTGATCCTGGAGCAGGCCGAGGTCGCCGTCGTCCCGGGCGAGGCCTTCGGCACCCCCGGCTACCTGCGGCTGTCCTACGCCCTCGGCGACGAGGATCTGGTGGAGGGCGTCAGCCGCATGCAGCGGCTGTTCGCCTAGGGCGTGTCTCCTAACCG
>NZ_LWUA01000237.1 GCF_005222955.1 Blastococcus sp. CCUG 61487 | reverse complement strand
CCACCCCGCGGGACGTCACCGAACGGGCAGCTCCCGGGCGATGTGGGCGTGATGGGACCAGCAGGCCGGGACCATCTGCGCGGGCCGCCACGCGTACTCGTGATTGATCCATGCGACGACGTCGCGACACCAACTCCAGACCGCTGCGCTGAGCTCGCCGCTGCAGCTGGCCGGCTCCCAGGGGCGCTCGAGGTCAGCCACGCCGCCAGCCTCTGCCACTCCCCCGCGAATACTTTGACGCGCGCTTTCCAGGAGCTCCAGCGCACGCAGCAACGCGAAGGGTGGCGCCGGGAACGGCAGGACGATCACCAGGACCGCGTCCCGGAGTGCGGTGCGGCCGGCGGGTCGGCCGGATCGACGTGTCGGCTCGGGACGAGCCGGTGGTCGCGGGCGTAGGCCAGCGCAGCAGCCGTGCGCTGCTCGACGTCGACATCGTCGGCACGGGCACCGTCGACCCGGGCGCGGGCGGCGTCGAGCTCGGTGGCGAGCTGCTGACCGGCCTTGCCGTCGAGGCAGCGCCTCAGCCGGGCGATGATCGGCGGCGCGGTGCCTGCGACGACGAGAGCGTGCCGCTCAGGGATGCGACGGATGTCGCCGGGGCGCAGCACCCGCACGTCTTCACCCGAGCGGGACGTGCCGATGCCGCCGGGCCCGTCGGTGACGGTCCGCCGGCTGATCCGCACATCGTCGAGCAGGTCGGACAGTTCCCGGTAGAAGTGGACGTCCTTGCCGCCGCCGAAGATGACGAGGTTGTTGGTGAGCCCGAACAGCGAGCGGGCCTCGTCCTCGCCGTAGGAGACGACCATCTGTTTCCAGGTCTGGGCGGCGTAGATGAACGACAGACCGAGCGCGCGCTCGTTCGCCATCCGCACCCGCAAGGTCGGCAGCGGCGTGGTGGACGGCAGTTCGTCGAGACACGCCAGGAAGGACGGCGTCAGCCGCCCGTGCGGCGAGGTGGTGGCGACGTGCAGGGCGGTGTCGAGGACGTGCTCGGCGACCGCGGTCATCAGCGGTGCCGCCGATGCGTAGGGGTCCTCCCGACCGAGTAAGTACACCGTTCCCTGCCGGGCGATCAGGTCGGCCAGATCGGTCGCCGGCCGCCCGCGCGAAGGCACACAGCGAGCCCGGATGTCCGGCTGGAAGAACAGCGCCATCGCTTGCTGGACCGTGGTCACCGTGTTGCCGACGGTGTCCGGGCTGCCGTGCAGGGCGCCGATCAGCAGCCCATCCCAGAACCGGGCGGCGTGCGGATGCTGCTGCAGGATCTCGGCGGGCTGCTCGGCGGCGACCGGGTTGGCGACCCACTCCAGGACGTGTTCCAGATCGCGGCCGGTGAGCGCCGCCGCATGCAGGAATCCCTGCAGCACCTTGGCGGTCTCCGCGGCGTAGAACCGGGCGGCGTTGTCCTGCCGGCCGCCGGTGACCGCGCCAGCGACGGTGCCGGCCGCGAACGCCTTGGCTCGTCGTTCGGCGATCCGAGGATCGACGCAGCCGGCGACCGGATCCCACACCAGTTCCGGCAGCCCCGGTGCGGCGCCAAAAGGATCGAGCACCGCGACCGGGCGCGGCGGCTCCTCCGGGCCGGCGGGCCGTTGCCGTCGTCCGACTGTGAGCAGCAGGTCGTCGACCTTGGTCAACGTCGCCAGCCCGGCACCGCGGTGGGCCAGCAGGGCGGGCGCGAGCAGGTCAAGGGTCTTGCCGGAACCCTGCTCGCCGTAGACGCCGGTCGTGCGGTCGTACCGGCACCACAGTTCCGCCCCGTGCGGCTGGACGGAGCGGCCCAGCCGCCAGCCGACGTCGTTCGGGTCGAACCTTGATCTGAGCATCCGACTCCCCTTTCAGCGTCCCCGGCTGGGCCCGGGCCGCTGGGCTCGCGCCGCCTGCAGCTGCTGGTGGGCCTGCTGAAGGGCCACGCCGAGCGCGACCGGCGTCTGCGGGTCGTCCAGCAGCGCCCGATTCGCGGCCCAGGCCCGGCGCGGGAAGCCGGCCGTCGTGCGGGCATCCGGACCGGCTGCCCGGTCGGCGACGGCGAGGGAGAGCAGTCGGGCGTTGTGCAGAGCGCCGGCGACCGGTTGCAAGTCGGTGGCGTTGACGCGGACCAGCCCGCCGGGCTGATATCCGCGCAGGTAAGCGGCCACCCGCTCGTCCCGCGGAGGTACGTCACGGGCGTAGGCGATCAGGGATCCGTTGTCGGCCCAGGATCGGACGGTGCGGTACAGCAGCTGCGTGGCGAGAGTGGGCAGGTGCTGGGCCGCGGACGTGACCGATGCGCGCAGGGACGCCGTCCAGGTGGCCGGGTCAGGTTCGGCGGAGTGGAGGGCGGCATGGAGTCGACCGGCCGCGGTGACGCCGGATGGTGCGTGCTGGTGGAAGTGGCGGCTGCCGTCGTCGTACGGACGCAGGGATGCTCGGACGGCGCGCCAGGCGTCGGCCGCCGTCGTCTGACCTGCGAGTGGTGGCGCGTCGGTGGAGCCGAGGCGCTCCGCGGCTGAGCTGAGTGTCTGGGCGGCGATTGTGTAGGCCAGGACCTCGGTGACCGACGGCGGATCATTGGCGCGGGCCGTGGCCTGGAGAAGGACGCCGATGGCGTCGGGGACCACGCGTGCCGGATCCGCGGACGTAACGACCGCGGGTCCTGGAACGGGGCGGTCGAGGATGGCGACGTCGGCACGCGTCGGGGGCTGCAGCGCAGCTGTCTGCTGGACCAGGGCCGCCTGGCGCTCGACCTCGGCGTGCCACTGCGTCGCCGGACCGGCAGGCAGGCGGTGGGCGACCACCTCGGCCAGCGGCGTCACTGTCTCGGCCACGGCGGTGGCGACGGCCCACCGGCTGGTCACGGAGGTGTGGTCGTACAGGACGCCGACGGTGTCGGCGGCGGCCGCCGCCAACCGGGTCAACGCCGACTCGGTCGCTGGAGCACGGACGCCGAGCTCGGTGCAGGCGGCAGCCAGGGCGGCGACCTGCTGTTCCCGGCGGTCGCCGGCGAATGGGGAGACGCCGTCGTGGCGCAGGTGAGCCAACGCCCGGCCCAAGTGGCCCAACGCGGTGCCTGCATCGGCGCGCGCCGCTGCACTGGCGTCCGTGGTCCGCGCTGTGTCGGCGAGGGCGTCGAGCAGCTGCCCGAGCGAGGTAGCCATCAGCGTGGCGCACGCAGCGCTCGGTGGCCGTGCTGAGCTGCGGCAAGGACGTCGGGGTGCGCGAAATCAACGGCAGGCAGATTGCCGAGGATGCGCAGCGCCTGCTCGACGAGCCTGTCGGGGTCGGTGGCGTCGGCCGTCGCGGGCACCGGAGCGCTTGGCGCGCGCAGGGCGGTAGCGGCGGCAAGGCAGTGCAGCTGCGCCGTCGGCCCTGCCTGGTCGTTGCGGGAAGCGGCGGCGAACAGTGCCGCAGCCTCGGCGCGGACGGCGAGCAGATCAGAGTTCAGGCCGTCGTCGGTCGAAGTCATCGCGGGTTCTCCTTCACGGTGCGGATGGGTGATGCCTGGGTCGACGGTGCTGGGGAGGTCGGTCGGGAACTGGCGCTCTGGGCGGATCTGTGGGTACGACTTCGGATCGCGTCGCCGCCTGTGGACAGGAGGCGATGAAGGCGGCCTCGACTGCCTGTGGCCGGGTAACGGTCTGGGCGGATGACCGCTCGCCCGGCGCGGAGCTGGCGCAACCCGAGGGCTTGCTCGGCCTCCCTGTGGGTGGCCATGCCGCCGCGGGCGTCGCCCGGGCGTCGGTAGCGGGTGACCAGGACAGCGGTGATGACCGCGGCGGTCAGCAGGGCGAGCTCGGCGGCGGCAACACACGCGTACACCGGGATGGGCCCGGCGACCAGACGCAGTTGGTCGGGCGGCAGACCGCGGCCGGGGTCGCCGTGCAGAAGTCCGCCGAGGACGTGGGTGATCGTCTCGGTGCCCTGCGGCCACACCCAGCCACCGCCCCACAACGCCGAGGCAAGTCCGAGACCGACCAGGGCCGCCAGCGCGACAGCGATCAGGGCGCCGCCGACTGCGGCGACGGCCATTTCCCATCCCCGGGCGATCGGCTGCGGATCGCGACGCCGGAAGGGCGTCGTCACGCGCCGGCCCTGAGCCGGTGGTTGATGTCCACGTCCTGGTTCCTGTCTACCGGTCAGCCGGCGCTGGCTGCATGCAGGTCGACGCCGCGGCTGGCCAGCCACGGCACTGGATCGACGGACGCGCCATCGAGGCGGACCTCGAGGTGCAGGTGGACGCCGGTGCTGTTGCCGGTGGACCCCTGGAAACCGAGCAGCGCCCCGGCGCTGACGCGCTGCCCGGCGGTAGCGGTGTAGGCGGACAGGTGCGCGTAGCGGGTGGTCACCCCGCCGCCGTGGTCGAGTTCGACGAGGTTGCCGTAGCCGGCCAGGCTCAGGCTTCCGTCGCGGTCGCAGTAGGCGCTGGTGCACGCCGCGGTGACCACGGTGCCGTCGGCGGCGGCGTAGACGGGGGTGTCACGGGGGCCGGCGATGTCGACCCCGGCGTGCAGGGCGCCCCCGCGGGGCCCGTAGCCAGAGGTGACGGTGCCGGCGGTGGGCCGGATCCACGACCCGGCAGCCACCGGCAGGCCTGGGCAGACGCCGGCCACCGCGCCGCCCGGGTCGGCCGCGGTGGCCTGGGCGGCCGGCCACAGCATGGCTGTCAGCTCGCGGGCGAGCGGCTCCCAGTGGGCGTAGGCACCTCCATAGGCCGAGACCTGCACGGCCTGTGCGGCCTGAGTGAGCGGGATGGCCCGCCAGTCGGGCACGGCCACGAGCCTGCGGTAGAAGGCCTCTGCGGCGTAGACGGGGTCCATCAGCTGGGCGACGCTGCCCCAGCCGGCGATCCAGCGCTGTTGGAAGGTGTTGACGCTGTCGTGGTCGGAGCCGAGCCCGTCATGCGGATAGGTCAGGCTGGTTGCGGTCACCGCGGCCTCCTCGGCGGTGAGTTCGGGGCTGCTGCCGTCGTTGGCCAGCATCCGGATTCGCGACTCTTGGTACGCGGTCGCCAGCGCCACGGTGGCCGCGTACGGGTCGAGTCCTTGTGCCGAGGCGACGGTGACGATGGTCTGCGCGTGGCCCATCTGGACGGCGTTCAGTTCGGTGCCGGCGACAGTGGCGCCGGTGCCACCGATCGAGCAGGACGACGACGCCGTCGCCGTCGACGCCTCCGGAGCGGCGAGAACCGCGAGAGGAATCAGCAGCAGCGTCAGTACGCCGAACACCGGGACGGCGACGGGAGCAGCGGCCTTCCACAGCCATCGCTTCACGTACGCCTTGGCCAGTCCTTCGACAGTCCCGCTCACGCCGGACGTCCGGCGGTGAGGGCCTCGTTGGTGTCGGTCAGGGCCAGCTCGGGCGCGGTCAGGACGGTCTGCACCTTGAACGCCCGGTCGCCGACCAGCCAGAGAGCACAGCCCTTGCCGGCGATCGCCCAGCCGGTGACCACCCGCTGGGCGATCGGGGTCAGCCCGAGCATGGTGGCGAGCTCGTCGGCGACGGCCTGGTCCTGACCGTGCAGCACCTTGACGTCGCACAGGTGCAGCAGGTCGCGGGAGATGGCCACCGCCTGGGATGATGCGTCGCCCGCGGTGAGCATGTCCGACGGCTTGTGCGCGAGGAGGATCTGCACGTCGGCGTCGCGGCGGGACAGCCGCAGGTTGGCGTCCAGGCTCTTCATCGCCTCGGCACCGAGGCGCATCTGCCGCCAGGTCTCGTCGCGGATGACGATGCGCACGTCGCCTGGGTCGGCGATCTCGCGCATCGCCTGTCCCCAGGAGTTCAGGCAGGTCAACGCGATGCCGACGGCCTGGTCACCGAGCGGTTCGAGGCGGGACAGCGACAGCGACTGGATCGGCGCGCGCCAGTCGACCTCGATCGACGTGTGGTCGTCGAACAGCCCGGCCAACGAGCCCTTCACAAGCGAGCCGAGGGCATCGCGCAAGGTTCGGGTGGCGTCGAGGAAGTGCCGCCGGTCGGCGTAGCGGCACGAGGCGACGAGGTCGTCCGTGGGCTCGTCCAGGGCTTGCCACAGCTGCGGGATGGTGGGCTCGGTCAGCCGGGTGGCTCCGCTGCGGTAGCCGGTGAGCAGTCGCAGCGCCTCGCCGACGGCGGTTTCCTCCACGGGGCCGAAAGGCACGTTCTGCGAGCCGACCAGGCCACGGATCAGCACCAGCCAGCGGGCGAACATGATGGCCTCGCGGCGGCGGGCCTCGGCAGCGTCGAGCTGCTCCCAGCCGTGGCCGAGCGGGCCGAAGGCCAGTGGGTTGACTCGGGCGGAGAGTCCGTGGCCGATGACGAACGGCTCCACGCCCAGCGCGCGGCACAGCGGCTCGTACTCGTCCTTGGTGTCGCCGAGGACGAGGGTGCGGTAGCCGTAGGCCAGCATGCGCAACGCGAAGGCCTTGACTGTGGCGGACTTGCCTCGGCCGGGCTTACCGAAGACCACGACGTTCGGGTTGGTGACCGGGATGTCGTCGTCGGTGACCCAGCCGACCGGATCGCAGTAGAACGCCCCGCCCGACAGCAGGTCGATGCCCATCTGCGCGCCCGTAGGCGGTAGCCCGCTGCTGGCGATCAGCGGCCACACCACCGGCGTCTGCTCCGACGTCATCCGCCACACCGACAGCGGCGCCGGTGTCGCCGCCCGGCCCCGGCCCCGGCCACGCGGCCCACGGCGGGGCACCAACTCGATGAACGGGCCGCGCTCCCGTCGCCCCGCTTCCACGGCGGGGACGACGGGGAGCCGGTGACCGAAGTCGTCGAGCAGGACGGCGACGTCCCGGCCCCGGCGGGAGCCGCGGCGGTTCATCGTCGCCCCCTGCGATCGGGCAGCCCGACGCCGAGGGGAATGGCGGCGGCGGCAAAGCCGGAGTCCTGTGCCAGGTCCAGCCGCAACGGCACGAAGCCGGCGGCACGGATGGAGGCGGCGAGCCGGCGGCCGTGCTCGTCCACCGGCCAGGTGGCCGGAACAGTGACGCAGGCCGCGACGGCGGGACGGACGAGCGCCCGCCCGGCGGCCAGCTTCTCGTCGGCGGCACCGATCCGCTCGGTGTCCCGTCGCTGCCGGGCCCGCTGCCGAAAGCCCATGCGGGCGCGCAGCTCGTTGCCGGTGGTGGCGCTCATGTTCTCCCGCCCGACCAGCCGGGTGGCCCGGTCCAGCGGCAGCGGGGCGAGGAACACTGTCAGACAACGCCGCTCCCCCGCCGTCGTCGGCACCAGCACCGGAGCCAATGCGCCGAGCAGCGCCCCGGAGTCGGGCAGCAGGATCGTGTCGGTGACCGACGCCCATGCGTCGTGCACGTAGTGCCGCACCTCGGCGCGGGCCTGGGTGGGCCCGGCGGCGGCCATCGGCACCCCGGTCGCCAGCTGGGCGCCGTTGGCGGCGGCCAGGTCGGCGGCGATCAATTGGCCACGGTCGCCGGGAGCGAAGCCGGTGCGCACCGCGGCAGCGAGTGCCGCTGAGTCCAGCCAGGTGACGGCGGTGCAGCCGACCGGGCCGCGGAGCGCACTCTCGACCTCGGCCATCACCCCGTGCATCACCCGGGCGCGGCCGTCCACCCCGCCGCCGCTCTCCTTCGCCGCCCGGCCGATCCGGCTCTCGCCGACGACGACGGTCACGAAGGCCTCGGTGCGCACCGCGGCCGGGGTGAGGGTGGCACCCAGCAGCGCGTTCACCCGGACGGCCAGAGGGGCGGCGTCGGAACGGGTGCGGGCTCGTTCCCACGCGGCGCGCTCGGCACCGTCGTCGGGCACCGTGCGCACCTGCAGGGCCAGGACGTCGATCAGTTCGGTGCGCGCGGCGATCTCGCACAGTTCGGCCAGGCCGGCGCCCATCCGGTCCCGCTCGCCCGGTTCGGCCAGGCCGATGCCGGGATGGTCGATCCGCGCCACGGCCGCCCAGGTGCGCGCCGCGGAGTTCTGCACGATGACCGGCCGGGTGAACAGTTGCCCGTAGGGCGGCCCGTCGTGGGTGCGGATGCCGGCGAGCACTCCGGGCAGGTCCGCCTCGGACAGGTCCTCGGCCGTCCCGGACGCGGCTCGGGAGCCGAACACCGTCCAACCCATCGCACTTGCGATCGCGTGCAGGCACAGGTCGGCGAACCAGCGGCCCGCGGCCCGCCCTCGGACGGGGACCAGCAGCACGGCGTCCAGCAGCGCCCACACCGGCAGCCACACCAGCAGCAGGCCCCACGTCTGCGCGTTGAGGGCCAACAGCGCCGGTACGCCGGCGAGAGTGACCAGGGCCAGTTGGGCGCCGGTCATGCCGAGGAACCAGCCCGAGACGTCGCGGGAGTAGTCGCCGTAGCGAGTGGCGTTCATCGGGCGTCGTCCTGGTGTGGACCGCTCGGACCGGTCTCGCCGGGCCGGTCAGGTGTCACGCCGTCGAGGCGTTCAGCGGGCCAGGCCGCAGGAGGGCCGTCCTCGAGGCGTTGGCCCCGCCCGTTCTCGGTCGGTCTCGTCGGCATTGTTCCGCCGTCGTCAGGACGACGGCCTCGGCCCTGCCCGCCTCCGGTCGCCGTCCCTGCGGCGGAGCCGTTGCCGCGCGCCGGTACCCGGGCGGGTAGCGGCTGCCCGTAGTAGGGGTGGGAGTGCCCGACTCCGGCGCCCGACAGCACGTCGGACGCCGAGGCGGCCACCCCTGCGGCTAGTCGGCCGGCCGTGGAGGTCCCGGTGGTGAGCGCGCGCAGCGCGCCGGCGAAGCGCCCGCTGGTCGCCGCGTCTGCGGTCGACTCGCCCTGCGCGCGGTCACCGGCCAGCTGCGCCGCGGCACCTGAGGCTGCCACCCCACCGGATGCGGCACCCGCCGCGGTGGCCACGGCCGCTCGCCCGCCACCGGCCTTCTGCAGCGCGCCCATGACTCCGCCGGACGCGGCCAGCGACGAGCGCAACGACGCCCCACTCGACGTGCCCGGGTCTACGAAGGCCAGCAGCCGGAACAGCGCCAGCGGACAGATGGCTCCGAGCAGGATGAGCAGACAGCCCACCACCGCCATACCGATCGCGGCCTCGGTGCTCGTTTCCTCTGCTCCGGTGAGGATGCCTTCGGTGATGGTCACTCCGACGCCGAGGACGAGCACGGCGACGGGCGCAACCAGCAGCGCGGCGAGGAACCAGCGCAGGCTGCGCCAGAACCAAGTACTCGACGTCTGCGCCAGCAGTCCTCCTGCCGAGATCGCCGAGGTCGCGGCCAGCACGATCAGCGCCGCCTCGCGGACCAGCATCAGCAGCAGGTAGCCCACGCTGGCTGGCACCAGCAGGAAGATCGAGCTGACCCCCAGCACGGTGGCGACCGTGCCGTCGACCAGGTCGCGGCTCACGCTGATCGACGGGTCGAAGGCGGCCATGGTGTCGATGTCGAGCAGGCTGCGCAGCAGGGCGGTGGTCAGTCCTGAGACGCCGGTGACCAGCAGCGCCGCCACCCCGACGTAGCTGGCCCAGACGAGTCCGAACTGCAGGAGTCCGATCATCAGACGGCCCAGCGTCTGCCCGTCCCGGCGCACCGCCGCGATGCCCAGCTGGACCATGGCCATCATCGCGGCCACGGTGGCGCCGATGCCGAACGTCACCGGATACACCGCGGCGAGCGGGCCGCCGGCAGACAGGTCTGGGGTGGCCAGAGCGTCGATCACCGAGAACGCCAGACCGAGCAGCCACAGCCCGGCCTCCCACAGCGACAACATGGCATTGACCCAGACGTCCTCGACCACGGCGCCGGCTGCTTCGCCTACCGCGCAGAACGGGTTGATCGGCAGGCACGGCAGCGAGCCGCCCACCCCTGGAACCGCCGGAAAGGCCGTCACCATCTCGTCTGCGGCCGCCGCCGGACCTGTGGACAACGACCAGATCGCCAGCGCCAGAAGAACGACCGCTCCCAGTCGGTGCGCCCAGTTGCTACGCCCTCCGCGTCGCTGCTCAGACATAGCGCAGGTCCCGGTAGCCGGCTGCGATGGCTGCCTCTGTGCCCGGCCAGACCGAAGGCGCTGGCGCCGGCTCCTCCCCCGGGCCGATGACCCACTGGTCCCCGACCCAGGCCATGCGCTGGCAGTCGGCGATCGCGACCCGGGAGGTCTGCTCCACAGTGACGGTGAACTCGAAGTTCACGCACACCACGGCGAAGTGCTCGCCCACCGTGCCCTTGATCAGCCCCATCACCGGACGGACGACGATCGCCAGATGCGGCGACCCCGCACCGGACAGGCCCGCCGCAGACAACAGGTTGGCCATGCCGTCCACCCCGGACCACGTCTCTGAGGTCGGCCCGCCAGGAACGGCCCACTCGGCGATCACCCGTCGCACGCCGTCCATCGAGCCGCTCTGCATCGCCGTCACGTCGATCGCCGCCAGCTGCGCCAGCGCACCCTCCGGGGTTCGCGGAAAGCCGGTAGGCACGTCCGCGGGGCCTACGCCGGTGGCGCGCGGCAGCTCGAGAACGCCGGCAGCCTGGTTCGACACCGGGCCAGGCAGCGCGTCATGCGGGTCGGCGGTCGGCATCGGCGCGACGGCCAGCGCATCGTGACGCGACATGTCCCGGGAGGGAGCAGCAGCCTGTCGTGCGGCGTCCCTCTCGTCTGGCTCCTCGGTGAGCCCTCCGACGACTGCCAGGACCAGGCCGGTCAGAAGCGCCAGCGCGACCACCGCGCTGACCACGAGCGCCGTGAGGAGACGCGCGGGGCTCCACTCCGGCGCACCGCTCCCCCGGACGTCGAGACGGCGGCGCATCAGGTGCACCCACTGCCGGTGATCGATCCGAGGATGACCAGGATGACTGTGTAGGTGATGGCCACCATCACGACCACCGCGATGCCCATCGCCCCGTACCGGGAGGCATGCGGATGGGAGAACATCCGGCCCACCAGGACCGAGCCGAGCGACACGACCGCGGCGATCCCGATCAGCGCCAGCACCCCCCACTTCACCCACGCCGTCACCTGATCGGCGAAGGCCTCCACTCCCGGCGGCGCCTCCGGGCAGACCGCCGCGGTCAACTCCACCGGCGCCGCGGTGGCAGGCAACGCGGTCAGCACGACCAGACCCACAGCGACGAGCGCGACGGTCGAGACCGCCCGTGCCGCTGCTTTCCTGCGGGGGCTCACTGGATCTCCCCCGCCGCGCCCGGCTGGAACGCTGCCGCCCGGTGCCGATGCCGAGGCTGCGGGGGCACGGCCGGTATCAGCAACGTGGCCAGCGACCGGCCCGCGGCCTCCACTCCTCTGGGCAGCCGGTCCCCGGTCAGGCCGGCGGTCTGCAGTCGTCGGTCGACCGGAACTCGGATCACCCGCCCCTGCGACCGCAACTCGCGAAGCCGCGGAACGCAGTTGGCGTGCACCGCCGGGGGCCAGCGCGCCGGGCCCACGACGGCCACCACCACCGGCTGCTCGGCGAGCTGGCTCAGAGCGTGCTCGGTCAGTCGCATCCCGGGCACGGTCGGCCGACAGACGACGACGGTGCGCGTGCGGGCGGCGGCCAGTTGGGCCAGGTTCTCCGGAGCAGGCAGCCCGAGATCGAGGACAGTGACCGTCGGCTCCTCGCTGATCGGGAGGGCCGGCCAGCCGCCAGGCTCCACGTCCGCGACGCAGCGGTCGATCGTGACGCGGCCGCGGGAGCCACGTCGCCACGCGCCGGCGGCGTCGGTGCCCAGCTCCGCCGACGCCGCGGCAATCAACCCCGACCGGCGGGGATGCGCGGTCTCCACCAGGTGCACCCGCCGGTCGGTGGTCGCGGCAGCGTCGCTGATGGCCAGCGCCACCGTGGAGGCGCCGGCACCGGCGTGTGCCGCTATGACCGTGATCCAGCCGGCCGCCAGCACGTCGATGTCACCCCTGCGTAGACCAGCCGCGGGTGCGCTGTCACCCCTGCTCACGCCTCGCTGCAGCGCTCTGTCACCGCTGCCAGTCCACAGCTCTTGGAGACGCGTCGGCGCGGCCGGCCTGCTTGCGGCAGGTCGCGGACGATGGGCACGCAGCTCGCGGAAGGCCTGCTGGATCTCCGCAATCGACAGCAGTCGCTCCTCTGGGTCGACGTCGCCGCCATTGGCAACACCGCCCGTCACGGCGTAGGCCTCATCGACGTCCTGCAGCAGAGGGCTCACGCGACGGCCGCCAGATACTGCGGAGCCACACCGCGCAGGGCGGTCAGCGTGCGGTTCCGCCGGCGGTACAGGGTGCGCGTCGTGATGCCGTGTGCGGCGGCGACCTTCTGGTCGGCGCGCCGGTGTCGACGGTCGCGGTTGCACTCGGTGGCAATCAGCAGTGCAACGTCCTCGGGGTCGACCCCTGAGCGCACCGCCCACTGCAGCAGGTCGACGACGTCGAGGTCCTCCCCCTCCTCGCCGGCGGTGACAGATGCAATCCGAGTGATGTCCCCCGTAGCGGTCAGGACCTCGACCCGGTCGGGGTGGTAGCGGCTGCTGGGGCGCAGTTCGGCGAGTACCGCCCGCCGGGTCTCGGCGCGCAGGTTCGCCGCGATCGCACGGGGCCGGCGTCGCCACGGGTAGCGGCGGATCTGGCAAGCGAGTTCGCCGACGACCACGGCGAGGATGTCGGGGTTCAGGTCTGCGAGCTGCCTGGCCATCGTCCGCACCAGACCGCTGAGCAAGTGGAGCGTCAGCAGTAGCGCGTCGTCGTCGCGACCATTGTCGACAGCGGCCAGCCGGACGAGCGCGGCGAGCACGACGTCGCGGCGCTGCTCCCCGCTGCCGTCGGCCCAGACTGCGAGCAGGTCATGGACGCTGCTCAGCCCGGCGAGGGCCGGCTCGGTGGCGGCCCAACGGACGAGGATTTCGTCGCCGTCCAGGCGTGCCGCGAGCGCCGGCCAGCTGCCGACGATGGTGGGGTCGTGAAACATGTGCGGTCCTCCGGCATCGGTGTGATGCCGTCGACGCTCCGCAGAGACGTTCAACGAGCCGTCACCCTCGGCAGGGGTGACAGTGCTGGTCACGTCATCGCGCGACCAGTTGTGTGCCGCTATCGCGTCCGGGGACGCCTCGGCGTCCGCGGACGAGGGGTGACGCACGCCGAGGCGTGACGACTAAGGCGGCGCGTCTAGGGGTGACGCTCCACCGTGTGCGAAGTCGGCGCGTCGCCCTATACGCCGAAGGTTGCTCGCCTACGGCGATACCCGATCGGCGCTGCTGCACGACCGAGAAAGAGGGCGGCCCCGATTGACATCTGACACCGGCCGATGTGACATGCACTAGTGCGAGTAGTAGACGATCGGAACATCAGTGCCGGTGCTCTCGATGCCATCCTCGCCGTTGACGGGCTCGCCGTCATCGGAACGATCGGCTTCTTCGGGCCAGCGGCCGTCCTCCTCGCAATCGTGACGGGCGCAGTAATCCGGGACCGCCGTCTGGCCGCACGCGAGAACGCGGAAGCCGAGCAGCGCAGCGAGGCGCTCGAGTGAACCGGAATCTGCTACGTGCCATCGTCGAGACTGTTCTGGAGCCCACTCAATGACTGCCTCCACCGCCCGGTTCCGCCGTGTGCCGGCGGCCCTGCTGCTCGCGTCCGTCGTTTCCCTCACCGGCTGCGCTGGAACCGACGAGTCGGAAGCAGGCGCGCAGACCAGCGCTAGCCCGCCGGCCAGCTCTGCGGCGAGCACTACCCCATCGGCTACGTCAGCCGCCCCCAGCACCACCCCTGCGCCGGCAGGCACGAACGTCGCCGTGTCATACATGGGCGGCCAGGTGACCGGAGATACCGGCCGAATCCCGGTCGCTTCTGGGGACCAGGTGACGATCACCGTCACGAGCGATGCGACGGACGAGATCCACCTGCACGGTTATGACCTCTCCGCGCCTGTCGGGCCGGACGCGCCGGGCACGTTGACGTTCCAGGCGTCGATTCCGGGAGTCTTCGAGGTGGAGCTGGAGGAGCTCGGCACGCTCCTGTTCACCCTTCAGGTCGGATGACGCTCCTCGCCCACGGGGTCGGCTCCAGAACGGACCTGCCCATCCCACTGGGACTCGCGCTCTACGGCGGCGGGGCTGCTGTCCTGATCAGCTTCGCCGCGCTGCTGCTCTTCTGGCGCAAGCCCAAGATGGGCGGATCGTCTTCCGGTCGAGCGCTGCCAGCCGCGGTACAGGGGGCCGTGGACAGCCCGGCTGTACGCCGGGTGCTCCAAAGCATCGCGCTGGCGGCCGCAGTCTTCGTCACGGTCGTCGCCTTCGCAGGGCCGGACGAGACCTCCCGCAACATCGCGCCGTGGGCGGTCTACGTCACCTTCTGGGTGGGTCTTGTGCCCGTGAGCCTGCTGTTGGGTCCCGTGTGGCGGATCGTCAATCCGCTGCGGCTGGTTCACCGGGTGCTCCGTGGCATCGCCGGCCCCGCTCGCGGAGCTGAGACGCTTCCCCGGCTGGGCCTGTGGCCGGCAGCCGTGTCCCTGGCGGTCTTCGTGTGGCTCGAGCTCGTCCCGCCGCAGCGTGCCGAGCCTGCGACCGTCGGCTGGTTCCTGGTTCTGTATGCCGCCGTCCACACCGCTGCCGCGCTCTGGTTCGGCGAGGGTTGGTTCGCCCGTGGTGACGGCTTCGAGGTGTACTCGGCTCTGCTGGGTCGCCTCTCGCCGTTCGGACGGCGGGACGACGGGCGCTTGGTGTTCCGCAACCCCCTCACCAATGTCCTGACGACGCCGGCCGAGCCGGGCCTCGCCGCCGTCGTCGTGGTGCTGCTCGGCTCCACCGCCTTCGACGGCCTGTCGCGAACGGTCTACTGGCAGACCGGCCCCGGGGAAGCGGACGACGTCTTGTCCGGAACCCTGGGTCTGCTAGCGATGATCGCCCTCGTCGCTGTGCTCTACGTGGTGGGCACGCGGCTGTCCGGCCGCCTCGGTCGGGTACCGCTGGGGCCGCAACCTCGCCTGTTCGCGGCCACGGTCATCCCGATCGCCCTCGGCTACACGATCGCCCACTACTTCAGCCTGCTTCTTCTCGACGGCCAGAGCACGTGGATCCTGGCGAGCAACCCCTTCGGCCTCGACGGAGTCGACCTGTTCGGGACCTACGGCAACCGAGTCGACCTAACAGCCGTGTCAGCGGACACGATTGCTTATGTGCAGGTCGGCGGGGTGGTCATGGGCCACGTCCTGGGAGTCACGCTGGCGCACGAGCAGGCCCTCCGTGTGGCGCCCCGCGCCCCGGCCTCTGACCAGTTGCCCCTCGTGGTCGTGATGGTCATGTTCACGTTCGGCGGTCTGGGACTGTTGTTCGGCTTCTGACCCGGCCGTGCGCAGCAGTACCCAGCACTCGCGTCACCTCCGGCGGTGCGCTGTGGCTGCTCCGCCGGAGGTCACGCGATAGCGACCCAGCCGGTTCAGGTCGTGGTGTGCCGCCGAGCCGAGAGCGCCAACACGAGCCCTGTCAGCCCAGCCAGTAGTCCGGCGCCGCCGACGACGAGCGCGGTCACCGCCAGTCCCGAGCCATCAGAGTTGTCGGCGCTGTCGCTCCCATCGGCCTCGGTCGCCACCCCATCCGCCTCGTCGCCGTCAGCTGCGCTGTCCACGAGGGACAGCACGGGTGCCGGGTCCTCGGGCTCGGGCTGGCCGTCGAGCGTGGGCTCGATCCACGCGGACTCCTCACCGTCGTCGTAGGTCTGCAGCGTCGGGAAGGTGATCGTGTCGACGTCCGGGAAAGGGCCGCCGTTGATGGCGAAGGTCTGATACTGACCCGGGCCGATGCCCGCCCCGGGGTCGGCGGTCCAGACGATCTCCGTGACGGCTTCGCTGACCTCGGTGCCGTGCACGTCGACCGGCGGATCGATCGGGCTCCGCGTCAGGGTCGCGGTCCACCCGGGAACCGGCTTCGTCCGCACCGATGCCAGCGGCGTCTCGGCCGGGATCTGGACCCGCAGCGAGATGGTGGAAGCCGTCTGGCTCTCGTTGGGCACCCGGAGGGTCACCTCACCGAAGCCGCCGGGCGCAGCGTCAGCGGAGCTGACGCCCACGTGAGCTGACGCGGAGGTCACACCGAGGGCCAGCACGGCCGACATCGAAGCAAGGCCGACGGTCATCGTCCGGGCCAGTCGGGTTGTCACGAGTGCGCTCCTTCGCCTGAGTCGGACCCGGCCGGCCGCCGAGCCCGTCCTACTAGATCAGTTAGTCGCTGCTGCTCACGAAGCAGTTCCCGCGATGACTCAGATGTGATGCAGGACATGCCGCCTGGCAGGATGTGACATCGAGAGGTGTCACATTGATGGGCACGGGGTATCTATGACTCACGTTCACGTCTACATAGGCGTTACCACTATTGAGACGAGAGGCAGGCACGATGACCGCCGCCGACATCGCCACCACCACGACGCGCGAAGGCTCCGTGGCCGAACGCCTATTGGCATCGAGCGCCACGCTCTCCTACGACCCGAGTGTCGAGGTTGACTGGGACAGCCCCCTTGACCCCGGCCACCACGGCGCCAGCCCTGAGTGGTCGACGCTCTACGGAACTCCCTACTGGCAAGAGCTGAGCGAGAGCCAGCGGGCCGAGCTCACCCGTCAGGAGTCAGCGTCGGTCGCGTGCACCGGAATCTGGTTCGAGATCATCCTGCAGCAGATGATGCTGCGGGACATGTACACCGCCGACCGCACGTCGCCGGAGTTCCAATGGGCGCTCACGGAGATCGCTGACGAGTGCCGCCACTCGATCATGTTCGCCCGTGGTGCGGCGAAGCTGAATGCACCGGCCTACCTACCGAAGAGGCGGGTCGTGGAACTGGGACGTCTGTTCAAGACGATCGCCTGGGGCGAGACGGCCTACGCCGCCATCCTGGTCGCCGAGGAGGTGCTGGACGTCATGCAGCGCGACTGGATGCGCGACGAGCTGGTGGCACCGTTCGTCCGGACGATCAACAACATCCATGTCGTCGAGGAGTCCCGGCACATGAAGTTCGCCCGGGATGAGGTGGTCAAGCGCATGCAAGGCGCTGGGCCTCTGCGCCGGCAGGCCACCGCCCTGCTCGTCGCTGCATCCGCGTACCACATCGTGACGAGCATGGTGAGCGACCGCGCCTACGCCGAAGCGGGCTTGGACGTCGCACGCGCCAAGCGGGAAGCGGCCGGCAACGAGCACTACAAGTCGATGCTTCGCTCGAGCTGCCGGGGCCTCATGGAGTTCCTCCACTCGGCCGGACTGCTGACCGGCCCTGCGTCGGCGATCTACCGGAAGGCCAACCTGCTGTGATTTCACGCTGCGGCGCGGGATGCGATCTGGGGCCCCGGCACTCATGACCTACGTCATCACGCAGAACTGCTGCAAGGACGCCTCCTGCGTCGCGGTCTGCCCGGTCAACTGCATCCACCCGGCACCCGGCGAGAACGCGTTCGGGTCCACGACGATGCTCTACATCGACCCGAAGGTGTGCATCGACTGCGGAG
Source organism: Blastococcus sp. CCUG 61487 (assembly GCF_005222955.1). Lineage (GTDB taxonomy): Bacteria > Actinomycetota > Actinomycetes > Mycobacteriales > Geodermatophilaceae > Blastococcus. The sequence continues at coordinate 24,568 of NZ_LWUA01000237.1, read as the reverse complement.
CGTGCGCCGACGCCTGCCCCGTCGACGCTGCCCTGCCCGCGGACGTCCTGAGCGGCGCAGACCGGATCTACGTCGACCTCAACGCCGAGCACTTTGCGCGATCGACGGAGCCTGCGGGCCAAGGCGCCTCTCGCACAGACCCTCTGTTCCACGCATGGGATCGACCGGCCTTCGACTGGTCCCTGCCCAGTGACTTCCGCGGCCTGGACGTCGCCGTCGTCGGGACCGGCCCGTCCGGCCTCTACGCGGCCGAGCTGCTGCTGTTGCACACCCGCTCGCGCGTCACTCTCATCGACCGGCTGCCGGTGGCGGGAGGCCTGATCCGGTACGGCGTCGCGCCGGACCACCCTCGCACCAAAGGCATAACTCACAACCTGGGCCGGCTCTACACGCATCCTCGGGTCAGGCTGCTGCTGGGCATCGATGTGGGCGCTGACCTGAGCGTGGACACACTGGCGCAGCACTTCGACGCGGTGATCTACGCCGTCGGCGCGGCCAGTGGCAAGCCGCTCGGCGTCCCAGGGGAGCGCCTACCCGGTAACCACACAGCTCCTGAGGTCGTCGGCTGGTACAACGCCCACCCGGACATGCCCGCCGACGCAGTCCGCCTGAGGGACGAGCGGGCGGTCGTCGTCGGCACGGGCAACGTAGCTCTCGATATCGCCCGGATTCTCAGCCGCGATGCCGACGAGCTGGCACGCACCGACATGGCAGACCATGCGCTCGCGGCCCTTCGGGCAGCGTCAGTGCGCGAGGTGGTTCTGCTCGGCCGGCGCGGTCCAGAGCACGCCGCCTACTCCGCGCCGGAGCTGCTCGCGCTGCGCCACCTCCCTGGGGTGGAGCTGGTCATCGACGACACCGATCCACGCACCGGGGAGGCCATCGACGCCGCGCCTCAGGGCAGCCAGCAGGACCTGCTTCGCGGGCTTCCGCGCGCGCTGCTCGACTACTCATCCAGTCCTCAGTCGGGACGGCGCATCGTCCTGCGATTCCACAGCACCGTCGAACGCGTACTGGGTGATTCCGTCGCAGAGGGGGTCCGCCTGGTCGACGGCACCGATGTCCTGGCCAGTCCGGTCGTGAGCGCCATCGGCTATGGCGGTCGGGCGATCCAGGGCTTGCCCTTCGAACCCTCCACCGGACGGGTTCCGCACGTGGCGGGCCGAATCGACGGGGCTCCGGGAGCCTATGCCGTTGGTTGGTTCAAGCGCGGGTCCACCGGCGGCATCGGAGACAACCGAGTGGATGCCGCCGAGACGGTGCGCACGTTGCTGGACGACGCGATCGCCGGCCGGCTATCCACCCCTCAACGGACACCACGTGCCCTCATGAGGTCCGTCCGTCGTTCTCACTCGGGCCTGGTCGACGCCACCGGGCTGGATCGGATTCTCAGCCGCGAGCGTGCGCGCGGACAGGCAAGCGGCCGACCCGCCGTCAAGTTCGCCACTGTCGAGGACCTGCGGCGCGCCAGCCGTCAGCGTTGACTCCGCGTGGGGCACGGCCGTGTCGCGGGCGCGCCAGCAAGGACAAAGAGCAGCCACAGGCCGATCACGGCGGTAGATGGAGCCGCCGGGTCGACGTCCCCCGTAGTCAGGTCTCCCGGCGGAACATCGACGTGAGTCCCATGACGCCCAGCATCTGGTCGAAGTAGGGGTTGTCGCCTCGGATGACCGCGTGGCCGCCGGCCCGAGAGGTGCGCTTGGCCCACCGCTGCAGGGGTGGGAACGCCACGGAGTCGATGTAGGTCAGTCCGCGGACATCGATGGCCACAACCGCCAACTCCTCCAGACGCCGCTGGAGCCCTAGTCGGTCGACGGCCGGAGCGTCGATCTCACCCCGCAGGTGAACCACCCAACCGTCTCGCTCCTGTTCCACAGAACTGGGGGCCTGCTCGACGGGAGCAGCTTCCCGCTCGACGGCGACGACGTCGCTGCGGCGCTCGGACAGCCAGCTGACGTGATCCGGCAGCTTGGCCAGCTCCGAGTCCACGGTCTGCTGCACCATCCGCTGCATCGCCTTGCGCTGCAGCACCTGCCGTAGGCGATTGCCGCCCTGGGAGTCGTGAGACACGGTCACCGTGACGCGCGTGACACCCGGCGAGGCGTCAGCGAGTTCGACGCGGGTCTGCCAGTTCTCCGACGCCAACTCCAACCGGGTCCCGATGCGTTCCTCCGCGACCCATTCGACGACTTCCCCGCTGACCGCGCCCGGAGGCGGCGGCATATCGTCCAGCCGCCCCTGCGCGCAGACGAAGCGAGTCCCCTTGCCCATGACCGCGTCCGCGTCTGTCCCTACGCCCTCCGAGAAGACGTAGGAAACGTCGCACACCGGGCAGTACGCGGTTAGGGCGGTCAGTGCCCGCCACACGGACTGCCGAGCGAACGGAACCTCGCGTGTTCCTGAGGCGGTCGTCATCCCGTTCCTTCGACTTCGAGGGGCCGGTCAGATCTCTGGGCCGGCACTAACAAGACTAGTAGGAGCTGGCGACACTCCCCTATGCCGACTCTCGCTCGTCTACGATCCACGTTAGGAGAATGTGGATCAGCGCCGTGGAGGAGGTTCCGTGGAGCACGGGCGACACTCGGGCATGTGGGTGCCCGACGAGCCACCGACGTGGGGGCGGATGTTCCTGCCACACCTGGAGGCCTCGTCGGTCCTGGCAGTGCTGAGCCTCGTCGCGCTGGTGGTGTACCTGGCCGCGGTCATGCGGTTGCGCCGAACGGGCGTCTCCTGGCCCTGGTGGCGAACGCTCTCCTGGCTCGCCGGGACTGCGTCTCTGTTCGCCGTCACCGGCACCTGGTTGAACGGCTACAGCATGGTGCTGTTCAGCGTCCACATGACCCAGCACATGGTCCTGTCACTGATCACGCCACTGCTGCTCCTGGTCGCCGCACCGGTGACTCTCGCGCTGCGGACCCTGCCCCGAGGCCAAGGCGTGTCCGGCGTCCCGCGGGCACTGCTCCTCAACGGGCTACACAGCCGCCTGGCACGGCTTCTCGCCCACCCGCTGTTCTCTATCCCGCTGTTCCTTGCGAGCCTCTACGGCGTCTACTTCACGCCACTCTTCGACGCTTTGATGAGCAACCCCGCCGGGCACCAGCTGATGTTGGCGCACTTCGTCGTCACCGGGATCCTGTTCTTCGGGCCGATCGTGGCGCAGGATCCCTGGCCCCGGACGCTGAGCCACCCCGGCCGGATGCTCGAGCTCTTTCTGCCCGTGCCGTTTCACGCGTTCTTCGGCGTCGCGATCATGATGGCCAGCTCACTGGTCGTCGACACGTTTGCCCAGCCCCCGGCCGGTTGGGGCATCGACCCGCTGCGAGACCAGGGCGAGGCCGGCGGCATCGTCTGGGCCTTCGGAGAACTGCCCACCGTGCTGGTACTGGCAGTCGTCTTCTTCTCCTGGGCCAGTTCCGACGAGCGGCGCGGCAAGGCCCTGGACCGGGCAGCCGACCGGACCGGTGACGCCGAGCTGGCGGAGTACAACGCTCGACTTCGCGCCATGGCGTATTTGAACAGGTGAGGCGCGGCGGCGCCGTTCCAGACAGACGGGCAGATTCGAGACCAGGACTTGGCCCCGCCGGGATCCGAGCCCGCGGGGTACGTCAGCCCCCGCAGGCACCGACAGAGATCCCACGAGCGTTCAGCCACGCAGCCGGGTTTGAGGCTCCGCTGTACATGGCCCCGTTCGGATGCACCTCGAAATGCACATGCGGCCCGGTCGAGTTACCCCTGTTTCCCACCTCGGCGATCTGCTCGCCGGCCACCACACGGTCGCCGGCGCGGACGAAGTAGTCGTTGATGTGCCCGTAGACGTACACGGCACCGTCGTCGCCGAGCAGGTAGACAGCCAGCCCGAAACCGGTGGCCGGCCCAGCACGCTGGACGGTTCCCGAGATGGGGGCGTAAAGCGGCGTGCCGATGGGAGAGGCGACGTCTAGCCCGTTGTGCGAGGTTCCCCAGCGTGCGCCGAAGCAACTGGTGACGCGTCCGGAGAAGGGCGCGGTATAACCGGAAGACCCGCCGGAGCCAGCATTGCTGGGCCTGTTGCTCCGCGCCGCCGCCGCGGCCTCGGCGACTTTCCGGGCCGACGCCTCGGCTGCGGCAGCGGCGGCGGCCTCCTCGGCCTGCTTTTGGGCCGTCCACTGCTGATAGGCGTTCCGTGCCCCCTGCAGCTCGAGAACTCTGATCTGGGCGGCCTTCAGGTCCACCTCGTGCGTCGCCCTCTGTGCGGCCACCTCGGCGTAGACACCTTGCTGGGCGGTCAGCTGCGCGTCCGCCTGCGCTTTGGCGGCCTGGGCCGTCTCCTCGGCGGCAGCCATCTCGTCGCGGGCGGCGCGAGCGGAGGAGTCGGCGTTGGTCTGAGTCACCTTGGCGAACTGGAGCTGGCCGAGAACGTCCACCTCGTTGACTGCGACGTAGTCGAGCAGAGCGGCGCGCTGGATCAGTTCGCCAGGTCCCTCGGAGCTCAACAGCGCGGCCGTCCTGGAGATCGTCGACCCGTTCATGTAGCTGTCACGGGAGAATTGGGCGATGCGAGCTTCCGCTACGGAGACGGCAGCCGCCGCTGCTTGGAGCTCGGCTGCTCGCTGTTCAGCCATCGCCTCGGCCTGCAGGAGCGCTTCCTCGGCGATCATGTAGGCGGTCCCTGCGGCCTCGGCCTCGATGCCGACGCGTTCGAGCTGGGCTTCGGCGACCGCTACCAGGCCGGCGATACGGCCGACCTCGGCCGCCGCAGTCGCCTGCTCGGCCTGCGCGGCACCGATCTGGCCGTCCGTGGGGTTGGGAGGCGCGGGCGCGGTGAGACCAGGCGTTGCCAAGCCGACGAGCGCAATGCTGGCGAGCACACCGATCAGCGTGCTCCGCACCGGACGGCGACAGCCCGGACGACTCACTGTCGGCCAGCGGTGACCTGGCCGTCCAGCGACTGTCGGGCCGGCCCGTCGGAGAGAACGGTGATGGGACATGGCTCGCTCCCTGGGGAAGAGGGTGGCGGTATGGATGAGCCAGAGCAGAGTCCCACTAACTCAGATAGTAGCGATGGCAACACGCGGCACACATGTCACTCACTTCCCACCGCTGAGTCACGCCTTGGGCACTCAGAGTGGCCGCCATACCGCGTCGGCTGCCCCGGGGTCCTGCGCACACCCGTGCGACCCGGTGCCACGTCGTCTCTCGACGTGGCTACCGATCAGCCACAGCCGCCACCGAGCGTGATGCCGCGGGCCCCCAGCCACGGCGTTGGATCGACGCGGTCCTGGTAGAGCCCATTCCGATGGGTCTCGATGTGCAGGTGGGGTCCCGTCGACTGCCCCCGGTTGCCCACCTCGGCGATCTGCTGACCGGCAGTGACCACCTGACCCGCGTTCACGAAGTACTCGTTGATGTGGCCGTACACGGTGATGGTGCCGTCCCCGTGCTGGATGTAGACGGCCAGGCCGAACCCGCTCGCAGGCCCCGCGTCCAGCACCACTCCGTCATCCGGTGCATAGATGGGCGTACCGATGGGAGCGGCGATGTCCACGCCGTTGTGCTTGGCGCCGGACCGGCTTCCGTAGCAGGACGTCACCCGACCGGCCACGAGCGCGGCGGTGCCGGCGCGCGCCATCGCAAGTTCGCCTCGCTGCTGCTCGTCCCGCGCGGCAACCGGATCTGCCACTCCCTGCGCCCCCAACAGCTTGATCTCCGCGTCGCGGAGCTGCGCGTCGAGGGCGAGCTTCTGGCCAGCAGCAGCGTCGTACGCCTGCTGAGATGCCGCGAGCTGCGCCTGGGCTGCAGCCTCCGCCTCGACCGAGGCGCGCACGGCCGCATCGCGCTCCGCGACCGCAGCCTGGGCCGCCCGATCAGCGCGCTCCTGCCGCCCCTGGATCACCTCGAACTCCTCGAGCCGCTCGGCGCGGTCCTCACCCAGGAGGTCGAGCATCGCAGCCCTCTCCAGCACCTCGTCAGGTCCGGCCGCGTCGAGCAGCGCGGCCGCATCGCCCAGCGAATCGGCACCCATGAAGGCATCGCGGCCGAGAGCGGCAATGCCGCCCCGAGCGGCATCGACCGCCGCGCGAGTCGCCTCCAGCTCAGCGGCAGCGGCAGCGGCTTGCGTCTCTGCATCCACAAGCGCAGCCTGCGCAGCGCGGGAGGCGTCGGCCGCAGCCTCCGCTTCCACGGTGGATCTCTCCAGATCCTTCTCAGCCGCGGTCACCAACCCCGAGATCCTCTCGACCTCAGTACTCAAAACAGCCTCCTCCGACTGCCCTTCGGCGGGGGCAGCAAGTGCCGTCACGGCCGACAGTCCGATGACAAGCGCTGCCGTGGCGGCAACAAGGCCGGTGCGCCGGTGGCGGATGATCGCGGAACCGACTCCGGGGAGACCCGTTCGACTGTCTCGGCGGAGTCGATCGGAGCGGACTACGGACGGGACGACGGACGTGCGGACGGATCGGTTGTGCAGCGTCGCCAAGGCGGCGGATCTCCGTTCTTCCTCGCCGCCTACCGGGTTAGCTGACGGGTTCGGGCGGGAAGGCGCCCTACCCGCGTGCTCGCAGTCGCGCTCACGCGGGATTCACCCCAGGGGAACGGTGGGTCCCCGGTCCGTCCGGCCGTGTGGCACGGGCAGTTAGGCGGGGTCCGACCGAGGCTCTCCGGTCGAGAGGCACAGCTCGGTAGGACCGCCCGGAACCGTAGTACGAAGTTCCTTAGTTGTCACGGTTGCATAACGACGGCTGACGAAGCTGCTGGTCAACAACACCTGCACCGAGGACATCCCAGGGGCCGTCGCGCTCACGAGACGCCGCCGTAGGAGTGCAGACCGGTCGACACCAGGTTCACGAACAGCAGGTTGAAGACGAGGCTCGCGAAGGCGACCAGGTTCACCCACGCGGCCGGGCGGCCTCGCCACCCGGCGGTGGTTCGGGCGTGCAGGTAAGTCGCATACAGAGCCCAGGAGATGAAAGCCCAGGTCTCCTTCGGGTCCCATCCCCAGAACCGCCCCCAGGCGCTCTCCGCCCAGATCGCGCCGGCGATGACCGCGAACGTCCAGACGGGGAAACCGAAGACCGCGGTGCGGTGCGCCACCCGGTCGAGCACGGCCACACTGGGCAGCTTGTCGGCGATCCCCCCGCTCCTACGGCCGCCGTCCCCCAGCGTCCTCTCGCGGTGGACCGCGACCAGGTACAGCGCACTGGCGACGGCGCTGACGATGAAGATGCCGAACGAGATGATGGCCGCCGAAACGTGCACGGCCAGCCAGTCCGAACGCAGGGCGGCAATCAGCGGACCGGATTCCGCGTAGAGGTAGAGCCCGATGAGAACCAGCCCGAGCACCACGGGCCCGAGCACAAAGGCTCCGATGCGTCGCACCGCCGGCACCCGGACTGCGAACACGAGGTAGGCGACCACGCCGGCGAGTACCGAGGCAGTTGCGAACTCGTACATGTTGCCCCACGGCACCCGCCCGGTCGCCGCGCTGCGGGCGACGAGCACACCGGCGTTGGCGAGGGCGCCGGCACCCGTGAGCCCGACGCCCAGGAGCCCCCAGCGGCGACCGGCCGAGCCGGACGCCGCCGCCGGCGGCTGGGCTCCGTCCTCCGGAGAGGACAGGGACGTGCCGACACCGACGGTGGCCAGCTCCTGACTCGGCCGGAAGGCGCGCCTTCCGAACGCGAGCTCGCCACAGAAAGCGAGCGCCGCGAGGGCATAGATGATGATCGAGGCGCTGAAGAGGGAGTCGGACAGGGCAGAGAACTGGTCGGATGTCATCGGGATCCTTGCTTGTCGGTGTGGACATCGCGTGGCACGGTCTCGTGGCGAGCGCTCGAGGGCACGTTCGACCGATGTGGCTCACGTCGGCGGAGCACGACGGCGGCGAGCAGCGCGGCCAGGCCCGTGGCGGTGGCGGCCCACTCGGCGCCGGCGCCGATTCGGCTCGCCAGGGTGGTGTTCTGCCGCAGGGCGATGGCGCCGCTGAACAGGTAGGGCGTGAAGAGTTCGGACCGGTCGATGACAGTGCCGTCGGGTGCGACGACCGCGGAAATCCCGCTCGTTGCGGCGACGATGACCGTCCGGCCGTGCTCGATGGCACGCAGGCGGCTCATCGCCAACTGCTGCTCGCTCTCGGCGGTGTAGCCGAATGTCGCGTTGTTGGTCTGCACCACCAACAGCGAGGCGCCGCCGTCCACGACGTCGGACACCAGTCCGTCGTAGGCCACCTCGAAACAGATGAGGTCTCCGATCCGCACTCCCCCGACGTCCAGAACGCCGGGCTCATCCCCCGCGACGAAGTCCCGACGCAGGCGATCGACCTGATCGCTGAACAGCCGGAAGAACGAGCGGGCCGGCATGTACTCGCCGAACGGCACGGGATGCCGCTTTGCGTAGCGCTCGCCAGGACCCTCCACCGGATCCCAGACCACACCGACGTTCGTCAGCTTCTCCCCGGGCCCGTCCAGGACGGCACCGATCAGGATCGGCACGCCTACTGCGCGCGCCGCTCGGTCGATGGCGGCTGCCGCGTCCGGGTTCTTGTAAGGATCGATGTCGGAGGAGTTCTCCGGCCAGATCACGAGGTCCGGCCGCGAGGCCGTGCCGGCAGCTACCGCTTCGGCCAACTCCAGCGTCTGCTCGACGTGGTTGTCGAGAACTGCGCGACGTTGGGCGTTGAAGTCCAGGCCGGCCCGGGGCACGTCGCCCTGGACAACAGCGACCGTGGCCGTCGGCCCGCCGGCCGTCAGGCTGGACCCGGGCAGCGGTAGCCAGGCAAGCGCCCCGACCACCGGGACGAGTAAGGCTGCAGCGACGAGTATCGCGACGGCGCGAGGCTGGCCGGCGCGGCGTTCACGTCGCCCGAGCAAAGAGCGCCAGACAGCGCGGGCGAGCAACGTGCCGGTGAGCGCCACGGCGAAGGTCACCAGCGCCACGCCGCCGTACGCGGCGAAAGAACCCAACGGCCCGTCGGCCTGACTGAACCCGAGTCGTCCCCACGGAAAGCCCCCGAACGGAATGCGGGAACGGGCGGCCTCCTGCCCCACCCACAACGCCGCCATCCAGACCGGAGCCGCCGGAAGCCGACCGACCAGTGCCGACGCGCCCCCCAAGGCGGCGTAGAAGACCGCTTGGAAAGTCGACAGCGCCAGCCAAGGAAGATCGCCGACGAAGACGCCGGTCCAGCTCAGCAAGGGGAACAAGAAGCTAGAGCCGAGCAGCATCCCCAGCGCGGCGCCCCACCGTGCACTACGGCCGCGCGTCGCCAGCGCGAGGGCGAAGGGACCACCCACAGCGAGCGGCCAGAGTCCGTACGGCGGGAAGGCCAGCCACAGGCACACCCCGCCGCCCGCGGCCAGGAGAGCGGCCACCGGCCATGGGACCACCGCCTCGACCCGGCCCTCGTGGGTCCGCACGTCACCCCCGTCCGCAGCACGCCTGACGCCTTCACCTCCAGACATTCCTACGTAGGGTAGTAGATGCGATCGACACGCAAACGCCCACGAGCAGACTGGCGACGAGCCAACCGCCTGTACCCTCCTAGGCAGCTTCGTAGAGCGGAGCTTCCAGCTAGTCGGCCGGCTACACCCGCCGGATGGCCGCGGTCGGCGCTCGATCCGCCGGACCGGATCAACGAGGAGAGCGGTTGAGCACCAACCTGAAGATTTCCGCCGCGCTGGTGGCGGCCTTCGTCGTGACCGTCGCCGTCCTCCTCGGGGTGAACAACTCCGGGGCGGACGACACCGGCACGGCCGAAGCAGGCGGCGCGCCCGTCGTGCGCGAAGACAGCCACCAACTCTCCGCCGCCGCCGACGACAGGGTCACGCTGGTGGAGTTCCTGGATTTCGAGTGCGAGGCCTGCAAGGCCGCGTACCCGTTCGTCGAGCAGCTTCGCGACGACTACGACGGGCGGGTCACCTTCGTCGCCCGCTACTTCCCGATGCCGGGCCACGCCAACGCGGAGAACGCGGCCGTGGCGGTCGAGGCCGCAGCCCGACAGGGCCGGTTCGAAGACATGTACCACCGCATGTACGAGACGCAGACGGAGTGGGGGGAGCGGCAGGACTCTCAGGCGGATGTCTTCCGCGGCTTCGCCGAGGGAATGGGCCTCGACATGGCCGACTACGACGCAGCGGTCGGCGATCCCACCACTCTCGAGCGGGTGCTGCGGGATCGCGAGGACGGTCTCGCGCTGGGCGTGGAGGGCACACCGACGTTCTTCCTCAACGGGGAAAAGGTCGAGGCGCAGACCACCGACGAGTTCATCGAACTGATCGATGCTGCGCTCGCCGACTGAGACGACCCTGACCGTCACCCCCACTGAGCACTCGAAGCAGCTCTCCGGTTCGAACGGCCGGGAGGCGCCGTCGGAGCGCGGGCTGGCTTGGCTGCTCCTGGTCGGCGGGCTGCTCGGGCTCGTTGCGTCCTTCGTTCTCGCCGTCGAGAAGTACGCGCTCCTGGCTGATCCGTCCTACGTGCCGACGTGCAGCCTCAATCCCGTCCTGAGCTGCGGCTCCATCATGTCCAGCGCTCAGGCCGAGGCCTTCGGTTTTCCCAACCCGCTGCTCGGCATCGCCGGCTTCGCCGTCGTGGCCTCGACCGGCGCGGCCCTTGTCGCCGGGGCACGGGTCGCGGGCTGGTTCTGGGGCGGCCTGCAGGTCGGCGTATCCCTCGGCGTCGTCTTCGTGCACTGGCTGATCTTCAGCAGCCTGTACCGGATCGGCGCACTCTGCCCGTACTGCATGGTCGTCTGGGCGGTGACGGTTCCGATGTTCTGGTACGTCACCGTGCACAACGCCACCGCAATCACATCGCGATTGCCGCCTTGGCTCGCCCGCGCGGTGGCGCGGGCACGAGCCCATCACGGTGTCGTGCTCACGATGTGGTTCCTCTTCATCACCGCCGCCATCCTGGAGCGGTTCTGGCTGTACTGGAGCACTCTCGTTGACTGACATCGGATCCCGTCGCGGAAATCTGGCGCTCTGCGGCCTGATGATCGCCGCCGCCCTGGCCGGCTGCTCCGGAGAGAGCGCTACCAACGCCAGCACGGCCACAGAGAGCTCGGGAGACTTCGACTTCGCGGGCAACACGCCGCTCGGCGAGGTCATCCCTCCGGCAGAGCGGGAATCGGCGCCGACCTTCACCGGAGAGCTCCTCGACGGGACTGCATTCGAATCCGCGGAGTTGGCCGGCGAGATCACGGTGCTCAACTTCTGGGGATCGTGGTGCGCGCCCTGCCGCGTGGAGACGCCGGAGTTCCAGGCCGTGTATGCCGACGTTGCCGATTCGGGCGTGGAGTTCCTCGGCGTCGACGTGAAGGACAACCGCCAGATGGCGCAGGCCTTCGTCGAATCCGTGGGAGCGGAGTACCCGTCGCTCTTCGATCCACGAGGAGAGGTGGCGATGGCCTTCCGAGGCTTCCCGGCCAACGTCGTGCCCAGCACCATCCTCATCGACCCCGCCGGCCAGGTGGCCGCCGTCTACGTGGCGGTCGTCCCGGAAGACGACCTGCGGCGGGCGATCGATCGACTCCTGGCCGAAGAGACCCCACGGTGAGTGAGCTCGGCGACGCGTTCGCCACCATCGTCAGCGACGGCTCACTGCTGCTCGCCGCAGGAGTCGCCGCACTGGTCGGCCTCATCAGCTTCGCCTCGCCGTGCGTGCTTCCGCTCGTCCCCGGCTATCTCGCATACGTCGCCGGCCTGACCGGCGCCCAGACCGGCGCCGCTGCAGCACCCGCCGTCAACCGCAGCGAGGCCACCGCGGCGGGCGACCGTCCCGGCTCGACCATCACTGCACCGCCCGGTCAACGGCGCCGAGTGGTCACCGGCGCCCTGCTCTTCGTACTGGGTTTCACCGCAGTCTTCGTGTCCTTCGGAGCACTTTTCGGGGGCCTCGGCCGCCTGCTCCTCGAATGGGCTCCCCTGCTGACCCGACTCATGGGCGTCGTCACCATCATCATGGGGCTAGCCTTCCTCGGCGGGCTCCACTGGCTGCAGCGCGAGCGACGCATCACCCGGCGCCCTCCGGCCGGCCTCCTCGGCGCCCCCGTACTGGGCGTCGTCTTCGGGCTCGGGTGGACGCCGTGCCTAGGGCCGACGCTGTCGGCGGTCAACACGCTGGCCTACACCGAGGCCTCGGCCGCCCGGGGCGCCGTTCTGGGTCTCGCCTACTGCCTCGGCCTGGGAATCCCCTTCGTGCTCGTCGCACTCGGCGCCCGCCGCGCCCTCACGCTGTCCTCGTGGGCCCGCCGGCACGCCCAGACCGTCATGCGGATCGGCGGCGTGCTCCTCATCCTGCTCGGCATCCTGCTGGTCACCGGCGGCTGGGACCACATCATGGTGTGGCTGCGCTCCTGGCTGGCTTCCACCGGCTTCGGCACCTCTGCCTTCTGACCGTCGAGCGCGCGGTCAGGACACGCCCACTACTAAGCTGCTTAGGTTACCGTTCGATCACGGTGTGCTGTTATCTCTCTCGGAATCAACGGCGAGAGCATCGGGACGGTGAGCGGTGATCGGGCGACTGCGCAGGCCGGCGATTGCGACATCCCGGCACTCCCGGCCCGCCCCCGGCCTGCGTCAGCGGCCGCGACTCCTCCTCAGCACGATCGTCGTCGGCGCTGTAGCAGCAAGCCTCTGGGAAGGCGGCTGGTGGCTGGACACTCCGGTCGCGCACGCCCACGAGGGTCCGGCCGGGTCGGTGGTGCTCACAGAAGGAACGCTCGACATCCTGGCCGACGAAGCCGCTCGGCCTCAGATCGCAGAAGCCCAGATGGCTGCGCGCAGCCAGGAGCTAGCCGCTTCTCGTGCTGCGCGGGAGGAGGCAGCGCGACCCAAGGCTGTCATGCCCGTGGAGGGGCGCCTGACCAGCGCCTACGGACGCCGATGGGGCTCGATGCACTACGGACTGGACATCGCGGCGCCCATGATGACCCCGGAGTACGCCGCCGCGGATGGCGTCGTCCTGCGCGCAGGGTCCGCCCAAGGTTTCGGGCTCGCGGTCTACATCCTCCACGACAACGGTGATGTCACCGTGTACGGCCACATGGAGCAGATCCTGGTCGACGACGGCCAGACCGTCAGGGCCGGTGACACCATCGCCCTGCTCGGCAATCGCGGCCAGTCGACGGGCCCGCATCTGCACTTCGAGGTGTTCGAGGGTGGGCTCGACGGGCGCCGCGCTGATCCGGCCTCATGGCTCCGCGAACGGGGCGTCGACATCTAATAGGTCTCGAGGGAATCGCAGCCGGATAGACCGCAAGGACAGTATTGGCTGTATTCAGCTAACGCTGTACGGTGATGTCGTGATGCCTGTGCTGCACGCTGAAGTGCTCGCCCGCTTCGGCCACGCCCTGTCCGACCCCACCCGTACTCGTCTCCTGCTCGCGCTGCGCGAAGGGCCGGGGTACCCGTCCGAGCTGGCCGAGATGCTCGGCGTGACGCGACAGAACCTCTCCAACCACCTGGCTTGCTTGCGCGGGTGTGGCTTGGTTGTGGCGGTTCCGGAGGGCAGGCGCTCTCGGTACGAGTTGGCGGACGCCCGGCTCACTCACGCCCTCGGTGATCTGCTGGGCGTCGTCCTGGCCGTGGATCCCGACGCCTGCCCGACCGCGGCGACGGACGAGTGCTGCTGATGCTCCCTGCGCCCCGGTCAGGCACCGATCGCTGGCTTGTGCGGCTCACAGGCAGCGGCCGACGGTCTCATCCGGTCGGGGCCGCAGGTCATTTCAGGTCCGCCGTCCGACCCGGCGACGTCCGATCCGGCCGGGATGGCTGCGCAGGCCCCGCCGACCTTCAGGGGGTATGACATGTCCGACCTCTGCTGCGGTAGCGACGACGAGCGCCGCCCGGCCGTCGGCACAACCGGGCGAACGAGCACCAAGACCGCGATCTCGCTCGGGCTCGCGCTGAGCCCAGCAGTCGCCGACGCGCCGCCCGGCTCGGAAGGCTGCGCGGACGGCTGTGCCTGTTGCGGCCCGACAGCGACGCGGCCAGGAGACACGCGGGTGCCCCCCGCGCAGGGCGGGGACGGCTGCGGGGACCCCACCTGCTCGGCGCCGGCACCGGGCGGCGATGAGCAGGCGGAAGCGACCACGCTGTGGCGGTCGCGTTCGGCGCAGCTGGCGGGCCTCGCCGGGTTGCTGTGGCTGTCCGCTCAGCTTCTCGCATGGGTGACCGACGACGGGGCCGCCGCTACGGCGTCGACGGTGCTGGCGGCAGGTGCAGTGCTCAGCGGCGGTGCAACTTTCGTGCCCGGCACTGTCCGCGCGCTACGGCGTGGCCGGCTCGGCGTGGGCACGCTGATGACCGTGGCGATGGTCGGGGCGATCGCGCTGGGTGCCATCGGCGAGGCCGCGATGCTGGCGTTCCTGTTCTCCATGGCCGAGGCGCTGGAGGACTATGCGGTAGCCCGGACCCGCCGCGGGCTGCGCGCACTGTTGGACCTGGTTCCGCCCCGAGCGACGGTGGTGCGCGCCGGGGTCGAGTTCGATGTCGATCCGGCCGAACTCGTGGCCGGTGACGTGCTGGTGGTCAAGCCCGGTGAGCGGCTGGCCACCGACGGGCTCGTGCAGACCGGGCGCTCCGCAGTCGACACCTCGGCCGTCACCGGGGAATCGGTGCCGGCCGAGGTGGGCCCCGGTGACGAAGTATTCGCCGCCTGCATCAACGGCGGCGGCGTTCTGCAGGTGGTGGTCACCGCCGGGGTGGCAGACAACTCCTTGGCCCGCGTCGTGCACATCGTCGAGGAGGCCCAGGAGCGCAAAGGCGCCGCGCAACGTCTGGCCGCCCGCATCGCCCGGCCGCTCGTGCCTGCCATCTTCGTCGTCGCGACCGCGATCGCCGTCCTCGGCAGCATCCTGGGCGACCCCCAGGTGTGGATCGAACGCGCTCTGGTGGTGCTGGTTGCTGCCTCACCGTGCGCTTTCGCGATCGCGGTCCCGGTCACGGTCGTCGCCGCCATCGGCGCGGCTACCCGCGCCGGCGTGCTCATCAAGGGTGGGGCAGCGCTGGAGGCCCTCGGCGGAGTGCGCGCCGTGGCGCTGGACAAGACCGGGACGCTGACCCGCAACCGGCCTGCCGTGGTCGCCATCGAAGCTCTGCCCGGGTACGACCAGCGTCGGGTCCTCACTGTGGCGGTGGCGCTGGAAGCGCGGAGCGAGCATCCCCTGGCCGGAGCCGTGCTGGCCGCCTGGCCGGCGGACGAGCCTGCAGTCGAGCCCGCTGCGGACACCCAGGCGCTGGCTGGCAAGGGCGTCACCGGCTCCATCGACGGACGATCGGCACGCCTGGGCAAGCCCGGCTACATCGACCCCGGACCGCTCGCCGCGGTCGTGACTGCCCACCAGGACGCCGGAGCCACGGTGGTGCTCGTGGAGCTCGACGGTCGTCTGCTGGGAGCGCTCGCTATCCGCGACGAGCTCCGTCCCGAAGCTGCCGAGGCCGTCCGTGCACTGCACCGGCTGGGCATCAGCACCAGCATGCTCACCGGGGACAATGGCCGCACCGCCGCGCAACTAGCCACCGCCGCTGGGATCGAGCAGGTGCACGCCGAGCTTCGTCCTGAAGACAAGGCCACCCTCGTGGAGCAGTTGGGCCGCCACGGCAGGGTCGCGATGGTCGGCGACGGCATCAACGATGCACCCGCGCTGGCCACTGCCGACGTGGGCATCGCCATGGGCGCCATGGGCACCGACGTGGCGATCGAGACCGCCGACGTTGCGCTCATGGGCGAGGACTTGCGCCAGTTGCCCCGGACGCTCGCGCACGCCCGTCGGGCGCGGCGAATCATGCTGCAGAGCCTGCTGCTGTCGGCGGCGATCCTGGTCGTACTCATCCCGCTGGCCGCCTTCGGCGTCCTCGGACTTGGCACTGTCATCGTCACGCACGAACTTGCGGAGGTCCTCGTCATCGCCAACGGCGTACGCGCCGGCCGGCCGCAGGCCTACCGGCGGCCACTTGCCCACGCGTTGGCGCCGACCACCGCCTACGTCACCCAGCGGCAGCCCGCCAGTAACGGAGTTCCCCAGTGATCGCTCGACCCGGCACGTCAGCTGCACTGCTGCCCGCGCGCCATGACGTACTGAGCAGAACATGGCTGGCGACGGCGGTAGCAGCCCGGTGAGCGGCGGACATTCCCACGGGCACGACCACGGAGGGACCGCGGGGAACGCCGCAGGTCACCGTCGCAGGCTCGCGATCGTCCTGGCTCTCACCTCCACCGTCCTCGTGGTCGAGGTGATCGGTGCACTCATCTCGGGCAGCCTGGCGCTCCTGGCAGACGCCGCACACATGCTCACCGACGCTGCCGGGCTGGCGATCGCGCTCATTGCCGCAACTCTGGCGATGCGCCCCGCCACAGCGAAGCGCACGTGGGGCTACCGCCGCGCGGAGGTCCTCGGCGCCACGCTGCAGGCGGCGGCGCTGTTCGCCGTGGGCACGTACGTCCTCATCGAAGGCGTCAGACGACTCTTCGAGCCCGCGGAGATCGCTACGACACCGGTCCTCGTCTTCGGCGTCGTCGGCCTCGTCGCCAACGCGATTGGCATCGTCATCCTGACCAGGGGCGGACGCAGCTCGAACGTCAACATGCGGGCGGCGTTCCTCGAGGTACTGAACGACACCCTTGGCTCGGTGGCCGTCATCCTCTCCGCCATCGTGATCGTGCTGACCGGATGGCAGCAGGCGGACGCCGTCGCCTCCTTGCTCATCGCCGTGCTGATCATCCCGCGGACGATCAAGCTGCTGCGGGAGACCATTTCGGTGCTGCTCGAGAGCACGCCGCCGGGGCTGGACCTCGTCGACGTCCGTGGTCACCTGCTGGGTGTTCGGCACGTGCTGGACGTACACGACCTGCACGCTTCGCAGATCACCAGCGAGCTGCCCGTGCTGACGGCGCACGTGGTGGTCGAGGACTCCTGCTTCCAGGACGGGCACGCGCCGCAGGTGTTGGACCAATTGCAGGCGTGCCTGGCCGAGCACTTCGACGTGAGCATCGCGCACTCGACGTTCCAGCTGGAGACCCCGGCGCACGCCTCACACGAGCTTGCGGCGCACGACTGAGCGTGACCTCGTGAAGCTGTGGTCACCCTCGCGCCCTTCGGGGAACAACGCGACGTCTTCCCCGTTGACGCGACACCGGCACGCATCAACGGCAGTACACCTGCCGCCGTTCATGCCAATTGCCGAAACGTCGGGGTCGCGCGAGGTGTAGAGCTCGGTTGGCGAGACATCGGCTCTACCAGAAAGGGCGCCGCGCAACTGCGATCACAAGACCGCATCGCTGCCGTAGGAGACGGGCACCTGCTCGGCCGCAGCCGCGGTCGCGTCGACAACGGGCGGGGGCGTGGGGGTGCGCGCCAGCCCGACGGCGAGCCCGATGGTGGCGGCGAAGAGGACCACTTCGACGCCGGCCAGTCTCAGGAACGCCCGCGGTTGACCCGCCCGCAGCGCCGGAAGGGCCCGCCGGCGGTGCCATGCGGCCAGCGCCAGCAGTCCCACGAAGGCGACGATCTTCGCCAGCAGCACGATCCCGTAGCCGGTGTCGACCACCTGGCCGAGGCTGGAGAAGCGCGTGAAGGCGGTGGCGGCGCCGCTGCCGGCGACGACCACGGCCAACGGTGCGGCGAGGCGGCTGAACCGTTCGACCGCGGTGGTCCGCGCCGGGCCGGTGAGCCTAGCGGCGAGCATCAGCGCCAGCAGGCCACCGGCCCACAGCACGACGCCGAGCACGTGCACAGCGACGGCGGTGACGGCGAGGTCGTGGTCGGCCTCGTCGGCGGAGTGCGAGGTGAAGGCCGGCGGAACAGTCGCGGCCAGGGCTACGAGGAGCAGCACCCGCGCCCCGGCCGGGCGCCACACGGTTCGGGCGAAGATAGCCACGACGGCGGCGAGGGCGGCGACCACGACCAGGTCCCGCCCCTGCTCGACGCTTTCGACGAAGCTCCAGACGCTGCGCAGCGAGATCGCCGAGAACCCCGTGCCGAGGAAGTCGGCCAGCAGCACCGGCAGAGAAGCCAGCGAGGCCAGGCCCCACGCGACTGCACCCCAGCCGGCCAGCCGCACCCACCGGTAGCCGACCGTACTCAGAACCGTGTCTCCCGGCACGAGAACCACGGCTCCGAACAGGCAGCCCACGGTCAGTACCGCTGAAGCGTCGGCGATCAGCCGCAGGGCGGGGACCAGCCAGGCGACAACCGCCGGCGGGGCCGGAATGCCGGGGACCGAGACGACGGCGGCCGCGCCGCCGGCCCACAGCGTGAGCGCACAGACCGCGATGGCCACCAGCGCGGAACCGAGGACCAGGAGGCCTCGGCGCACCGTCGCCGGCGGCGAGGAGCTCTCGTCCACCCGCGGCTCAGCCACCGGTGTCGCTGCGCCGGCGCAGCGCGAGCCACGTGGCCACGATGAACAGCAGGCCCACCGCGGCGAGGAGCAACCACAGGCCCCAGCTGCTGTCTGCGTCGCTGTCGACGGCCGGGGAGACCGCGCTCGCCGTGTCCGGGCTGGGAGCGGGCGTGGTCGCCAGAGTCGGCTGAGCCGGGGCCGTCTCCGTCGCCGCACCGCCGGAGCCCGTCAGGGTGAAGGTGAGCTGGCCGGACACGGGGTGGCCGTCATCAGAGACGACCCGGTAGGCCACTACGTAAGCGCCGTCACCGCTCGTGCTGACCGGCTGTGACACGACCGCACCGTCGATGGCGGCCTCCCCGGAGGTGACCGACTCCCCATCCGGGCCGGTGACAGCCACCTGGGCGAACTCCGAAGCGACCGCCGAGGAGAACGTGAGGCTGATCGCGTCCGGAGCGACGGTCAGCGTCTGCCCGTCAGCCGGCGTCGAGGACTGCAAGCCGGTGTGGGCCGCAGCCGGACCGCCGCTGAGGACGAGCAGTAGCGAGGCGAGGACCGTCGCAGCGGCTAGAACGAGACTGCGTGGAACAGACGACACCATGGGGGCCTCAGTAGCGTTTCGGATAGGAGCGGGCTGAGCGTGAACGTGATCTGGCGAGTGGAAGCGGTCTGGCTACCTGCGTCCGTGACGTCAGGCTGACGTGACGGTCATCGTCCCGATCTGGCCCAGAGCGACATGGAACGAACACTCGAACTGGTAGTCGCCCAGCTGGTCCACGGGGAACTCCATCGTGTCGCTTTCGCCCGGTGCCAGGATGGGAATCTCTTCGGCGATCTCGGCCGGCCCGACGCCGGGCGTGAACCGGAAGTTGTGCGTCAACTCCTTCGCCTCGCTGATGAGGGAGAGCCGCACCCGCCCGGTGGTCACCGTGAACGCGGCAGGGTAGAAGTCGTAGTCGTCGCGCACCAGCACTGTGACCTCCTGGGTCCCGTCCGGGGCGATGGAGACCGTTCCGTCGACCGCCACGTCAGCCGGCGCGTCGTCGGACGACTCGTCCGGGTCCGAGCCGCAGGCGGACAACGCCATGGCGCCCACCCCCGCCAGACCGGTCAGCAGCACCGTTCGCCGGCTCACGATCAACTCAGCCATTGGTCACTGCCACCCCGGTCGCTGTCACGGGATGTTGCAGATGTCGCTCAGCGCGGCACACACGGCGGGGTAGCCGGCGATGAGCAGCGGCGCTACGACGACGGTCAGTGCACCGACGACAGCAACGCGGTACCGCCACGGATTCAGCGGCGGCTCCGGGGACAGGAGGCGTGAGACACGAAGAACCGCCGCATCCTGAGCCATCGCCAGGGCAGCAGCAGGTGCCTTCATCTCGGCAAGGCTCACGATGGCCGAGGCCAGGTTGACCCGGTCGACCCGCTGCAGCGCCGCGTCGTCCGCCAGCAGCTCGATCAGCTGCCGGGTCTCCCGGGTGGCCACCTGGAACAAGCGGACACGAGGGAAAGCGCGCGCCAGGATCTGCGACAGCGCCACAGCCAGGTTGTGGCGGCCACGGAGGTGAGCCGCCTCGTGGGCCAGCACCCCATCCAACTCACAGCTGGACAGATTGCTCAGCGCTCCCCGTGTGACCACGATCTGCGCCGACCGTCCCGGCAGGCAGAAGGCGGCAGGGGCGGGCGTCTCGATGACGGAGATGCCCAAGCCGGCGTCCGTCTCGGTGATGAGGCTGAGAGAACGGCGTAGCTGACGGCGACTCCACCAGCCACCGCCCAGAACGCGCACTCCACAGATCAGCACCCACATCGGGAGCGCACCGGCCAGAAAGGCACCGAAAAGCTTCCCCGGCAGCAACTCCGACTCGCCATAGGCGTCCGCGACACTCATGGCACAGGCGTGCACGACTGCGCCGAGATCGCCGGCAAGCGCCGTGATCGGGATCAACAGGGTGACGCCGGCGAGGACGACCGTGATCACCGCGCTGATGGTCAGAGCCTGCCAGGTGAAGATCGCCACGCGCGGTGCCTGCCGGGTCCAGGGCGCCGATGCCAGCCGCGGACCCACCAGGAGGATCGCGGCCGCCACGCAGAGCAGACTCAGGCTGGCGATCATGGTCCGCCGCCCTCAGCCTGCTGACCGCGCCGGCGCGCGCTCTCCACTGCCGACCTGAGCTGGGTGACGCTGTCGGAATCCAGGTCGGCGACGAAGTGCATGAGCACCTCCTGCCGATCTGCGGACTCCGCCAGCACGTCTTGAAGCAGGGCCGCTGCGTGCTGGGCCTGCGTGCGCACTGGCCGGTACAGCCACGCCCGGCCGCTCATCTCACGGGTCACCTGACCCTTGCGGTGCAGGTTGTCCATCACCGTCATCACGGTCGTGTAGGCGAGTTTGCGGGACGTGCTGAGCGAGGCCAGCACATCTCGGACGGTCGCAGGCTCCGCTCGCTCCCACAGATCCCGCATGATCGCCGCCTCAAGTTCTCCGAACGGTCGCATGGACCCACTTCCTCTCGCCGCGACTCCGCCGAAGCACCGTGACGGCCGCACGCAGGGGACGCGCCCCTCGTCGACCCCTTCTACGATCCTACTTAGGAGATACCTCTACGATTCAGCTTAGAAGATCGATCAGCTCGCCGGGCGCAGCCCCAGCTGATCGTCGGCCCCCGCCTCCGTGAAAGTGAGCCGCGACGATGACGATCGCCCCAGCCCCGATCGTTTCCCGGCCAAGTCTGGCTCCGCCACCGACCAAGGGGTCGCGACTGACCAGCCTGCTGCGAACCACCGACCACAAGACCATCGGCCTGATGTACATGGTCGCGTCGTTCGGGTTCTTCATGATCGGTGGCCTGATGGCCATGTTGATGCGCGGCGAGCTAGCCCTTCCGGGCCTTCAGTTCACTTCCCCCGAGCAGTACAACCAGCTGTTCACCATGCACGGCACCATCATGCTGCTGATGTTCGCGACGCCACTTTTCTTCGCGTTCGCAAACCTGATCATGCCGCTGCAGATCGGTGCCCCCGACGTAGCGTTCCCACGGCTGAACGCGCTGTCGTTCTGGTTGTTCCTCTTCGGCAGCCTGATCGTGGTCTCCAGCGTCGCCACCCCCGGCGGGGCCCCGGACTTCGGCTGGACAGCCTATGCACCGCTGTCGAGCGAGCTGCACTCCCCGGGCGTGGGCGGTGACCTGTGGATCACCGGCCTGGCGGTCAGCGGTCTCGGCACGATCCTGGGTGCGGTCAATTTCATCACCACGATCGTGAGCCTCCGCGCCCCCGGCATGACGATGTTCCGGATGCCGATCTTCGTCTGGAATACGCTGGTCACCAGCATCATGATCCTGCTGGCCTTCCCGATCCTGACCGCGGCGCTACTCGCCTTGCTCGCCGATCGCAACCTCGGGTCCCTCATCTTCTCGGCCGAGAACGGCGGGCCGATGCTCTGGCAGCACCTGTTCTGGTTCTTCGGCCACCCCGAGGTCTACATCATCGCGCTGCCGTTCTTCGGCATCGTCACCGAGATCATCCCGGTCTTCGCCCGCAAGCCGCTGTTCGGCTACAAGGGCATGGTCGGGGCGACTCTGGCCATCGGCTTCCTCGCCCTCGCCGTCTGGGCGCACCACATGTATGCCACCGGCGCGGTGCTGCTGCCCTTCTTCGCCTTCCTCACCTACCTGATCGCGGTACCCACCGGGCTGAAGTTCTTCAACTGGATCGGCACCATGTGGCGGGGTCAGATGACCTACGAGACGCCGATGCTGTTCTCCATCGGTTTCATGGTGACCTTCCTGCTCGGTGGTCTGACCGGTGTGCTGCTGGCCTCCCCGCCGCTGGACTGGCAGGTGCACGACTCCTACTTCGTCGTGGCGCACTTCCACTACGTCGTCTTCGGCACCGTGGTGTTCGCCGCCTACGCCGGTATCTATTTCTGGTTCCCCAAGATGTGCGGCCGGATGATGGACGAGCGACTGGGCAAGCTGCAGTTCTGGATGACCTTCGTCGGCTTCCACGGCACGTTCCTCGTGCAGCACTGGCTGGGCAACCAGGGCATGCCGCGCCGATATGCCGACTATCTGCCCACTGATGGGTTCACCACGCTGAACATGATTTCCACAATCTTCAGCTTTGTGCTCGGCGCCTCGGTGATCCCGTTCATCTACAACGTGGTGCGGTCCTGGAAGTACGGAAAGCTCGCCCTGCGCGACGACCCGTGGGGTTACGGCAACTCGTTGGAGTGGGCGACGTCGTCCCCGCCGCCGCGGCACAACTTCGTGGAGCTTCCGCGGATCCGCTCCGAGCGCCCCGCGTTCGAGGCGCACTACCCGCACCTGGTCGAGCGGCTGCAGGACGAGGCGCACGCGGGCAAGCGCCACGCCCCCTACGTCAGCGAGCTCATCCCAGGCACGGGAAAGCGTCAAGGCCCGAACGACCCTGACGTCACCTGAGCCACTGGGAGGAACGACACCGACCATTCGCCGGCGCCCCGGTCCGCCTTTCGAGACGGGGTGGGTCGCTGCAGGCCCACCCCGCCCGCTCGACCCGCTGCACGGGCATTGACTGCGTCCGCCCCGTGGCGCCTGCTGTTGACCCCTCGGTAGCGCCTCGGCAAACCCGTGGCGTAGGCGGTCAAGCCTCGAACAGAGTCCTTCCCCACCAGTCGTCGGCATCGCGAGCTCCCGGCGGGCAGGCGAACACGGCGGAGGACCTGTGCTGGATGAACCGGTTGAGCGCATCCGCGGCAAGGTTTCGCTGCACCTGCACGAAGCCGGTATCCGGGTTGCGCTGGTAGGCAATGAAGAAGAGGCCGGCATCGAGACGGCCGGAATCGTCTGTGCCGTCCACGAAGCTGTACCCACGCCGCAACATGGCCGTTCCTGAATTGGTGGGATGAGACAGGAATACATGCGAGTTATGCGGGATGGCCGGACCATCGCCCCTGACGGCGCCGAAGTCGGTCGGGTCGAATTCCTTTCGCTGACCCAGCGGCGCGCCCGCGGTCTTCGTGCGTCCGATCACCGCCTCCTGGTGGGGTGCGGGCACCTGGTCCCAGTCCTCGATCAGCATGCGGATCCGACGGGTGACCAGATAGGAACCGCCGGCCAGCCAAGCGACGTCGTCCTCCCCCACCCATACGAACTGCTCGAGTGCGCTGCCGTTCTCGGCCTTGAGGTTGGCCGTGCCGTCCTTGAAACCGAGGAGGTTGCGCGGCGTCGCCTGCGCCGTACTGGTGGATGACGTGCGGCCGAACCCGAGTTGGGTCCAGCGCACACGCACCACCCCGACGCCCAGGCGCACCAGGCTGCGCACGGCGTGCACCGCCACCTGGGGGTCGTTGGCGCACGCCTGGACGCACAGGTCCCCCCCGCTGATGGAGGGATCGAGCGCGTCGCCTGGGAACACTGGTAGCTCGACCAGGGATTTCGGGCGACGAGCCGCCAGTTCGAAGCGGTCGACTCCATCGCCCGTCATGAACAGCGTCGGTCCGAATCCGACGGTCAGCGTGAGGCCGGACGGCGGTAGTCCCTGCGCCTCACCACTGTCGTCCGGGCCGACGATCTCACCGGCGGTCAGTCGCCGGGCGGCCGCCGTCCACGACGCCAGCATTGCCACGAGCGCCTCACGGCTGTCGGTGACGACGTCGAACGCGACGAAGTGGAGCCGGTCCTGCGCCGGCGTCACGATCCCCGCCTGGTGAGTACCCGTGAACTCGACCGGCGTGGGAGACTCCCGCGCTGTCGACGGCGACACGACGGGCGACGGCGGCCTCGCGGCGGTCGTGCGACCTACTACTCCCCCGACTGCCCCGGACGCCAGGACGCCCGCGGTCCCGAGCCCCGCCATGCCGAAGAGCTTTCGACGGGACAGGCCGCGCTCCTGCCTCTCCGCCGGTCGGTCCGCCGGCGGCGACTCGTCAGTCACGACAGGATCCGCGGAGCTTCGCACGTTGAAAACTGAAGGGCGCACACCACGGCCAGGCTACTATCCGACATAGGAGTCTGGTCCGCTCGGCACCCAGACTTAAGGCGGGCTGATGATCGGGTCGGGCAACGCCGAGGCCAGTTTGGGTGACGTCCCGCTGAGTGGTGGATGTAGTCCTCACCGTGTCGGTCAGCGGTGTGGTGACTATGACGCGATCAGTGCCGGTTGCGCCACCTCCCTCGCTGACGGGGTCGCCCGGGTGAGCAGGGCCATGGAGCCTTCGGAGAGGTAGCGGCGGTCGGTGACCTGCCATTCGTCGTGTGCCTCGA
>NZ_LWUA01000236.1 GCF_005222955.1 Blastococcus sp. CCUG 61487 | reverse complement strand
CACCAGGAACCGCGAAGAGCCTCTATGTGCGCCTTTCGTCCTTTGCCGGTGAACGGGACACGAGCACCAGTCCCGAGCGGCAGGAGGAGGCGTGTCGCAACTACGCGCAGGCTCACGGGTGGACTGTCGTTGACGTCATCTCCGACCTCGACGTCTCAGGCAGCGACAAGGGGCTTCGGCTGGACCGTCCGGGGCTGCGCAAGGTCCGCGAGCGCTGGGGCGACGTCGACGTCCTGCTCTTCGCCAAGTTGGATCGCATCGCCCGCAATGTCGCCGACTGGAACAACCTCAGGGAAGAAGCCGAGCAGCACAACGTCGCGCTGGTCAGCATCGGGGAGAGCCTCGACCTGACGACGCCCAACGGCGTCTTCGTCGCGAACGTCCTGCAGTCCTTCGCGCAGTTGGAGGCGGCGGTCATCAGTTCCCGCACTCGGGAGGCCGTGGCCTACATGGCCCGGGAGGGGCGGCACCGCGGTGGGTTGCCGGCGTTCGGCTGGACGGCGGGGCCGCACCCGGGGCAGCGCGGCTTCCGGCTCGTCCTTCACCCGGAGCGGTCGGTCGTCCTTCGCGCCATCGTCGAGCGCGTGCTCGCCGGGGAGTCCACCTGGAACATCGTCGACGATCTCAACCGCCGAGGCGTGGAGAGCCCGGAGGGCAAGGGTTGGGCGCCCGACACTCTTCGGAAACTGCTGCGGCGTCCCATCCTGCGCGGCATGCAGATGCACCGCCGTCAACTCGTCCGCGGCGTCGATGGGCTGCCCATCCGGCCGCACGAACCGCTGGTCGACGACGACACGTGGCACGCCCTTCAGGCGGAGTTGGACCGCCGATCCATCACCGGCGGCAACAACGCAGCGGTGCCGTACTTGCTCCGTGGCCTGGTGTTCTGCGACCTGTGCGGTGTGCGGATGAACAGGGCTTCGCAGGCGGGCAAGCCGTCTGTCATGGTGTGCGGCCGTCGTTCCCGGACGGGGGAGAGGTGCCCCGGCGTCGCCGTGGGTCGCCTGCGCCTCGAGGCGCACGTCTCGGAGCGGTTCCTCGCGATCTTCGGCGACATGCCGGTGACGGAAGAGGAGTCCGTCGAGTCCCCGCGAGGCAACCTTCGCGAGGTGGAGGAGTCGCTGGCTGCGGTTATGCAGCAGATGTCCATCGTCGAGCCGGGAAGCGACGAGGACGAGGCCCTGCAGGAGCAGCGGAGGACCCTGTACCGGGAGAGGGAGCGGCTGCGCTCCCTGCCCAGTGCTCCGTCGGTTCGTATTCGCCGGACGGGGGAGACCTTCGCGGAGGTGTGGGAGCGCTCCGACCTACTGGAGCGGAATGGTCTGCTGGCCAGTCAGGTCGCGGAGGTCCGGATCAAGAAGGGCTCACGCGGCCGGCACGGACTCGACCCCAACCGCGTGGTCATCCACTGGAAGGGCGTTCTCGCCGAGGCCACGGGCGCGGAGGAAGTCGTTCCAGTCGGTTGAGACGCGTCCGTCCGCGTATACGACCTCGGCGATCAAGCGCGGATCGGGGTCGCGCACGATCCGGATCGTGGGGACGCCTACGTCAAGGCTTCCGTTGGTGCTCCGCTGTTGTGCTGCCATCTCAAATCTTCTCCATTGGGCCATGTCTCGTACGGGCCCCTGGAATCGGTCGAGCAATTGGTCGAGGAGACCATTCGGTCCTCCCTCCTTCGGGTGATATTCCGTGGTATCTGACCGGCGCGACCCGCTCCTCTACGGGTGACCTACTGGCGCCGCTGTCCGGTCGGACCGCCTACTGCGGTCTTGGACGGGCTGGCCGGTTCTCAAGAGGACCGTCCACCCCAGGCCGGAGCCTTATGAAATCGGATTCGCCGGATCCCTCAGTCGCGTCGTCGTCCCACCCCTCACGGGCCCCAGAGGCTGCCGGACCAGACCGCCGCCGAAGAGAAGTGGGCGCACCGGGATACCGGAAGGCCCCGCGCGGCCACCGAACTCCTCGCCACCTGGGCGATCGGGCAGCGATCGCGGCCAGCGGCCGCCGATCGCTGCCCGACCGCAGTCGCTTGCTGCTGACCAGTCCTTGGACCGGAGTGCCGGTGCCCACAGCACCGCCACTCTGGTCACGGCCGCATCCCCGAGGGGACCCGCGCGGTCAGGGAGGCCTGCGGCGCCCGGGAACCCGACGGTTTCCCGAAGCCCTTGCCTCTGCGGCGGAGCCTGAGAGGTCGCCCGCTTCGGGCTCTGCCCCGCCTTCGAGCACAGCGCCGACTAGGCGCGTAATGCACGGATGGACGTTCAGGCCGCCTGCCAGAACTTCGGTCTGGCGACAGGCGCCGCCTGCCCGAGCCCGCAGTCCGGCGGGCACTCTGCCCACCCGCGCACGAGCCTGGCGGGCAACTTCCGGCGCGTCGTCCACAGATGTAGACACCGGCAACGATTCAGAGGACCGGTTGGCCAGGAACCCCGATGCCAGGTACCGGAGTGGAAACGGGACCAGGCGCATGGGGTCAGGACGCGCAACGCGCCGAGCGTCTACGTGTCCGGTGCGGTCTTTGGGCCTTCGGCCCGGCGGGGAAGAACAAGGAGCAGCGCGATCCGCGCAGCGGGTTGCGCTGTTGAGCGCGAGCGCAGCGAGCACCGATCGAGCGAAGCGAGCGCAGTAGGGCGCTAGTCAGGTCATCACTGGCCACTGTCCTGAAATGACGACGCGGCATCAGAGGGGGAGGGACGGCACTCGGACTTAGGAGGGGTGCCTCCTTCCCGCTCACAGGTGGCGGGGGGTACCCGGTCGTGAATCGCCGGGGCACCCCTTCCCGGGCGCGGGGTGGCCGGTCACCTCTCCCGGGGAAGGGAGGAGCCGGGTTGCCCGTCCGGGGAAGGGGGTGGTCGGTGTACCCCTCCCCGGGCACGGAGGGTGTGTGCCTCCCGCAGCCAGTAAGGGGGAGGTGGCCAACAGCGGGACGGCCGATGTGAGGACGGGATACCGGTACATCCCTTCACTGACCGGCGGGGCTCCTGGGGCACCGGACTCCGAGGGCCCGCCGTCGTCGCGGGAACGTTCGCGCGAAGGCCGCGGTCGCACGATCCCGCCTGCGATGGGAGCGCAGCGACCGGGCGGCGGGCAGTGCGGCGAGGCCGCCCCGGCCACTCGATCCGATCGCAGATGCAGCGAGTCCGGTGGACCGCTCGACCGGAGCAGCAGTGCGCAGTTCTGCGGAGGTCGCAAACGCGCCTTCAGCCGACGATATGCGGCCGCAGTGTGTTGGCAGCCGATCGCTTCGTGACCTGCTGATTCACGAAGCCGAAGCCCTGATCCGGGAGGTTGCACCCGAGCAACCGCATGAGTGAGGCCCTCCAGTGGGGGTCATTGCCTCGCTGTCGGTCCGAAAGTTTTTATCGAGCAACTTCTCGAGCAACCTCAAGTGGGCGTTCCGCGGCGTCGAGACATCCGAGCGACATCGCCTACTCGAGGAGTCTTGATGACCATCCCCGTACACGCTGACGAAGACAGCCCCTTCGCTCACCCCGGCCAGAGCATCGACATCCTCACGGGCCTACCCGACGTCGCCCCGCCCCGTAGGCGCACTGTCTCGAAGGGAAAGCGGGGGGAGCGGCGAAAGGGGGCTCCCGCCTTCCTGGCGGGCCGCGACCGGGTACTCGTCACGTGGCTGTGCCGGGTGCGCTACGCGACGCGGGCTCAGATACAGGAGCGCTGCTATCCCCTCGACCAGATGCCCACCCGGCAGGCCGTGGCCGCCCGCCTTGCCTCCCTGCAGGCAGGGGGGTGGATCGAGAAGCACCCCGGCGTCGGGGGGTACCCGATCTATCAGCCCACCCTTCGGGCCTACAACGAGGTGGGGGAGGGCACCCGCTACCTCCCTACCCCCTCGCTCGGCACGATGGAGCACACCCTGCGGCTGACGGATCTCATCGTCGAACTGGAGACCGGGCGCCAGGAACTGCCGGCCGGCTATCCGACATCGGTGACCATCCTGACGGAACGGGAGATCACCGCGGAGGACAAGGCCCCGCCCAAGATGGAGTACCGCCCTCGATCGAACGCGGCGGAGTACCAGCCGGTGTACGGCTATCTCTCCGAGAACGGTGCGCGGCGCGGCTTTCCGGACGCCCTGGTCCTTCCCATTGCTCCGACGGAGTGGGAGTCAGGGCAGCCCTTCGCTGGCGCCATTGCCGTGGAGTACGAGCGCAGCGAGAAGCCGCTCGACGAGTACAAGGCCATCATCCGCGCGTACGTCGACACGGCTCGGCGTACCGCGCCGCCGGCGGCGGTGGCCGCCGCTCGACGTTCTCTCGCGGGCCTGAACCTGCCGCAGGTCGAGGCACTTCCTGTGATCCCTGTACCTCGGGGTGGCCGCTATCGGCATGTCCTCTACATCTGTGAGAGCCCACGGATCAAGGGCCTCGTGGAGCGAGCAGCCCTCGACCTCCGCGTCGGCGACTTTGTCTTGACGATGCTGGCACCTCCGCCACGATTCAACCGAACGCCGGAGAGAACGACGCGTCCTTGGTCGCCGGCAATGCATCGGCGGAGGGAGGCATCCGTGGATGTTCAATTGACGCGGCTGCCGAAGGCCCGCCTCGTCGATTACCTCGTCTCAATGGGTCTGGCCGAATCCGCCCTCGAGGCTCTAGCAAGTGTGCGATCGGCCGCGACCGACGGGAAGTGACGCTGCCCGGCCGCTGCCGGCGCTGAGCGAGCGGGCGGTAACCAGCAGTCCTAGGGCTACAGGGGAGGCCGCCTCAACATCTCTTCCGAGGGGGTAGGCGCCCGCTTGCCGCTGGCGCCACACGAGCTGCGTCGGCAGGTCGCTCCGGCCGCCCCCGATCAGCCGGCGATGTTGCCGCCACGACGCTCAGTACGGGCGTACACGCGCAGCGGGGGCGCGTAGTCGGCTGCACGCAAATCTCGCTCTGAGCAAGCGGGCAACGAGCGGACAACTCACGTCTCGTTCTCGTCGGAATCCGTTCTCGCGTGCCCAGTGCCCAGGAGAGATTGGCCGGGTCTGAGCCATCGTCGTCGCTCGTAGCGCTGGCCCCTGTCGCTGGCCGCCGTACATCTCTAGCGGTGCGCCTACAGTGCGGCACCCTGACTGCAGAAGCGGAGTGTCGACGTCTGAGTGTGTGAAAGAAGCGATTGTCGCGGCGCAGGGAACGTGATATAGGCGAGCTCGGCCTTGCCGTTGGCGAGCGCCCGTCTACTTCGACCTAGACGCCATGGGCATGCTGCATAACGCCCGATACTTCGCGGTGTTGACATAACCAGACGACAGCGGTCCACCGAGGCTTTCCCCACGGCGAGGCCACTTCGCCGAAAGATGGAGGCCTGGTGCAGCGGACTCGCCGGCCGGGCAGCAAGACACCAGACGGTGGCCGCTGTGTGCGCGACGGATCTCCGGATGCTGCTGCTCCGGGGGCCCAGGAGCTCGACGCGCGGTTCCGTGACGAGGCGTTGGCAAATGGCGAGCTCACCGCTACCGTAGCTTCGCCTGGCCCGGACGGAACTTGCACAGGCATTTCAGACGTCGTACGGGCCCCGCTCTCCAGGGAAGACGAAATCACGCTTCGCGAGAGGTAGCATGTCGCAGACGATTTTAGTCACTGGAGCGTCCGGTTTCATCGGGTCCGCACTGGCGGAGGCGCTTGGACGTGGCCCGAACACTGTGGTGGCTCACCGCGGACGAGCCGACGGCGACCTCGCTGATCTTGAGGTTGTGTGCGAGCTGGTCAAAGAGGTAACGCCGGACCTCGTGTTCCACTTGGCTGCAGAGCCGGACCGTGGCGCAGCATTGGACAGTGAGGACCCGAGCCGGGCCGTCACGTACATGATCGCAAAAAATCTTGCCGACGTACTGCCCAGTTATACGCGCGTGGTCTCGGTTGGATCTGCCAAGCAGTACGGGCCGCGGAGCACCCACGCCACCGAGTCGGAGCCTCAGCGGCCTATGAGTCTTTACGGCCAGGTGAAGGCTCTGGCCGAGGTCGAGTTGGCGCGACTTCCCGGCTGCGTGAGCCTGAGGCTTGGGCCCGTTTACGGGCCCGGCCAACCCGCGACGGGGTTCATTCCCGTGGTGCTCGACAGGTGTTGCCGGGGCCGTGACGCGTTTGAGGTCGACCCCTACCTGTGGAGCCCTCTGTACATCGACGACGCCGTCCAAGCCTTGATGGCAACGGGCCTGGCCCTGGGTGTCGAAGGAAGCACCTTCAATGTGGCGAGTCCCGAGACCCGGTCGCTGGCCGACATCGCACATGTGTGCGCCGTGGAATGCGGTTGGCCGCTTGAGGAAGCGCGGGAGCGCATCTCCGCCTCTCCGGGAAGCTACAAGGGCTACCTCATAGATGCGCGCCGCTTCGCCACGCGGTTGGGCTGGCGACCTAAAGTCAGTCTCGGGGACGGCATTGCTCGATGTGCTCGACACACTAGGCGCGAAGAGAATGGTGAATAAATTGTCGATCGACACGTTCCAGTCTCGTCTGCGAGAGTTCTTTTACTACCCTAAACTGAACCGTGAGTCCGATGCGGTGGATGACCCGGCGGCCTTCGAGCACGAGATGTTCACGCCACGGACCGACATGAGTCCGCTGACGTCGCTTTATATACATGTCCCATTCTGCAACTACCTGTGCCACTTCTGCGGGTTCTATAAAGAACTGAATCAGCAGTACCCGGAGGAAACCCGACAACGATACACGGACTCGGTACGCGCCGAAATCCGCCGTTATGCACGATCGGGTATTTTCGCCGAGCCGACGCTTGAGTATGTCGAGTTCGGTGGCGGCACGCCGACCTCCCTAACCGCAGATCAACTGGCCTCAATCCTCGACACTGTCGGCGAGGAGTTTACCGTCAGGAGCAATGCCACCGTTACGATGGAGGGCGATGCCATCACGCTCGGCGATACGCAAAAACTGCGCCGACTGCGCGAGCACGGCCTCAACCGTGTCAGTTTTGGGATCCAGACTCTGCACGAGCCTCTGCGCCGGAAACTAGGCCTTAAGCCGACCATCGGTGAAGTTCGAGGGGCAGTCGACAGCATTCGCACGGTCGGGCTACCTGAGTACGCCACCGATATCATGTACAACTTGCCCGATCAAGATGTCGATATGCTGCTATCCGACGCTGAGGAAATTCTGGCGTTAGAGCCAGACTACATTGACGCTTATTCGCTAACGCTTTGGGAGAATACCGGATTCAAGAACCGGGTGGATGAGGGGCGCGGGTTCTCTTCGCAGCCGACGAATGACCAGAACGTCGAGATGTTTGAACGGCTCAAGGCCTTGATGACCGATCGTTCAATGCGGCTCTCGCGTTCGTATACATTCACCCAGAATCGCGACTACAACTACATACGGGCCAGCCGTCAGTTGATCTCCTCGGGTGGCAACATGATAGGCATTGGAGCTTCCTCTCGTGGTTACGTGAACGGCGCTCACTACACCAACGTCAGCTCCATTCCCGGCTACATCCAAGCGCTGGAACAGGGGCGGCTGCCATTCGACGTCGCCCAGTCGTACGACGCCACTGAACATGCTCACCGAATAATGGTGCTGTTCCCGTCGATGCTTCTGGAACTCGAGAAGAGCAAAGTCCCCGACTTCGAGCGGTTCCGCGCCACCGTGGACAACCTCAAGGACCGGGGCCTGCTGTGGGAGGACAAGACAACTTTAGGGATCACCGACTCTGGCAACACCTGGGCCGGCAACATCTCGCGCGAGTTCTTCTCGGATGAGCAGCGCAAAGTCATGACCCGATCATTCATGTATTCGCTTCGGCATCGGCTTAACCCCTATAACCAGGACCAAAGCGGCGTGCCCAAGAATCGGACGCGGCGCACCGTCCGTACCGAGCCGGGTGCCTAGCCTGGCGGTCGCGGCCACCTGTCACGACCCCTCCGGCGAACTCGCCGGGAAGGTTGCGGACTTGGTCGCGACGCTGCGACGCCTGGTCGGAGTGGTGCACGTAACGTGCACCGACGCGACCACGCCGACTGTCGTTGCCCTACTGGAGGCGGCGGGCGTCATCGTGCGGATGGTGCCGGTTGCCCCTGACGCCATAGGATGGACGCGAAGAGAGATCCTCGCGTGGACCGTAGACACTCACCCGGACTCATGGGTACTGCACTCTGACCTCGACCACCTGCTCGACTGTGTGGCGCACGAAGATCTCGCATTTCTCGGCGAGGCCGGTGTCCGGGCTGACGGTTGCGTGGTGATCGGTAGAGCCGAGGAACACGTCGGCAAGGGGCCGCGCGAACTGGTGTTGACCGAGGGCGTCTGCAACGAACTGGCCCGGGTGCACTTCGGGATGCCGACGGCAGACTTCATGTTTGGGATGCAATTGCTGGGTCCCGAGGCGGCGGCGCACGTCGCCCGCAAGAGCATTTGCCGCAGCCAGGCCACCGACATCGAATGGCCGCTGCTGGTCCGCGCCGCCGGGCTCCCGGTATCGTTCCGCCCCTTGGTGCGGACCTGGTTCGATGAGGACGACGCGCCGTCGGTCGGCCCGGCTGGGCAGGCGGCGCGCTGGCACCGGCGGCTGCGAATCGCCGCCGACGTTGCCGAACTGCTCAGCGGCGAGGCCGGTGCGTGCCGATGACTGTGCCGGCGGAGCAAATGACCGCATTGCGATGGCATGCGCGCGGCGTCGTTCGGTTGGACAGTGTGCCCGTGCCATTGCCGGGGCCCGGGCAGGTATTGCTTGCGGTCGAGGCGTGTGGACTCTGCGCGACTGATGTCGAGGAGGTGCGCAGTGGTCCGGTGGCGATCCAACCATCTGCGGTACCCGTGTCGCTTGGGCATGAGGCGGTCGGGCGTGTCATCGCGCTAGGTGAAGGAGTCGTCGGCATACCGCTGGGGGAGCGAGTCGTGCCTGCTTTGGCGGAGCCCTGCCGGGAGTGTGTCATTTGTCGGGCCGGTATGCCGGAGGAGTGCCCGAAGAAGACGGTCATCGGATTCGATCACGACGGGGCCTTGGCACAGTATCTAGTCACCAATGCCGCCCAATGCGTCCGCGTGCCCGATCATCTCGCATCGGAGGTCGCCGCGCTCGCAGAGCCTTGCGCCGTAGCGCATCACGCCTGCCGGGTCGTGCCCCATCTAGCCGGCCGCAGCGCCGTCGTCGTCGGGGCCGGGTCTGTCGGAATGCTCGTGGTGCTGTGGCTGCAAGAACTTGGCGTGTCCGAGATCGCGGTGGTTGAGCCAAATGAGGCTCGCCGCAAGGTCGCACTCAGCCTCGGCGCACACTTGGCAGTACCCCCGGAGGGCCTGGACGATTTGCTGGGCCGGCTCGACGATTCCCGTCCCTGGGCGCTGTTTGAGTGTGCGGGACGGGGCGGTGCCGTGCTCGCCCGGGCCGACCAACTGCCGCCTTCGTCCTGGATCGTGCTGGTCGGGATCTCTTCCGCGCCAATTGAGTGCGACGTGGTCGCGATCACGCTGCGCCAACACACAGTGCGGGGCATCAACGCCCACGCGCGCGATCTGGACGTCTTGCCAGCCGTACGGCTGCTCGCCCGGCGGTGCGACGCGGTCCGTGACCTAGTCGAGGTACGCCGGGGGCTGGACGCCGCTCTGGCATTGCTCATCGACGGTCTGCCTAGCGACCCGCCACGCAAGATTGTCGTTGTTCCGTGAAAGGAAGTCCCATGGATTTGACGGAGAAGCCTAGAACCTTTCCCGCACTACTGATCGGCCGGGCGGGGAGCCGCGGAGTACCTGGCAAGAATACGATGGTAATGCTGGGTCGCCGGATGTTCGAATACCCGCTCATCGCTGCCTCCCGTTCCCGATTCGTCGACCGCATCTACGTCAGTTCCGACGACGATAATCTCCATCGTCTTTCGTCGGAGTATGGCGTGCGCTGGATGCAGCGTCCCGCCGAACTGGCGACCGACACTGCCTTGGTCGAGGACGTCGTCGCCCACGCCATCAACGCGATCATCGAGGCCGAGGTTAGGGACCCGGGAATTGTCGTGCTGCTTCTGGCGAACGCCGCCACGGTTTCGCCACACATAATCGACGAGGGTGTCGCCGCGCTCGTCGCGGATCCCACACTTGATAGTGCAGTTACGGTCTCGTCGTACAATGAGTATTCTCCAGTCAGGGCCAAGCGGATCGACGAGCACGGGCTGCTTGTACCGTTTGGCGACGTGGACGCCATTCCGGGTGCCTCATGTGACCGCGACACCCAGGCGCAGACCTGGTTCTGCGACGGCGGGGCCTGGGTGCTGCGGACGCGCTGCCGCGCCTTGGAGGGACTACTGCCATTCCGTTGGATGGGCAGGCGAACCTACCCACTGCGGCAGGAAGGCGGCCTCGATATCGACTACTGGCCTGACGTCGCCCGCACCGAGACTTGGCTGCGGCACGAGGGGTTCGACGAAACCCAAGTGCCATGGGAGAGGCAGGACAATCACCCACCGACCGTCGGGGAAGTGCTGCGATCGTGAGCATCGCCGTTACTTGGGACTTGGCTCGCGAGTTCGACGCGCTCGCCGATGCGGTCGGCCGCAACGGCCGAGCACTGCGGCTGGTCGATAACCTCGAGGAGTCTCGCGGGTGCGAGACCTTGGTGGTTGGTCACGAGGTGCCGATCGACAAGGCAGCGCTTGACGCGGCTCCGTGGATCCGCGAGGTAGTCCGCTGGGGCGCTGGCGTGGACAACATCGACGTCGCGGACGCGCGCGAGCGCGGTGTCGAGGTCCGAAACGTGCCCGACTACGGCGTCGACGATGTCGCCGATCACGCCCTAATGTTGCTGCTCGCCTCGACGCGGAGCGTCGCCGGCTTCGATCGCGCGCTGAGGGCAGACCCGGTCGCGGCGTGGCGGCCAGACGACGCCAGGGGACTGCCGCGGCTCAGCGGTTCCGAGGTCGGCGTTATCGGACTTGGCCGGATCGGTTCGGCCATAGCGCGGCGCCTCCTTGGCTTCGGCTGTGGCGTCACCTTCTACGACCCTTACCTCGCTCGCGGTGCAGAACGGTCGTGGGGTCTGCGACGGGCGGTGTCTCTGATCGATCTGCTGGAAAGCGTCGACCACGTTCTGGTCGCCGTTCCGCTAACGAAGGAGACTCGAGGGCTGTTGGGAGAGCGTGAGTTAGCGAGCATCCGCCCCGGCGCCACTCTGGTGAATGTCGCTCGCGGCGCCGTTATCGACTCGACCGCGGTCGCGCGAGCCTTACGCGCCAGACGGTTGCGCGCGTTCGCGGCTGATGTCTTAGAGTGCGAACCTCCAGACCCAAACGACGAACTGCTTACCATCCACCAGGGACGGGCCGATGTTCCGCCCGGCGTTGTACTACTCACTCCGCACATTGCCGGGACGTCACGCGAAGCCCGCCAGGCGCTGCGGGAGGGGGTGGCAGAGCACCTTAACCAGAATCACCGCTAAACGCAGACTGGACCCGCCCCGTAACAGTGCAGTACATCAAGAAGGAGAGACATGGTGCAGGCAACGAATGTGAAGTCGCTAGTCTTGGATTACTTTCTGCGGGAGGTGACCGAGGGGCGCGATGTGGACCCTGCGGAAGACCTCTTCGCCGACGGGCAAATCGACTCGCTCAAGATCGTAGGCGTAATTGGCTTCGTTGAGTCGGAGTTCGGTCTCGTGATCGAGGATGATGACTTCGAGATTTCGAACTTCTCGTCAGTGAACGCGGTATGCGCGCTGATCGAGAACAGGGCGCAGTTGAGCTGACGTGCTTCACAACGTCACCGTCTCGTTCGAGCGGCCGTACGATGCGCGGCTCTCCGATGAGCTGTCACGTCGGGTCCTCTACCTCGCCGAGGGGATCGAGTCCTTCCATATGGTCCACGAGGAGGGGAGGATCGTCGGTCTTCAGTGCCAGTTGACAGCTGAGGCCGACCCGACCGAGATTTCTGCCAAGATTCGGCGAGGGCTCAGCCGCGAGCTTGATGGACTATCGAGGCCGCGGCCACGTGTCTCATGGAACACCGACGACGTCACGGTCGGCTCGGCGGCAGCAGTGCTCGAGGAGGCGCGCCAGAACCGCACGGTTCGGGAACACGGACCCGGCCAGGTGAGTCTAGGTGGTCACCTCGCCGAGCTGTTCGAGGTGCTGGATGCGATGGTCACACAGCGGATCCGTGGCCATGGGGCGCAGGAGCTCAAGCTCCCGGTCTTGTTGCCCAAGCAAGTCTTGGATGCGGCGGGTTACTTCGAGTCTTTCCCCCAATACCTTATGTTGGTTGGCCGGCTCCGCTCGGACGTTGATATCTTCGACGAGTTCGCCCAACTTGCATCGCGTCGCAGCCTGCCTGAGATCGAGGGTTTCTTCGATCGCGGCAGCGTTGCGACAGAGTACGCCTTGCCGCCGACTATGTGTTACTACGTCTACGACTTGGTGGCTCGCGAGGGGTTGACCGAGAATGCGGTATATACCGCACGCGGACCATCGTTCCGCTTCGAACACGGTTATCACTCGCCGTTGGCCCGGCTCTGGGACTTCACCATCCGAGAAACGGTGTTCCTCGGCCACCGGGACTATGTAGACGAGCACCTCGACCAGCTCCGCGGCGAGATTATCGGCCTTGCCGACGAGCTAGGCTTGCGGGGTAGATGCGAGACCGCAAGCGACCCGTTCTTCATGACCGCCGCCGGCGTCAACCGCATCAACGTACAGCGAATGACTGACGCGAAGTCGGAACTGCAGTTGCGGCTGGACCCCGAGCGATCGATCGCGGTCGCGTCCTTCAACCGACACGGACAATATTTGACCAAGCGATTCGACCTCACTGCCGACGCGGAGGACCGGCAGACTGTCACAGCATGCGTCGGCGTCGGCTTGGAGCGACTGTTATTCGCGTTCATAGCTCAACTCGGCCTCGACGAGGCGGCGTGGCCAGAACCGGTGCGCGAGCGCCTGGAGCAGTGGCGATCGTGGCGGTCGTAACGCCGGCTAAGCCGGAGCCGCTGCCGTGGGCCGACGCGCGGGCGGAGTTCTTATCCAGGGTAATGCACGTCGGCAATGGTCACGATCGTGCCGAACGCCGACGTCGGTCGGTGGCATTTGCCCGTGAGCTGGGCAGATCGTTCCGGTACGACCAGCCGGTTTGGTTGCAGACCGATGTTCTCACCTCGCTGGTGCGGATTGCCCTAGGACGCACGCCCGACGGTGACGAGCTGCTTGCACGGCTCCTCGGGGGGAACGACGTCCTGTGTTTGGCAATCACTGAGCCCGAGGTCGGGAGCCGGTTAGACGCGCTGGCCTGTCGGCTCACCGAGGAGCCCGAGGGCGCGCGGCTCCACGGCTGCAAGAGCGCCGTCAGCCTCGGCACCCTTGCCGATTGCGCGCTGGTAGTTGCTCGGGACGCCGCCGGCCAGCTTGTGCTCGCCGAGATCCGGTCGAAGGCCGCCGGTGTGACAGTCGACCCGTTGGCATGCTCACCGGGCTACCCCTCCCTGGCCGCGCTTACGATGGAAGCTGCTCAGACCCGGGTCCTGTCGCGCGGGGGTACGACGCTGTTGGCGCTGCACCGAGCACTCTCCGTCGAGCGAACCTTCCTCGCGCTCATGCTTCTCGAATCCGCGGACGAGATGCTGATCCAGGCAGCTGGTCGCGTCCGGGCGGCCGCCCCAGAGGCCCGTGGCGTAGCCAGGGCGACGATTGCGCGGATGCGGGCCCGAGAGGCCGGGGCCCGCGCCCTGGTGGACCGGCTCGCCGAAGCGTATGTCGCCGGACAGAGCCCGGGGATTTCAGACGGCGCGAGCGCCCGATGGCTGTCCGCCGACCTAGCCATGGACGCCGCACGGTACCTGGTTGAGGTCTGCGGTACGACGGGGCTGCTGCACGGGGCCGCGCCGCGTCCCCTGGACCGGCTTGAGCTGGTAACCGCGCACGCCTTTGCCGGCGGCTCGCAGCGGGCGCTACTTGAGCTGGTCTGATGACAGCGACCACGTCCGCGATCTTCGACGCTAGATGGTTCGCGGAAAACCTCGGCAATCCCGGATCTATAGCGCTGGTTGGTAACGGATCCAGTATCGGCGAACGGAGCCACGGTCGCGACATTGACGCCGCGGACGTGGTGATCCGCATGAATGCTTTCATCATCAATAATGCGGACACGACGGGCACTCGCACGGACTGTTGGGGGTCCAACATGTTGGCCACCCGGAGGGTCGACGAACTCCGCTCTCTCGGGGTGAGGGCCGTCCTCGGCGCACGGCCGGCGAGCGAAAAGCATGCCTTCAATGTCGCCTTGACGCGGCTCCAACGTACCTGTAGAGAGCTCGAGGGACTACCTCTCGCGCTGGTCAGCGAGGCCGACTTTGACGACCTGTACAGGCGGCTCGGGCTCGTGCCCGGAAAGCGGGACGGGCGAAACCCTTCGACCGGACTGGCCTTAGTGGCCGTGCTGCTCGCGCATTTGCCTGCCGCCCAGATCCGGTGCTACGGGTTCGATATGTTCGATAGTGGCGCGCCTTTCCACTACTTTGCCGATCCCGTGTATAACCGGACCGGCGCGACAGAACGGGTGCACCGCTATCATGACCCGAGTCGCGAGGTCGAGATCTTGCGTCACTTCGAGCACGCCGCGGCTGGGAGGCTTCAGTTGCACGGAAGACGTTTTGACTGATCCAACGAGCGCCCCGACCGCTCGCATCGACTGCGTGACCATCGACTGCGCGGACCCTGAGCGGCTTGCGGCGTTCTGGGGGGCGCTGCTGGGCTACCGACGCGAGCGGACTTTCACCTCATCGATCCGGATCGGTCCAGGGGATGGCCACGGACCGGTACTGCTCTTTGCCCCACAGGACCCGGGAACTAAGGCCGTCAAGAACCGCCTGCATCTTGACCTCCGTCCCGACAACCGGGAGCAGTTCGTGGCGCGGGCCATCGAACTCGGAGCAAGTCGTATCGACTGGGCGGCCGACATCACCAAATGGACGGTTCTGATCGATCCTGAGGGGAATGAGTTCTGCGTGCTGCAGTCAGCACAGGATTACGCGAGGTTTCTCGCTAGCAAGGAAGTTCAGGACCACTGACGAGGCGCTAGACGAATGGCCTTGGATGAGTAGGAGAGATTCCAGATGCGTGCCGAGCAGATCACCGCAGCGGTGGCCGAGCACGGCGAGGGGCCAGTCTGGTCGTCTGACTGGGGTGGCCTGCGGTGGGTCGACATGCTGGCCGGGGACGTTCTGCACCTAGAGGGGGACGCGCGGGTCACCCGAGTGCACCTTGCCGACGTGGTCGCAGTCATCCGTCCCCGGTCCACCGGTGGCATTGTGGTCGCCACTCGCGACGAGGTGCGTGCCGGATTCGATCTCGCAGAGCTTCATACAGTAGCGCGGTTGGGATTATCGGCAAACCTGCGTCTCAATGACGGTTGCTGCGATCCCGACGGCCGCCTTCTGTGCGGATCGATGGCTTACGACGAGACGCCCGGTGCTGGCGCACTCTATGCTGTTTCCTCCGACGGCACCGTTAGGGTGGTGGCCGAGGGCGTTGGAATCTCGAATGGTCTCGGATTCGACCGGGCGGGGAAGCATGCCTTCTACGTGGACACGGTCACGCAGCGCATCGACGTCTTCGACTACAGCCAGGACGAGGGTTTAACAGCCCGCCGGCCCTGGGCTTTCGTCGACAGATCGTATGGCAGGCCTGATGGACTCGCGGTCGACGCTGAGGGCGGGGTGTGGGTGGCCCTATTCGGCGGTTCTGCGGTGGCCCGGTTCGCCCCTGACGGGACACTCGTTGATCTCGTCAGACTGCCGGTACGCCAGGTTACGTCTTGCGCATTTGGCGGCCCGGGCTTGCGTACCCTGTTTGTCACCACCTCACGGCACGGGCTCGCAGATCCTGAGCCCGCCGCTGGGGCGCTCTTCGCAGTGCCCGACTGCGACGTCGCTGGGATCCCGACGCTGACCTTCGCCGCCTGACCTCGCTGCCACCCGCGTGACGTTGCTGTGATCGGCTGCGATCCTGGTTGATTCCGGTGACGGGGGTATGGGCGTAGCGATACTTCCGGCTGGCCGACGTGTCCACTTGTTGATCTTCCGAGGCTGTTGACGAAGGAGTCTCGCGGTTTGGGTCAACGAGACTCTGCTTCAGCGCCGCACCGCCCGCTAGCCGCGCAGAGTCGTCGCGACCGGAACGTCTGGCTCTAACGGCAGCGAGGCCAGGCCGTCAACCAGGGTCTGGGCCAGTTTGGCCACCTCGATACGCGAAAGCTTGGTAGGCGAAAACCGGCAGCTCAGATGTAGACGCACATCGTCGTCGGTCAGACGGTATTCTGCGAAATGCAGTTCCAGGTCATAGCGCGACCCCGCGTCCTCCATCAGCTCAAGCCGCTGAATCTCCAGCACGCCTGGAAGTGACAGATTCTGACGTAGCCCGCTTGAAAAGTTGAGCAGCAGGCTCAATGGCGCTCTGGACGCGGTCCGACCGACCACAGCCGGGACTACGTGGTAGTCGACGTTCTGATGCATCATAGCGCGGAGAATCTTGTGCTGAACTGCCGCGACGAGTTGGGCGAAAGTTATGTGTTCGTCGACATCCGGCAAACGGAGCATTAAGACGTTCGCGATGAAGCCGACGGTGTCCTGAAAATCGCGGCGTGTCCTGTTGGCGAACATGGTTGGCAAGGCCTCGCCGCGAGCCCCGCTAGTCTTGAAAATCGCCCATACGACCGCGAGAAGACAGGAAAAGCGCGTTGCCTGCAAACCTTGAGCTGTAGTGTGGAGCCGCTTGATCGTCTGCGGGGGGACTTCGATCATGACCCTTGATGCGGACGTGGTCACGGTTGGCGTTGCGAAGTCCGCTGGTAGCTCGAGGGGTGTGGCTCCCGCGAGTTCGCCCGTCCAGTAGGCGATGTCGCGCTCATCTCTGGCTTCCTCGTGGCGCTGTCGCTCACTCACCGCGAATTCGGAGTACTGCGCCTTGACGGGCAGCGGCGCCGGTTGGAGGCCGGCGCGCCATGCGTACAGCGCACCAAGGTCCCTGACGAGGATCGCTTGAGACCAACCGTCAGTTGCGCAGTGATGGACAGTCAAAGTTAAGTAATGATCGGTGTCGGTACTGCGGAATAGGCCGACACGGATCGGCCAGTCCCGTCCGAGGTCGAATCTCGTATACGCTTCGGGGCCCAGGTCGGCAGAGCGCAACGGAATCCGGTCTTCAGCGCGCAAGATACGTGCAGCCACGTCGACTGGTGGGTGCACACGCTGGACCAGTTCCCTTTCCTGTCGGTGGAGAGTGGTCCGCAGAATTTCGTGTCTGTGTACCAAGTCCACGATCGCGAGCTGCAGGACACTTCTGTCAAGGTGGCCGACGATGCGAAAGCATGAGAAGACATTGAGCGCGCCGCCGTCTCCGCGGTACCGCTCCGCGAGCCACAAGAGACGCTGCCCAGTTGAGGCCCCAGTTTCACGCACGGCCGCGCTGGTCAACGCTCGCGTCCCATGGCACTTAAACTGCTAAGCCGGGACAAGCTCAGGTGCTCGATGCCCGACGCGGCGCCGACATCCCTGCCCGGCGTTGCATTGATTGGCAGTAGGACTAACTCATTCTCGTGCCGAGCGAAGTCCACAGAGACGAACGACTGAAGGCCGGGGCCTGCCAAGCGTCGGCGATGCGTGAGTGCCCTACCACGGACGGCCCCCGCTCGGGCATCGATGGGCGCTCCAACGCACTGGAGGACGTTCGTAGTCACATCCACCCTCAACTCGATACGGTACGAGGACTACTTAGTCAGGCAGGGTGTTGGACTCTACAGGAGGCTCACCGTAAGTGCACCTGGGAGCAATAGTCAAATCCGCGATTGTACCCGCTGCAGTTGAGTCGAT